>CAIXZC010000273.1 GCA_903923815.1 uncultured Myxococcales bacterium
CCGCCAAAACCTAGCCGCGAACGTAGTGAGCGGATCGCTGAATCAGCCGAAACGTCGTTCTACTTCTGCAGCTTGCAGGGCACGCCCTTGGCCTTGACGCCCACGCTGATGCCGTCGGGGTTGGCGGGGGTGGCGTCGGTGGCGGGGTTGGTGGCCAGCTTGCCGTCCTTGTTCAGGTCCACGTCGGGGACGGGGTTGGCGGGGTCACTCTTGATCAGCAGCGCCAGGGGGTTGATGGTCAGCCCCTCCAGCACCAACTCCATGGCCAGCAGGCCCGCGGGCACCACGCCGCCCAGGAGGGCGTCGTCAATGCTGACGCCGTTGGCCCCTTCGGACAGCAGGGTCTCCATGAAGGCGGGCTCCATGCGGATGGTCAGGGTCCCCAGACCCTCCGTGGCCAGGCTCAGGTTGAACAGCGCGGGGTTGTCGGGGAAGGTGGCAATCTTCACCTTGCCGAACTCGTTCTTCACCTGCACGCCCTTGAAGGCAATGAGGGGTTCGCCGGTGATGGGGTCGTAGCTGGCCTCAGAGATGCCGAAGGTCTCCGTGCCACTGAAGTTGTCCGCCGAGTTGCCGTCCAGATCCGTGGCCATGTACCCGATGATGTCCACGGTGACGGGGGCCTCGCCGGGCTTGGGCAGGGTCGCCAGGCCCTGGAACTCCAATACCACCAGCAGGGGCTTCAAGGGGTCGGTCAACTGGGTAGCGATCATGGGGTTGGCCACGCTGCCAAGCCCCGACAGGGCGTTGTCCGCGGCCTTGTCCCCCAGCGCCCCCACCTGATCCACGTTGAAGCCCTCCGTGCCGTTGCCGATGCGGATGAGGTTCAGCACCACCGCGGGGGGCGGCACGTTGGTCACCTGGACGCTGGCGCTGGCCGTGTTGCCGAACTTGTCCTCCACGCTGACGGTCAGGGTGTTGGGGCCCACCTGCAGGGGCACCTGGGCGGTCCAGGTGCTGCTGGTGGCGGCGGGGGTGGCGAGGTTGGCGACCACGCCGTTGACGGTGAGGGACTTGAGGGTGGACAGGGCGCGGTCGTCCTGCACGTCGCCGGAGACCAGCACCGTGTCAAAGGCCAGCTTGGCGCCCGTGACGGGGGACGTGATGGTGACGGTGGGGGCGTTGTCGGGGGCCACGAAGGAGACGGCGACGGACTTCTCGTCGAAGCCGCCGGTGGGGTCCTCGGCGCGGACCGTCAGGGTGCTGGGGCCGTCGTCCAGGGTCACCTTGGCGGTGAAGCTGCGGGTGAAGAAGTCCCAGGTGAGGGGGGCGGCCTTGCCATTGACCTTGAGGGTCACGGTGAGCTGGGCGGGGTTGCCGCCGTCCGCCACGGTGCCCGTGAGGGTCGCGGGGTTCTTGCTGAAGATGGTGCCTGCGGCGGGGGCGGTGATGGTGACCTTGGGGGGCACCACGGGCTCCAGGCGACGCACCACCAGAGTGGCAACGCCCGTGGCGCCCTGGGCGTCGGTGGCCTCCACGCGCAGCGAGTTATTGCCCAGCACCAGGGCCAGGGCGGGGCAGGTGTAGGTGGCGGCCACGGCGTCCAACGGGCAGTCCACCCAGGAGCCCGAACCCACGCGGGCGCGCAGGGTGACGTCCGCCAGGGGGCCGTCGTCGGTGACGGCACCGGCCACCACCACGGAGGCGGCGGCGGTGCTGGCGCCGGGGGCGGTGATGCTGACCTGGGGGGCGGCGTTGGCGGTCTGGTAACGGATGGAGGCGCTGTCGCTACCCTCCTGGTTGCCGCCGTCCACGACGCGCAGGGTGATGGTGTTGGGGCCGGGCAGCAGGGTCACCTCCACGGAGACGGCGCCGCTGGTCACAGCCACGGCCTGCTCCAGGTCGTTGACCTTGAGGAAGCCCGTGCAGGTGCCAAGGTCCGCGTCCGTCACCACGGCGTTGACCACCACGGTGGCCTGGTCGGTGGTGGCGGGCAGGGCCTCCAGGCGCACCACGGGGGGCAGGTCGCCCAGGCGGTTCTCCAGGGCACAGATGGTCAGGCCGCCGGAGGGTACCACCACGCCCAACAGGTCCGAGACCTTGGCGCCGGTGACGCTGAACTCGGCCAGTGCGGGCAGGCCCTGGGTGATGGGCCAATCAAAGGTGAACAGGGGCCCGTCCGCGGGGAAGGTGTAGGGGGCCGCCAGGACCATGCGGGGGGAGGCCTTGCGGTCGTTCATCTGGAACTGACCGGCAAGCTTCAGCAGCGGCTTGAGGGCGTCCGCCGAGGGCAGGCCCAGGGAGGCAGCGCCGGTGTAGGCCAGGCGCAGATCCACGCCCGCCACGTTGCCGCCAGCGTTCTCCGTGCAGACCGTCAGGACACTGAGGGTGGGCGGCACGATGCTGATCTCCACGCTGTCCGTCAGGGTGCCGTGGGTGGCGCTGACCAGCACCTTGCCAAGCTGCTTGCCGGCCTTCAGGCCGCCGGTGGCGATGCC
>CAIXZC010000274.1 GCA_903923815.1 uncultured Myxococcales bacterium
GGGGATCGCTAGGAGATCTGCGACGGAGGGATCAGGGAGTGGTGACTATTTTCTCACAGGCCCAGAAGGGAGACCCGGCGGACCTTGCCTCCGTTGGAGACGAAATAGAGGTCCGAGTCCTTGCAGATGGGGGCAGAGGAGACGCCGAACTCAAGCTGATAACGGGTGAGGAGGGCGCCGGTGTCGGGGTCGGCCAGGGCCAGGGAGTCGCCCATGGGTAGGACCAGGGCGGAACCGCAGACCAGGGGGGCGTGGGAGAGGGGGCGCCAGAGGTGCAGGGACCAGCGCGGGGCCAGGCCGTCCAGGTCCAGGGCGCTGAGTTCCGCGGCGCCGCTGACAAGGTAGAGGGTCGCGTCCACGGGGGCGGAGTAGAGGGGGCGGGGGGTGTCGCGGCGGGACAGGATGCTGCCGTCCTGGGTGGAGACCTCAAAGAGGCCACCCTCGTGGCAGGCGGCCAGGACGCGACCGGGGCCCAGGACCACGGGGACCATGTCGGCGTCGTTGAGGCCGTCGAAGGAGTCGCAGAGCTTGCGGTTCCAGGACTCCTGGCCGTCCAGGGTGATTGCCGAGAGGCTGCCGTCGGTCCAGGCTGCCAGGATCAAGCCCTCGTCAAGCACCACCGGCATGGCCTGGCCAAGCAGGCCGGGGCTGGAGGGCAGGGGGCGGGAGAGGGTCCAGAGGACCTCGCCGGTGCTGGCGCGGACGGCCCAGAGGCCGTCGGAGGAGTCGTGAAGGTAGAGGACGCCGTTGTGCAGCACGGGCTGGGCGTCGACGGGGGCGGAGAGCACGGCGGGCTTGTCCCAGAGGGGCTTGCCGTTGCGGGGGTCAAGCTTCCAGAGGGAGCCCTCGAAGTCCGCCACGAAGAGCTGGCCTTCGGTCAACAGCAGGGAGGCGGTGGCGGCGGCGGGGCTGAACTCCCAGCGCTGGGCGCCATCCAGCATGGAGAGGCCAAGGACGCGGCCCGCGTCGGCGCGCAGGGAGGAGGCGGCCACCAGGAGACCGGTGGAAGGATCCATTGCGACGCCGGCGGTGTTCCGTGGGTAGCCGGCCATCTTCACCGGGGCCTCCAGGTCCACGGCCCAGCGGGTGTCCAGCCAGGGGGACGTGCCCCAGACTTGATCCACGGACGAGGCACAGCCCAGGGCCGCAAAGAGCAGCACCGCGAGACTGGTGAGCCCGTATTTCATGGTTGTGATCAGGAGCGGGGGGTGAGCAGGAGGCGCAGCTCCGCGTCCTGGCGGGCGAGGATGGAGAGGTCGGCCTTGGCGGCGGCGTCCTTGGACTCGGGGAGTTCCTTGAGGGCGGCCTCGTAGGACTTCACGGCCTCGCCGGCGTTGTTGCCACCCAGCATGGGGTTGGCAAGGTCGCCCAAGTGGATGAGGGCCATGGCCTTGATGTAGGGCACCGCGGTGGCGTCCTTCATCTTGCCGAACCACTGGGCCGCCTGATCCTTCTGGCCGGCCTTGAGGGCCAGGGCGCCGAGGTTTTCGTAGAGGACGGGGGCCAGGGTTGCGAAGGCGTCGTCGCCCACCAGTTCGGAGATCTCCTTGGCGGCTTCAGCACCGGCACCGGACTGGCCCATGAGGCTGGCGCGGAGGACGCGGCCGGCCTTCTCGGAGGCCCCGCCGGCGTCGGCCAGGAAGGTGTCGATGGCGGCCAGGACAGCCTTGTCCTTGTCGGCCTGGGTGGCGTACACGCTGCCGTCCGTGGGGGTCGTGGCGCCCTCAGCGGGGGCCTCCACGGTCTTGCCCATGGTCTCGAACACGGCGCGCATGGCGTCAGCGTTCTGCTGCTTGCTGTGGCTGTTCCAGGTGCTGATGCCGGAGATGATGAGGATCAGCGCAATGAAGCCACCGATGACTCCGAGGATGATGAACTTGTAGTCATCAATGAAGGAGTAGGTGTCCTGCAGCTTCTCCATGACTTCA
>CAIXZC010000275.1 GCA_903923815.1 uncultured Myxococcales bacterium
CCACCACCGTCTCGCCCATCAGGTGGGTCTCCCCTCCGCCCCAGGTCCAGCGCTCCACGCCGCCGTGAAACTCCACATCCAGGGCCCCCGGTGCCCACACCTCAATGGTGTCCGCAGCGAAGGCCGACAGGGGCCACAACAGCAGCAAGCCTGCAAACAGGTGGCGCAGCATCTTCACCCCCCATGGAAGTTGGCGCTCAGCCCCCCATGGTCGACATCCTGGGCCCGCTGTCAACCGCCGCGCCATCCCGCGCCGTTTTGCATTTTCCCCGGACGCCAAACGCGCTAGCATGCGCGCGGTTTTGGGCATGGAGGTCGGCAGTGACGGGAATTCGGTCGGCGGCGTTCAACAGGTCGGAGCTGCTGGTGGGGGCCGCGGGCATGGACCGCCTTGCGGGCGCCCGGGTCATCCTGTTTGGCATTGGCGGCGTGGGCAGTTGGACCGCCGAGGCCCTGGTGCGCAGCGGCCTCGGGCACCTGACCATCGTGGACTCGGACGGTGTGTGCATCACCAACGTCAACCGGCAGTTGCAGGCCACCCCCGAGACCGTGGGCCGCGTCAAGGTGGACCTGCTGGCCCAGCGCCTTCGCAGCCTCAACCCCGCCGCCGACATCCAGACCCACCACCGCGCCTACTGCCTGGAGACCCGCGAGACCTTCGCCCTGGAGACCTACGACTACGTGCTGGACGCCATCGACAGCCTCAGCCCCAAGCTGAATCTCATCCTGCAAAGCCTGGAACTGGGCCGCACGGTGTTCTCGTGCATGGGCGCCTCGGGGAAGCTGGACCCCACCCGGGTGCGCGTGGACTCGGTGTGGAAGTCCGAAGGCTGCGCCCTGGCCCGCCGCATCCGCAAGCGCCTGCGCAAGCGCAAACCCCGCTGGGACTTCAAGGTCGTCTACAGCCCCGAGATGCTGGCCCAGCAAGGTGAGGTCGATGGCTGCGGGGGCGGCGCCTGTCACTGCCCGGCCTTCCTCCACGGCCCCAACGGCGAGAAACTGGAAGCCCACGAGTGGTGCAGCAAGAAAGCCGCCATCAACGGCAGCATGGTCACCGTCACCGCCACCTTCGGCATGTTCCTGGCCGCCCTGGTCATCAACGACGTGCTGGCCAAGGCGGGCCTCATGCCCCCCGAGCGCGGCACCTTCGAAGACGAGCCCGACCCCGCCGACACAGAGACGTTGTGAACCGCCTCGAACCATAGTAAAAATGCGGAAATTCGTTCAGGAGGGACGCGATGTTCAAGAATCATCCCAAGGGCCTGCTGCCTGCCGCCCTGGCCAACATGGGCGAGCGCTTCGGCTTCTACACCATGATGGCCATCCTGGTGCTGTTCCTGCAGGCCAAGTTCGGCCTGTCGGGCACCAAGGCCGGCATCATCTACTCCATCTTCTACTTCTCCATCTACATCCTGGCCTTCGTGGGCGGCCTCATCGCTGACCGCACGCGCCAGTACAAGGCCACCATCATGACGGGGCTCTTCGTCATGGCGACGGGCTATGTGCTGCTGGCCATCCCCACGCCCACGGCCGCCGAGAACTATCTGCCCTTCCTGGTGCTGACCTGCATCGGCCTGTTCACCATCGCCTTTGGCAACGGCCTCTTCAAGGGCAACCTCCAGGCCCTGGTCGGCCAGATGTACGACGCCCCCGAATACAGCAAGATGCGGGACTCGGGCTTCTCCCTGTTCTACATGTTCATCAATGTGGGAGCCCTCTTCGCCCCCATCATCGCCGTCATCGCCCGCAACGGCTGGCTGTCCCATAACGGCTTCGCCTATGACCCCTCCCTGCCCGAGCTCTGCCACGGCCACCTCCGAGGCAGCCTCTCCACTGAGGCCGCCAACCGCCTGAGCGTCCTGGCCGAGTCCGTCAGCGGCCAGCCCCAGGCCGACCTGACCGCCTTCGCCACCAACTACCTGGGCGTCTTCTCCCAGGGCTTCCAGGTGGCCTTCGCCGTCTCCGTCGTGGCCATGGCCATCTCCCTGGCCATCTACCTGGCCAACAAGAAGATCTTCCCCACCCCCGCCGCCCGTGGCACCAAGGCCGCCGGCGCCGCCGCCGGGGAGATGGACACCAAGGAGATCCGTCAGCGCCTCTACGCCCTCTTCGCCGTGTTTGGCGTGGTGATCTTCTTCTGGTTCTCCTTCCACCAGAACGGCCTGACCCTCACCTACTTCGCCCGCGACTACACCGACCTGTCCGGGGTCGGCTTCAACCTGGGCCCCGTCTCCATCCAGGGCGCCGAGATCTTCCAGTCCATCAACCCCATATTCATCGTGCTGCTGACGCCCATCATCATGGGTCTCTTTGGCTGGCTGCGGGCCCGCAACCTGGAGCCCTCCACCCCCAAGAAGATCGCGCTTGGCATGGCCATCGCAGGACTGGCCTATCTGGTCATGTCCCTGGGCTCCATGGGCGTCCCCTTGAAGTCCGAACTGGATGCCATGGGCGGCCTGGCTGACTCCGCCCGGGTCACGCCCTACCTGCTCATCGGCACCTACCTGATCCTCACCGTGGCCGAGCTCTTCATCAGCCCCCTGGGCATCTCCTTCGTCTCCAAGGTCGCGCCCCCGCAGTACCAAGGCATCATGCAGGGCGGCTGGCTTGGCGCCACGGCCATCGGCAATCAGTTGCTGGTCATCGGGGCCATCCTCTACGAGAGCGTCCCCATGTGGCTGACCTGGATGGTCTTCGTGGTCGCCTGCCTGCTGTCCATGATGACCATGCTGTTCATGGTGCGCTGGCTCGAACGCGTCGCGAAATAGCTGCGTCCTTCTGGCCCCCCCCCTGCCCCCCGCCACACCCCGACTGCTCCACCACCGCACAGGAATCCAACCATGGGGCTTGGCCGGGTCCAACAGAATTGCCGTTAACGCGATCCCG
>CAIXZC010000276.1 GCA_903923815.1 uncultured Myxococcales bacterium
CAGGTCCAGCAGGATCAGCTCCGGGCTTTGGGTGGTGGCCGCCACCAGCGCGTCCCGGGCGGTGCCGGCCTCTGTTATCCGGTAGCCTTGGGCGGCCAGGGCCGTCCGCAGGAAACGCAGCATCTGGGGCTCGTCCTCGACCACCAACACCAACGCTGAGGGTTCGCTCATGGTTGCCGCTCCAGGTCTGGCAGGGTCAGGTCCCCCGCCGGTTCCACGGTGGGCGGGGCCTCCAGCACGGGCAGCACGACCGTGAACAGGGCCCCTCCACCTGCGCGATTCTCGGCCCGCATGGTGCCACCATGGGCCACCGCAATGCCCCTGCAGATGGCCAGCCCCAGGCCTACCCCGCCGGCCCTCACCTGGGGTCCCCGGTAGAACTTCTCAAAGATCAGTTGCTCGGTGCCGATGGGCAGCCCCGGTCCCCGATCGCCCACCCGGATCTCCACCTGCCCGTCCCGGACTCCGGCACCGATATCCACGGGGCACTCGGGCCCGCAGTGCTTAACCACGTTCTCCAGCAGGTTCACGAAGATCTGTTCGAACAGCACGGGGTCCACGGACAGCACGGGCAGGTCCGCCGGCAGGTCCACCGACACCGCCCGGGTCCCCAGCTTCTGCTCCAGCCGCGAGAGGGCCGACCCGATGGTCTCCTCCAGGGGCACCCACTCGCGCTTCGGATGGATGCCGCCCGACTCCAGGCGCACCATGTCCAGGATGTTGCCCACCAGCCGCTCCATCCGGTCCGCCTCGGTGCAGATGGTCTCGCACAGCTCCTGGCGCTGCCCCGGCCCCAGCCGCTCGGGCTCGTCCCGAAGCGCCGTCCCCGCCCCGATGATGGCCCCCAGGGGCGTGCGCAGGTCGTGGGACACCGCCCCCAGCAGGGCGCTGCGGGTCTCCTCGGTGCGGATTCGCAGGGCCGCCGCCTTGGTCTCCTCTGTCAAGCGCGCCCGCTCCAAGGCCAGCGCCGCCTGTCGCCCGAAGGCCTCAAGAAATCCCCGGTGTTCGACCTCCAGCAGGTCCAGCAAAGGCTTGACCACCGCCAGCACCCCAAAGACCGTGGCGCCGGCCTGCAAGGGCACGCAGGTGACCCTCGATCCGGGCAGGGTGTCCGTGCCCCGCCCCGCGGGGTGGCCGTGTTCAGCGGCCCAGCGCGCCACGGCCAACTCCTCATCCGTGAGGACCCCGGCCTGACGACTTTGCCCCCTCGCAACCAGCGCCCCCGCGGCCCCCGGCAGCAGCACCACGGCCTCCGCCCCGAAGACCTCCGCCGCATGGTTCGCCGTCACCTGGGCCGCCTCGGGCTCATCCCGGGCGGTGGCCAGCTCGCGACTGAGGGCATAGAGGGCGGCCGTGCGACTCTCCCGCAGGCGCGCGTCGGCCTCCTGGCGGCGCAGGCGCGTCGTCAGGGTGCTGATGACCAGGCCCACGGTGAACATCATGGCGAAGGTCAGCAGGTGCCGGGTGTGCTCCACGCTGAAGGTGTAGAACGGGGGGACGAAGAAGAAGTCATAGGCCGCCACGGACAGGGCCGCCGCCACCAGGGAGGGCTGCCGCTCGTGGCGGAAGGCCACCAGCATGATGCCCACCAGATACATCATCACGAAGTCTGGTTGGGACAGGTAGGGCCGGGCCAGCATAGCAATCCCCGTCGCCAGGGACACCAACAGGCCCGCGACACCGAAGCCAAGCCAGTGCCTTCGCCGGGGCCAGGAGTGACCGCGTTCCCCCCGGGGAATGGGGGCCTCGTCGCCGGCAATGAAGTGCACATCAATGTCGCCACTGCCCCGCACCAACTGGCTGACAAGCGAACCCCGAAGGCGGTCCCGCCAGCGCGAATGGGTGGGCTTGCCCACCACGATCCGCGTCACGTTATGCGCCCGGGCCCAGGTCAGCAGTTCGTCCGCCACGCCCGTCCCCGCCAGGCGCACCACCTCGGCGCCCATGGACTCCGCCAGCCGCAGATGCCCCTGCAGGCGCTCCCGGTCCTCGGGGGTCATGGGGTAGGCATCGGGGGCCTCCACGAAGGCCGCCGTCCAGCGCGCCCGAAGCCCCGCCGCCATGCGCCTGGCCCCCCGCAGGATCTTGGCCGACGACGGACTGGGCCCCACGCACACCAGGATCTGCTCGCCCGCCGGCCAGGTGGCCCGGATGTCGTGATCCTGTCGATAGGCCCGCACCTCGGCGTCAATGCGCTCCGCCGCCCGGCGCAGCGCCAGCTCCCGCAGGGCCAGCAGGTTCCCCCGGCGGAAGAAATGGTCAACCGCCTTGCTTGCCTGCTCCGGGACGTAGACCTTGCCCTCCTGCAGCCGCTCCAGCAGCTCGTCCGGGGGCAGGTCCACCACCTCCAACTCGTCGGCCCGGTCCAGGATCGAATCGGGCACCGTCTCCCGGACCCGCACGAAGGTGATCTGCGAGACCACGTCGTTCAGGCTCTCGACGTGCTGGACGTTCAGCGTGGTGTGGACCTCGATGCCGTTCTCCAGCAGCTCCAGGACATCCTGCCAACGCTTGCGGTGACGGCTCCCCGGCGCGTTGCTGTGGGCCAGCTCGTCCAGCAGCAGCACCTTGGGTTTTCGCAGCAGGGCCCGGTCCAGGTCGAACTCCTCCAGCGTGGTGCCGCGGTAGGCGACCTCGCGCCGACCCAGCACCTCCAGGCCCCCAAGCAGGGCCGCGGTCTCCGGGCGACCGTGGGTCTCCACGCAGCCCACCACCACGTCCACCCCCTGGGCCTTGAGGCGCAGCGCGGACTCCAGCATGGTGTAGGTCTTGCCCACGCCGGGGGCGTACCCGAAGAAGACCTTGAGGGCCGTTCGGGCGCTGCGCTCCTCCTTGGCTTGCACTCTGCGCAGCAGCAGATCGGGGTTGGGTCTTTGGTCCTGATCCATTGTCACTTTCTGCCCCCATTCGCCAACCTTTGCAAGGCCCCGTTGAGCAGCAGCACATTCACCCCTGGCTCTCCCAGCAGCCCCGGCACCCCGCCTGACCTGGCCTCCTCCACCAGCCCCAGCACTTGCGCCTCGGGCAGCCCCCCCAGCCGGGCCACCCTGGGCACCTGATACCGCGCCGCCGCCAGCGAGATGTGCGGGTCCAGGCCGCTGGCCGAGGCCGTCACCAGGTCCACCGGAATGGGCTGCAGGTTCCCCGGGTCGGCGCTGCGAAGGCGCCCCACCCTTTCCTGGACTGCCCGCCGCAGCGCCGGGTTGGAGGGCCCCAGGTTGGCCCCCCCGGAGGCCGCCCCGTTGTAAGGACCGGGCGCCGTCGCTGAGGGCCGCCCCCAGAAGTACCGCGGGACCGAGAACTGCTGACCCACCAGCCGAGACCCCACCACGCTTCCATCAACCACCACCAGGCTGCCCCCCGCCTGCCAGGGAAACGCCAGCCGCGCCACCCCGGCCACCAACAGCGGATAGCCCAACCCCAGAAGCGCCGTGAAGGCCCCCAACAGCACCAGCGCCGGTCTCAAGGTCTTGCCCATCTCACACCCCCAGGACCTGCAGCAACAGGTCAATCGCCTTGATGCAGGGGAAGGGCAGCACCAGCCCCCCCAGCCCATACACCAGCAGGTTGTCCCGCAGCAGCCGCGCCGCGGACGACGGCCGGTATCTGACGCCATGCAGCGCCAGCGGGATGAGCCCCACGATGATCAGCGCATTGAAGATCACGGCGGACAGCACAGCGCTTTGGGGCGAGTGCAGCCGCATGATGTTCAGGGCCTCCAGCTCCGGGTAGGTGGTCACAAAGGCCGCCGGGATGATGGCGAAGTACTTGGACACATCGTTGGAGATGCTGAAGGTCGTCACCGCCCCGCGGGTCATCAGCATCTGCTTGCCGATGGCCACGATGTCCAGCAGCTTGGTGGGGTTGGAGTCCAGGTCCACCATGTTCCCCGCCTCCTTGGCCGCCTGGGTGCCCGTATTCATGGCCACCGCCACATCCGCCTGGGCCAGGGCCGGCGCGTCGTTGGTGCCGTCCCCCGTCATGGCCACCAGGTGCCCCTGCTGCTGGTACTCTCGAATAAGCGCCAGCTTGCGCTCCGGCGTCGCCTCCGCCAGGAAGTCGTCCACCCCCGCCTCCGCCGCGATGGCCGACGCCGTCATGGGGTTGTCCCCTGTGATCATGATGGTGCGGATGCCCAGCCGCCGAAGCTGGGCGAAGCGCTCCGCAATGCCGCCCTTGACGATGTCCTTGAGCTGAACCACCCCCAGCACCCTGGCCCCCTCCGCCACCAGCAGCGGGGTCGCCCCCTGCCGCGCCAGTTCCTCCGCCGCCTCCCGCACCTCCCCCGGCACGGCCCCGCCCAGCTCCGCCACGAAGCGCCCCACGGCCTCCACGGCGCCCTTGCGAATCTGCCGCCCGTCCACATCCACGCCGCTCATCCTGGTCCTGGCCGAGAAGGGCACGAAGCGCGCCCCCAGGCTGCCCAGGTCCCGCGCCCGCAGGTCAAACAGCCGCTTGGCCAGCACCACTATGCTGCGCCCCTCCGGGGTCTCGTCCGCCAGGGACGCCAACTGCGCCGCATCCGCCAGGGTCCGCTGGGACACCCCCGGCGCCGCCAGCATCGCCACCGCCTCCCGGTTACCCAGGGTGATGGTGCCGGTCTTGTCCAGCAGCAGCACGTCCACGTCCCCCGCCGCCTCCACCGCCCGCCCCGAAAGGGCCAGCACGTTGGCCTGCACCATCCGGTCCATGCCCGCAATGCCAATGGCCGACAGCAGCCCCCCGATGGTCGTGGGAATCAGGCACACCAGCAGCGCCACCAGGGTCGTCAGGGTCACCGGCGCGCCCTCCCCCCGGCCCCCCACCGCATAGGTCGAGAACGCCAGCAGCGTCACCGTCACCAGCAAAAAGATGATGGTCAGCGCCGCCAGCAATATGCTCAGGGCCAGCTCGTTGGGCGTCTTCTGCCGCTGGGCCCCCTCCACCATGGAGATCATCCGGTCCAGGAAGGTGTGCCCCGGGTCCGCCGTGATCCGCACCACCAGCCAGTCCGACAGGACCCTGGTGCCCCCCGTCACGGCGCTGCGGTCCCCACCGCTTTCCCGAATCACCGGGGCGCTCTCGCCGGTGATGGCGCTCTCGTCCACCGACGCCACGCCCTCCACCACCTCTCCGTCCCCCGGGATCGTGTCCCCCGCCTCCACCAGCACCACGTCCCCCCGCCGCAGGCTGCCCGACGGCACCGACTCCCAGGGGGCCCCCCGCCGCGCCTCCGCCAACCGCTTGGCCGCCACCTCGTGACGGGACCGCCGCAGCGCCTCCGCCTGGGCCTTGCCCCGCCCCTCCGCCAGGGCCTCCGCGAAGTTGCCGAACAGCACCGTGACCCACAGCCACAGGCTGACCGCCAGGATGAAGGTTGCCGGCGCCTCCCCCGCCCCCGTCACCGCCGCGTGCAGGAACAGCAGGGTGGTGAACAGGCTGCCCACCTCCACCACGAACATCACGGGGTTCCTGGCCATCCAGCGAGGATTCAACTTCCAAAAGGCGTCCCCCAGGGCGCGCCCCACCAGGGCCCAATCCAACGACGTCCGCTTGTCCCCAACTCGGCTCATGGGGCCACCCCCTGTCCGGCAAACAACTGCAGGTGCTCCACCACCGGGCCCAGCGCCAGGGCCGGGAAGAAGGTCAGCGCCCCCACCAGCAGCACCGTCCCCACCAGCAGCGCGACGAACAGCGCCGTGTCCGTGGGCAGCGTCCCCGCCGAGGCCGGCACCACCTTCTTGGCCGCCAGCGCCCCCGCCACCGCCAGCACCGGCAGGATGACCAGGAAGCGCCCCACCGCCATGCACCCCGCCAGCGCCAACGCCAGGAAGGGCCCCGTGGCATCCAGCCCGCCAAAGGCCGACCCGTTGTTGTTGGCCGCCGACGAGAACGCGTACAGCAGCTCCGAGAACCCGTGGGGCCCGGGGTTGGGGGCCGCCGCCGCCACCGACGGCAGCGCACAGGCCAGGGCCGTCCCCAGCAGCACCGCCGCCGAGGGCACCAGGATGACCAGGGTCGCCATCTTCATCTCAAAGGCCTCCAGCTTCTTGCCCAGGAACTCAGGCGTCCGCCCCACCATCAGCCCCGCCAGGAACACCGCCAGGATGGCGAACATCAGCATCCCATACAGCCCCGAACCCACGCCGCCGAAGGCCACCTCCCCAAGCTGCATCAGCCACAGGGGCACCAGCCCACCCAGCGGCATGAAGCTGTCATGCAGGGCGTTCACCGAACCATTGGAGGCCGCCGTGGTCAGCGTCGCCCACAGGGCCGAAGAGGGCACCCCGAAGCGCCACTCCTTACCCTCCAGGTTCCCCAAAAGCTGGTCCAGCCCCAGACCGTTCAGCAGGGGGTTTTGGCGTCTGCTCCGCCGCCACGCAGACCAGCAGCGCGGGCAACACCAGGGCGGTCATGGTCCAGAACAGCATCCAGCCCTGCCGCCGGAACCGCACCAGCGCCCCGAACGTGAAGCACAGGGCCGCGGGGACCAGCAGGATGGCCAGCAGTTGCAGGATGTTGCTGAGGGCGTTGGGGTTCTCCAGCGGGTGGGCGGAGTTGGCGTTGTAGAAGCCGCCGCCGTTGGTGCCAAGCTGCTTGATGGCCACCTGGGAGGCCACCGGACCCAGCGCAATCTTCTGGTCACCGGGGGGGGCGCCGGGGGGCGCGGGCTGGGGCTCCAGCGTGGTCACGGTGACAGACCCCTCGAAGGTCTGGACGACCCCCTGGGAGACCAGCAGCGTGGCCAGCAGCACGGACAGGGGCAGCAGCACGTAGAGGGTCCCCCGGGTCAGGTCCACCCAGAAGCTGCCAAGGCCCGCACTGTTGTGCCGCGAAAAACCCCGGGCCAGGGCCACGGCCACCGCCATGCCCGTGGCGGCGGACAGAAAGTTCTGCACCGTCAGAGCGGCCATCTGGGTCAGATGACTCATGGTGGTCTCGCCCGCGTAGGCCTGCCAGTTGGTGTTGGTGACGAAGCTGACGGCGGTGTTGAGGGCTATCAGGGGGGACACGCCGGGCAGGGCCTGGGGGTTGAGGGGCAGCAGCCCTTGAAGCCGCTGAAGCGCGTACACCAGCAGGCCGCCGACCAGATTGAACAGCAGCAGCGCCCCCGCGTAACGGCGCCAGGACATCTGCTCGTGGGGGTCAAGCCCGCCCAGCCGGTAGAGGCCACGCTCCAGGGGGCCAAACACGCGCTGGGCCAGGGTGGCCTCGCCCTCGAACACCCGGGCAATGTAGTAGCCCAGGGGCACCGCCAGCAGCAGCAGGACCGCGAAGTAGAACGCATATTGAAGCAGCGTCAACGTAAGCATCAGAACCACTCCGGCTTCAGCAGCGCCACCAGCAGATAGCCCAGCAGCAGCGCCACCAGGACACCGCCAGCCCACAGCAGGGCGCTCATGGCTGCGACCCCTGGGAGGCCTGGGCGTGGAGGAACATCTGGCAGGACCGCCAGTTGCCAAAGCAGTGATTGGTGTAGTGATGACGGGCCAGGATCATGCAGTCGGACTGGTGTCCGCAGACGCTGACGCCGCCGCCCCGGCTGGTGCGGATATGCAGGGCCGGGCACAGGTCCGCGGGGACCTCCAGGGCGTCCGCCAGCGTGAAGGCGTTGGCCAGGCCCCGGGGGAACATGAACACGCGCTCCACGCCGGCGGCGCGCAGGGGCGCAATCCAGGCCGGCGAGGGGCAGGGGCTGACGACGCACAGGTTGGCCAGGCTGCCGCCCGCAAGCCTGAAGAACCAGGCTGCCGCCACCAGATCCTCGACCTCCTTCAGGGGACTGTCCGACTGCAGCACCACCTCTCGGGAAGACTCCGCCGCGGCCCGAAGACCACACAGCACCCCCGCCGAGTGCTCCCACCCGGCCACCGTTGACGTTCTGAAGAACAACTCCATGGGCCCACCTCCAAGACGGGCCCCGGGGCAAACGACGTCCCCGGGCCCTGACACCCGGGGAGGCTAGGCGCTTCAGTCTAAAGACGGGGTCAAACAGGGCGGCGTGGACATCAAGAAAGTGTCAAGAACGTCAGGTAGGCCTCCAGCATGGTCACCAACTCGTTCACAAAGCGCTCCCGGGACACCATCTGCTGGGCGGGATGGGCGGCGAATCGGTGGGTCAGGCTCTCCACCGTCTGCACCAGCAGGAAGGCCGCCTGCTCCAGGTGGGCGCGGCGGATCTCCGGGTAGGCCTCCAGCACCCCGGCCACCGTCACCGCCGCCCGGCGTTCGGCGTCAATCAACGTCAGGTGGACGCGCTCGGGCAGGGGGATCTCCTCCAGCAGGATATGCTGCAGGCGCGGGCGCCCCGAGTGCATGTCCAGCATCCCCGCCACGTAGTCATGCAGGGCGCCGCGAAGGGTCTGCCGGGCCGGCACCACCCCTTCAACCCACTGCTGCAGGCGCTGGTCCGTCTCCGCCAGGTGACGCTCCAACAGGGCCACGGCGACGGCCTCCTTGCTGGGGAAGTACTGGTAAAGCGTGCCAATGGAGACCCCCGCCCGCTGGGCGATGCGGTTGGTGGTCGCGGCGGCGTAGCCCAGGGCCTCGAAAACCTGAGCAGCGGCCAGCAGCAGTTCGTCCACGGTGGCGCGGGAACGCTTCTGGACGGGCTCCTTTCGCGGCTCCAGGCGGGTTCTTCTGTCGGGCATGGAGGGCCTCCGAATGCGAGTAGACGGAACCTGAATGTTTGCTCAGAATGCCGGCATCGTCAACCGTTCCTAGGGGTTGACGCTTGTTTCAGGAGTTGTTTCATGGCCGATCCCCGCGCGCCCTTGTCCCCTGCACCCGTCCCCGGCAAGCAAGCCTCCGTCCCCGCCAAACCCGGGGCCACCCTGGACCTTGCGGGCCTCCCCGGAATCAGTGAGGCCGACGCCCAGGCCCGCCTGCAGGCTGAGGGCGCCAACGAGCTGCCCGCCCAGAAGAAGCGCAACCTGTGGACCATCGGCCTGGAGGTGGCCAAGGAGCCCATGTTCCTCATGCTGGTGGCGGCGGGCGTGCTGTACCTGCTGATGGGCGAGCCCACGGACGCCCTCATGCTGCTGGGCTTCGTGTTCGTGGTCATGGGCATCACCATCGTCCAGGAGCGGCGCACCGAACGGGCCCTGGACGCCCTGCGGGACCTGTCCAGCCCCCGGGCCCTGGTCATCCGCGACGGCGTGCACCGACGCATCCCCGGGCGCGAAGTCGTCCGAGGCGATCTGGTGGTGTTGTGCGAGGGCGACCGCATCCCCGCCGACGGCGTGCTGCGCCGGGGCATCAACCTTTCCGCTGACGAGTCCCTGCTGACGGGCGAGTCCGTGCCGGTGCGCAAGCTGCCCGCAACTGACGCCACCGAACTGGACAAGCCCGGCGGTGACGACCTGCCCTCTGTGTTCTCTGGGTGTCTGGTGACCGCCGGCCAGGGGCTGGCCGAGGTGCTGGCCACGGGGCCCCGCTCGGAGCTGGGCAAGATCGGCAAGGCCCTGGGGCAGGTGGAGCCCGAGCCCACCCTTCTGCAACGTGAGACGGGCCGCCTGGTGCGCCTCTTCGCCGTCCTGGGCCTGGTGGCCTGCGCCGTGGTGGTGGTGGCCTTCGCCCTCACCCGGGGTGGCGGCGCCGAGGTCTGGAAGCAGGGTCTGCTGGCGGGCATCGCCATGGCCATGGCCACCCTGCCCGAGGAGTTCCCCGTGGTCCTCACGGTCTTCCTGGCCCTGGGCGCCTGGCGCATCTCCCGCAGCAACGTGCTGACCCGCCGCATGCCCGCCGTGGAGACCCTGGGCGCCGCCACCGTCCTGTGCGTGGACAAGACGGGCACCCTGACCCAGAACCAGATGACCCTGCGCCAGCTTGCGCTGACCAATACTTCTTTGGACCTGACCACCCTCAAGGGCGCCCTCCCCGAGGACCTCCACGGGCTGCTGGAGAACGCCATCCTGGCCAGCAAGCGGGACCCCTTCGACCCCATGGAGCGGGCCCTCCACGAGGCGGGCGACCGGCTGATCCGTAACACCGACCACCTGCACCCTGACTGGTCGCTGCTGCGCGAGTATCCCCTGACTCCGGGCCTCCTGGCGGTCAGCCATGCCTGGGGTACGGGCCAGGGCGACGACGTGATGGTCGCCTCCAAGGGCGCCCCCGAAGCCATCGCGGACCTCTGCCACCTGGACCCGGCCCAGCGCCAGACCCTCACCAAGCAGGTGGCCGTCCTGGCCTCCCAGGGGCTGCGGGTGCTGGGCGTCGCCCGGGGCCTGACCCAGCGCCCCGCCCTCCCCGAGGCCCACCACGATCTGGACCTGACCTTCGTGGGCCTCCTGGGCCTGGAGGACCCCCTGCGCCCCACCGTCCCCGCCGCCGTGGCCGAGTGCCAGGCCGCCGGCGTGCGCGTCGTGATGATCACCGGCGACTACCCCGCCACCGCCCAGAGCATCGCCCGGCAGGCGGGCCTGGCCAA
>CAIXZC010000277.1 GCA_903923815.1 uncultured Myxococcales bacterium
CGGCCCCTGGGAAAAGCATAGGTGCAGGCAGTTGGGGTGTTGGAGTGTCGGGGGTTGGAGTGAGAAGTGTAATGTGTAAGGTCCTGACCCCAATGCCGCGAAAAGCATAGGTGCAGGCGGTTGGGGTGTTGGAGTGTCGGGTGTTGGAGTGAGAAGTGTAATGTGTAAGGTCCTGACCCCAATGCCGCTGGTGAGGTGACGCGGAAGGGAACCGACCCCGGGACGTGACCCCAGGACGTTCTTCCTTGACAGCGTTACCGAATCGCCGTAATAAGCGCTGTGAAATGATTCACGCTGTGAGCGTTTTCACAGCGTCTATCTGGAAGGTGGGTCACAAATGACGCGGATTCCTCCCAAGACAGTGGGTCGCCTTAGCCTGTACCGCAGGCTGCTGGACCTTATGCGGCAGGATGGCCTTCGCTTTGTCTACAGCCACCAGCTTGCCCATGACGCCGCCGCCACGCCTGCCCAGGTGCGCCGGGACCTGATGGTCCTGGGCCCCATGGGCACCTCCAACAAGGGCTATGACGTGGAGGAGCTGATTGCGGCCATCGACGAGGTGCTGGACTCCCCCGAGGGCCAGCGCATCGCCCTGGTGGGCGTGGGCAACCTGGGCCGCGCCATCCTGGCCTTCTTCGCCGGTCGCCGCCCGCGCCTGGCCATCACGGCGGGCTTTGACAACGACCCCACCAAGGCCGCCCGCGTAATCATGGGCTGCCGTATTCACAACGTGGCAGACCTGGCCGCGGTCATCGCCCAGGAGGGCATCACCGTAGGCATCGTCGCCGTCCCCGCCGCCTCGGCCCAGGCCGTGGCGGACAAGCTGGTGGCCGCCGGGGTCCGGGGCATCATGAACTTCGCCCCCTCCCCCCTGAAGGTCCCCCCAACCGTACATGTCGAGGACATGGACATCACCATGACCTTGGAAAAAGTCGCCTACTACGCCAAGCACAACAAGGAAAAGGCGGTGAAGTGATGAGCGCTCAGTTGGAAGAAATCCTCTCTCACTACTCGGATGCGGGCCGCGATGCCCTCATCCCCATCCTGCAACAGGTCCAGGACGCCGACGGGTTCCTGTCCCGTGAGGCCATCGTCCGCATCGGCCGCCACCTGAACCTGCCGGCCAGCAAGATCTACGGCGTGGCCACCTTCTACAACCAGTTCCGGTTCCAGCCCCAGGGCCGCTTCCACATCCAGCTCTGCCGCGGCACGGCCTGTCACGTGAAGGGCTCCCTGGGCCTGCTGGACGCCATCCGCAAGGAGCTGAAGGTCGAGCCCGGCCAGACCACCCGCGACGGGCTCTTCAGCCTGGAGGTCGTGGCCTGCATTGGCGCCTGCGGCCTGGCGCCGGTCCTTGCCATCAACGGGAACTTCCACGCCCGCGTCAAGCGCGAGCAGATCCCCGAGATCCTGGCCAACTACAGACACGAGGCGGAGGTGGCCAATGTGCAGTAACTGCAACGCAATCAATGCCTGGTCCGGCTGCTGGCACAACGCCGACAAGCCCTGTCCCGAGTGGGTCCGCTGCCAGCTTGAGGGGCCCCAGTGCGGCGCCCCCGCCGAGGAGCAGGACAAGGTCCGCCGCGCCGCCGCAGCCTTCCGCCGCGAGGACGTCGCCCGCCCCGTCATCTTCGTGGGTACGGGCACCTGCGGCCTGGGCGCCGGCGCCGGCAAGACCCTGGCAGCCGTGCGCTCCTGGGTGGAGAGCCACAAGAAGGACGTGGACGTCGTGGAGATCGGCTGCCTGGGCATCTGCTCCCTGGAGCCCATGGTGGACGTCCAGCTCCCCGGCAAGGCCCGCCTGACCTTCCACTCCATCACCGCCAGCAAGGTGGACCAGTTGCTGGACGGCGTCTTCGCCGGCCGCATCCCCGCCGAGTTCCTCCTGGGTCAGCACGACGCGGGCCCGGCCCTGCGCTGGCCCGAACTGCCCGCCGTCTCCCAGCATCCGTTCTTTGCCCCGCAGACCCGCTGGGTCCTGGAGAACTGCGGCATCATCGACCCCGGTGACCTGCGCGAATATCTGGCCCGGGGCGGCTATCAGGCCCTGGCCAACGCGGTGCGCGGCCACACCCCCGACGAGGTCTGCACCCAGGTCGAGAAGTCGGGCCTTCGGGGCCGCGGCGGCGGTGGTTTCCCCACGGGCAAGAAGTGGCGCTTCGCCCGGGAGGCCGCCGGCGAACAGAAGTACCTGATCTGCAACGCTGACGAGGGCGACCCCGGGGCCTTCATGGACCGCGCCGTCATCGAAAGCGACCCCCACCGTCTGGTGGAGGGCATGGCCATCGCCGCCTACGCCATCGGCGCCTCCAAGGCCTACGTCTACATCCGCGCCGAGTACCCCCTGGCCATCGCCCGCCTCAAGGCCGCCATCGCCCAGGCCGAGGCCGTGGGCCTGCTGGGGAACAACATCCTGGACTCGGGGATGAACCTGCACATCAAGCTGAAGATGGGCGCCGGCGCCTTCGTCTGCGGCGAAGAGACGGCCCTGATGAACTCCATCGAGGGCAAGCGCGGCATGCCCCGCCCCCGTCCCCCCTTCCCCGCCGTGTCGGGCCTCTTCGGCAAGCCCTCCATCGTGAACAACGTGGAGACCCTGGCCAACCTGCCCGTCCTCATGCGCAACGGCGCCGACTGGTTCTCCGCCGTGGGCACCAAGACCTCCAAGGGCACCAAGGTCTTCGCCCTCTCCGGCAAGATCTCCCGCACGGGCCTCGTGGAGGTCCGCATGGGCACCTCCGTCCGCCAGATCGTCTTCGACATCGGCGGCGGCGCGGCCGACGGCAAGGCCTTCAAGGCCGTCCAGATCGGTGGCCCCTCGGGGGGCTGCATCCCCAACAGCCACGTGGACATCGAGATCGACTACGAGTCCCTGAAGACAGTGGGCGCCATGATGGGCAGCGGTGGCCTGGTGGTGATGGACGAGGACACCTGCATGGTGGACATCGCCAAGTACTTCATGGACTTCATCCAGCGCGAATCCTGCGGCAAGTGCATCCCCTGCCGCGAGGGCACCAAACGCATGCTGCAGATCCTTGAAAGCATCACCCGGGGCCGGGGCCGCGAGACCAAGCGCGACGCCTTGGACCGCTTCCAGGGCATCCTGCAACTGGAGGAGCTCTCCAAGGTC
>CAIXZC010000278.1 GCA_903923815.1 uncultured Myxococcales bacterium
CCCCTCATCCGGCGCTTCGCGCCACCTTCCCCCGGGGCGGGGGAAGGACCAGCGGTAGGTATTTCGTCATCCCGGTGCTAGCTTTCAGGTTTGTGCAAGAGACCGAAACGGTGCTGGCTGGTCGTCCATGGCGCGCCCTCGCCCCCCCCTACCCCTCGCGGAACGCCTTCAGCGCCGCGTCTTCGCTTTGCAGGAAGGCCTGGGCGGTGCCTTGGAACCGCAGGCTCCCGGCCTCCACCATGACCACCTGATCCGCCAGCCGCCGCACGCTGCGCAGGTCGTGGGAGATGACCACCAGATTCGTCTGCCCCTCGGGCAGCGCCTCCAGCAGCCTGTCCACCTGGGACGCCGCCAGGGGGTCCAGCGCCGTGGTGGGCTCGTCCAGGATCAGCGTCTCGGGCTGCAGCGACATTGCCCTGGCTATGGACACCAGCTTCTGCTGCCCCGCGGACAGCGCCGCCGGCATCAGGTCCGCCAGCTCGCCGATCTCCAGCTCCGCCAGCAGGCTACTGGCCCGCTCCCCTGCACGCTTCCAGTCCAGCCCCCGCTGGGACAGCACCAGCCGGATGTTCTCCAGCGCGCTCATGGAGTCCATCAGCGCCGGATGCTGGAACACGTACACGCAGCGCCGCCGCAGCGCCAGCAGCCCCGCCGGGTCGCCATAGGGCACCGCCTGCCCCAGGTAGCTCACCTCCCCCGCGTCCGGCTGCACGAACCCCACCGCCGTCTTCATCAGCAGGCTCTTGCCCGCCCCGCTGGGCCCCACCACGAAGACCCGCCGCCCCACCGGCAGTTCCAGGTCCACGCCCCCCAGCACCACCCGCCCGTCAAAGGCCTTGCGTACCCCGCGAAACACCATCAGCGGTTTTTCCAGGCCCATCTTCATAGCAGCTCCCAAATCGCCCCGATGACCAGGTCCAGGGTGATGACCGCCAGGCAGCTGCTTACCACCGCTTTGGTGGTGGCCTCCCCCACGGCCCCCGAGTCCCCCCTGGCCTCCAGCCCGCAGGCCATGGAGATGGTGGGCACGGTGAACCCGAAGACCACTGCCTTGATCAGCCCCACCACCAGGTCAGGCGTCTTGATGAAGCGGGTGGTGAAGAACTGGTCGGGGGAGATCTCGAAGGCCACGAAGGCCACCGCCGCCCCGCTGATGAAGGACACGGCCACCCCCAGCACCACCAGACAGAACACCGCCACCATGGAGGCGAAGATCCGCGGCGCCAGCACGCGCTCGTCGGGAGAGGCCCCGGACAGCCGCATGGCATCAAGCTGGTCCGTCACATTCATGGCGCCAATCTCGGCCGCCAGCCCCGTCCCCACCTTGGTGGCCACCATCAGCCCCACCATCACCGGCCCCATCTCCCTGGTCATCAGTTGGATGAAGCTGGCCCCCACCACGCTGTACTCCGGGATGATGGCCGCCATGTGGCTGGCCGCTTGATAGATGCCCAGGGCCCCGATGAACCCCAGGGTGATGGCGATGAAGATGAACGACCCGAAGAACTGCAGGCTGCTCTGTTCCAGGAAGGCCTCCACCGGCACCCTCCCCCGCAGCCCCGCCCAGGCCGTCCGCCCCGCCAGAATTCCCGCTGTGCGCAGCAACGCCATCTCAGGCCCCCGGGGCAAAGACCACCCGGTACCACGCCCAGGTGATGAGGTAATCCGCCAAGTAGATGTTCAGCGCGCTCAGCACCACGGTGCGGTTCACCGCCCGCCCCACGCCCCCCGCGCTGCGCTGCACCCGCAGGCCCTCGCTGCACGACACCAGCGCGATGATGGACCCGTAGATGAAGGCCTTCAGCAGGCCCACCGACAGGTCGTCCAGCAGCCCCACGTCGGGCAACGCCCCCAGGAAGGCCCAGAAGTCGATATCCAGCAGCATGTGGGCGAAGGACGCCGACCCAATCAGCGCGAACAGGTTCCCAATGGCCACCAGCAGCACCATCATGCTGGCCATGGCCAGGAACCGCGGCACCACGAAGAAGGCCAGGGGGTCCACCGCCAGGGCCTCCAGCGCATCCATCTGATCGGTGATGACCATGGTCCCCAGGCGGGCCGCCGTGTTGGCCCCCACCCTCCCCGAAAACATGATGGCAATCAGCGCCGGCCCCAGCTCCGAGAACACCGCCACGGCGGACATGTTGGGCACGAAGCTGGAGGCCCCTGTGGCCCGCACATAGGAGATGGCCTGCAACACCATGATGGCTCCGGTGAACAGCGCCGTCAGCGCCACGATGGGCACGGACCGCACCCCCACCACGTCAAGCTGATGCAGCAACTGCCGCCGGTCGAAGCGCCCCGAGAACACCCGGGTCAGCACCGCCGCCCCCAGGTTCACCGCCGCCCCAAGCTCCACCACGCCGCGCTGGACTGCCTGGATCATGCCCTGACCTCCAGCGCCGCCGTGAAGGCCGCCGCCGCTGGCTCCTCGCTTCGCCGGAACTCCTCCGGGCTGCCGTCAAACACCAACCGCCCCTTGTGCAGCATCAGCACCCGCGTCACCCTGGGCAGCAGCCGGTCCACGTCGTGGGCACACACCACCGTGCTGCCCTCCACCCCCGCCCGCGCCGCAAAGATGAGGTCCAATATCTTCCCCGAGTTCACCGGGTCCAGCCCCGCCACCGGGTCATCGAACAACGCCAGCGGCGCCCCGCCCACCAGGGCCCGGGCCACCGCCAACCTGCGCTTCTGGCCCCCCGACAGCCCCCCGGGCAGCACCCCCTCGAACTCCCCCAGGCCCACCTGCGCCAGCATCGCCCGCGCCCGCACCTGCGCCTCCGCCTCCGGCAGCCCCAGCCCCGCCACCAGCGGGAAGGCCGCGTTCTCCAGCACGGTCATGGAGTCGAACAGCGCGAAGCCCTGGAATTGCATGCCGATGGAGCGCCGCACCTGGGCCAGCAGCGCCTGGTTCCGGTGCAGCTTCTGCCCGAACAGGCGCACGGACCCGAAGAAGGGAATGACCAGACTGGACAGCACCCGCAACAACTGCGTCTTGCCGCTGCCCGCCTGCCCCACCAGGGCAATGCGTTCGCCTGCGACGATCCGCAGATCGGTCCTCTCCAGGATTTTTGTAAGGCCATAGGTCAGGGTGACCCGGCGCAGACTGACCAGCTCTCTTTCCTGGTCCAACTCAGATCTCCGGGCGCTCGCGGTAGCGGCCGAACACGCCCTCCAGGGCCCCCGAGATCTCGCCCATGGTGGCCCCCGCCTTCACCGCCGCCAGGATGAACGGCATCAGGTTCTCGGTCCCCGCCGCCGCCACCTTCACGGCCTCCAGCCCCGCCGCCACGGCAGCCTGATCCCGCGCCTTCTTCAGCGCCCCCAGGCTCTCCGTGCGGGCCCCGCTAAGCGACGAGTTCACGCGCAGCAGCTCCCGCTTCTGGGCCTCCTTGGCCTTGAACTTGTTGACGCCCACGATGACGGCCTCGCCCGCCTCCACACCCTTCTGGTATCGGTACGAGCTGTCCGCAATGGCCCGCTTGACCCACCCCGACTCGATGCAGCGCAGCACGCCGCCCATCTCCATGATGCGGTCGATCATGGCCTCAGCCTTGCGCTCCAGGTCGTCCGTCATGGCCTCAATGGCATAGCTGCCACCCAACGGGTCCACAAAGTCCGCCACCCCGGATTCAAAGGCAATCACCTGCTGGGTCCGCAGCGCCAACTGCACGCTGGCCTCCGTGGGCAGCGACATCGCCTCATCCATGCTGTTGGTGTGCAGGCTCTGGGTCCCCCCCAGCACCGCCGCCAACGCCTGCAGCGCCACGCGCACCACGTTGTTTTCGGGCTGCTGCGCCGTCAGCGTCGAGCCCCCTGTCTGCGTATGGAACCGCAGCTTCAGGCTGTCCGCATCCTTGGCCCCGAAGCGCTCCTTCATGATGCGCGCCCACAGCCGCCGCGCCGCCCGGAACTTGGCGATCTCCTCCAGAAAGTTGTTGTGCACCGCAAAAAAGAACGCCAGCTGCCCGGCGAACTCGTCCACGTCCAGCCCCACATCCATGGCGGCCTTCACGTAGGTCATGCCGTCCGCCAGCGTGAACGCCAGCTCCTGCACCGCGTCCGCCCCCGCCTCCCGGATGTGATACCCCGAGATGGAGATGGTGTTCCACTTGGGCATCTCCCGGGCGCAGAAATCAAAGATGTCCGTCACGATCCGCAGGGACGGCCCCGGAGGGTAGATGTACGTCCCGCGCGCAATGTATTCCTTCAGCACATCATTCTGGATGGTCCCGCGCAGCGCCTTGCGAGGCACCCCGTTCTCCTCCGCCACCGTGATGTACATGGCCAGCAACACCGCCGCGGTGCTGTTGATCGTCATGCTGGTGGAGACCTTGTCCAGGGGGATGCCCCCGAACAGCGTCCTCATGTCCTCCAGGCTGGACACCGCCACGCCCACCTTGCCCACCTCGCCCAGGGCCATGGGGTGGTCCGAGTCGTAGCCCATCTGGGTGGGCAGGTCGAAGGCCACGGACAACCCCGTCTGCCCCGCCTCCAGCAGGTAGCGGTAGCGCTTGTTGGACTCCTCGGCGCTGCCGAAGCCCGCGTACTGCCGCATGGTCCAGTGGCGCCCCCGGTACATGTTGGGCTGGACGCCCCGGGTGTAGGGATAGCTGCCGGGGAAGCCCAGCTTCTTGGCGTAATCAAATGAATGGTTGGGGATCTGAAGGGGAGGAACCGCTTCGCCATCCGACAGGGGGAACACCTTCTGCCTCGGCGGCCGTGCCGCTTCCAAGGGTCCCAGGACCCCCTCCAGCCATTCAGAATGAAGTTCGCCAAGGTCCTTGGGGTCGTGCTCGCTCATGCGCAGTGCCTCCTGAAAAGTGACAGGCACGAAGATAAAACCACCAGCCCTCCAAGTCAATTGACACCCCCGACCCTGCGATTTATATTAGCGCGGCAGTTTTGCTCGGACCCTGATTGGATGAATAGGGAGGAACGCATGTTTCAGCGCTGGTCGCCGCTTTTCCTGGCTTTTGTCTTCGCCGCCGCCTGCGGCTCTACCGATGAGCCCCAGTACCAGGGTCTGCAGTCCAAGGGACTGTCCACGCCCCAGTCCAACGAAGAGAACCAGAAGATCCTGGGCAAGATTGAAAAGATCCGGACCGCCAAGCCCCTGGCCGTCAAGGACGAGGCCCCCGAGGCCCCCCTGGCGACCAAGTACTTCATGCTGACCGACGCCTACGAGGAGACGGGCTTCCTGCCCGAGTCCCTGCGGCACGAAGTGAAGCTTGAGGACGTGGCTGGCAAGCAGTCCTACGTCAAGGTCTCCTACTTCGACAAGAAGCCCGAGGTGGCCACCCTCTACGATGCCTTCGACAACAGCACGAATCGCATCGAGTACAAGTGGACCCCTGACTTCAAGATCGAGGCCGCCGAGTACCAGAACCGCACGGGCGCCATGCTCAAGATGTTCCGGTTCTGCCACCGCGGCGAGGGCAAGGTGGACATCCACGAGCACAACTCCTTCCGCGTGCACAAGCCCTACACCGGCCGCGCCACCGTGGAAGCCAACCGCATCACGGTCAGCTTCGTGGACGGGCACGACCTCAAGGGCGGCCTGGCCATCTGGGCCGACTGCAAGGAACTGGACCCCGCCACCGACGCCGCCAAGGCCTATGAGAGCCCCTGGGGCACCAGCCGCATGGAGTTCGCCTTCGACGAGAAGGGCAAGCTGCTGGAGTTCGCCCGCTTCAACACGGCCGGCGCGCTGGACAGCGACTACCGCGGCATCGCCAAGCGCAAGATGACCTGGAACGAAGAGGGCCGCCTGCTGGACGAAGTGGTCTACGACGGCGACGTCATCTTCTCCAACACCAAGTACATCTGGGAAGAGGGCGTCATGAAGGGTCGCAAGATCCTCAGCGCCACGGGCGCCCCCAAGGCCGACTACCTGGGCGTGGCCTCCTACGAATTCGAGTACGACAAGAAGGGCCGCAAGATCGTCGAGAAGCGCTTCGACGAGGCCGGCGCCCTGGCCAGCTCGGCCACCTTTGAGTACAACCGCAAGGGCGCGCTGGTCCTCCAGAAGGAACTGGACGCCGCCGGCGCCGTGCTGCGCAGCTACGAGCACAAGTACGACAAGAAGGGCCTGCGCACCGAGTACAACATCTTCGCCGGCACCGTGGAAGAGGCCAGGCCCATGCTGGACGAGAACCGCGTCGCGGCCTACCGCTGGACCTACAACAAGGACGGCTTCCTGACCGAGCAGTCCTTCCTGGGCCTGGAGTTCACCACCGCCGCCGACGGCACCCGCAGCCCCGCCCTGACCAACAACCTGGATGACGTGGCGAAGATCGTCTACAACATGGACGACAAGAGCAACCTGGTGGACATCCGCAAGATCACCGTGGATGCCAAGGGCAACGCCATCAAGGAAAGCATCACCGTTGAGGGCGCCGTCAAGGAGATCATCACCCGCAGCTTCGGCCCCGACAACGTCATGGTCGCTGGCACCAAGACCGTCATGGACGCCGAGGGCCGCGTGGGCGAAGTGCAGACCCTGGACGCCCAGGAGAAGCCCCTGACCATCGCCAAGAACACCTGGGATGTGGACGGCCTGCTGGAGCGCACCGAGGTCTTCGCCGCCGACGGCACCACCAAGGCCGCCGACGCGCAGGGCGTGCACCGCAAGGTCTACGCCTACGACCTGGACAACGGCGGCCGCATCCTGCCGGAAGCCTGGACCGACCTGAACGACTCCGTGCTGCTGTCCGTGAACTACGAGTACGACCCCGAAGGCAAGCCCACCAAGGCCACCAAGTCCGGCCCCCTCGCCCGCTAAGACAAATATCCACTACCTCTTTTCCTTCCCCCGACCCGGGGGAAGGTGGCGCGCAGCGCCGGATGAGGGGCGTCGTTGCCACCGCCACGCCGGGCACGCATTCCCAGCGCCGCGTCAGCGTACGACGGCCCTCACCCCTCACTCCCCTCCCCCCGCGGGGGAGGGGAAGTACTCAGGCGCTTGCACTTCGTTGGGATGGGTTGGGCTGTA
>CAIXZC010000279.1 GCA_903923815.1 uncultured Myxococcales bacterium
CGGCTGGATGCGGCGGCCCGGGAGGTGTGGGTCGAGGGGCAGAAGGTGGCCCTCACCAAGACCGAATTCGAGATCCTGCACCTGCTGGCCTCGCGCCCCGGGCGAGTGCTGACGCGGGACCAGATCCTGGACCACATCCGGGGCATCGACTACGCCATCACGGACCGCGTCGTGGACTATCAGGTCTCGGGGCTGCGAAAGAAGCTGGGCGCCGCCGCCGAGTACCTGGAGACGGTGCGGGGCGTGGGCTACAAGTTCGTGGGCCCTGCTGCTGGCGCGGGGGATGCTCAATGAAGGCCTCCGTGGGGCTGCCGGCCCAGGCGCCGGGGATCCGCTCCCTGTCCCGGGACATCCCCATCAAGTTCCTGGTGGTGGCGGGCTTTTTGCTGGCCGGGCTGCTGCCGGTCATCGTGGTCAGCCTGCTGAGTCTCAGCTCGGGCAAGGAGGCCCTGCGCGACCGGGCCCTGCAGCAGCTTGAGTCCGTGCGCAGCCTGAAGAGGGCCCAGTTGGACCGCTTCTTTTTGCAGCGCCAGCGGGACGCCGCGACCCTGGCCTCGGACCCCTACGTCAGGGAGGCCCTCACGGCAACCTGCGGGGCCTTTCGCGACCTTGGCGGGGCGGCGGCGGGCCAGTTGAAGGGACTGAACCATCGACGGTTTCAGGCCCCACCGGCCTACATTCAA
The DNA here is from genome assembly GCA_903923815.1 of uncultured Myxococcales bacterium. Classification (GTDB taxonomy): domain Bacteria; phylum Myxococcota_A; class UBA9042; order CAIXZC01; family CAIXZC01; genus CAIXZC01. The sequence continues at coordinate 684 of CAIXZC010000279.1, forward strand.
GTCCACGACCGTTACCTGCCCTACCTGCAAGGCTTCGTTGACCGCCACGACTATTACGACCTGTTCCTGCTGGACGGGGGAGCGGGGGAGATCTGCTACACCGTGGAGAAGGAGAGCGACTTCGGGGTGCGCGTCGCCCAGTGGCCGACCTCCCTGCGGGACGTGTGGCAGGAGGTGGTGGCCGGGGCCCCGTTTGCCCTCTCAGACACCAAGCTCTATGCACCTTCGGCCAATGCCGCTGCGCAGTTCGTGGCGGCCCCGGTGCGGGACCCGGCGGGGCGTCTGCTGGGGGTGGTGGCCCTGCAGATAGGCCTGGAAGGAATTGATGAAATCCTGGGCGACCGGGCGGGCATGGGCACCACCGGCGAGAGCTACCTGGTGGGGCCGGACCTGCGCATGCGCTCCGACGCCTCCCTGGACCCCAAGGGGCACTCGGTGACCGCGTCCTTCACCAACCCCGTGGCGCAGTCCGGGATGGATACCCAGCCGGTGCGCCGGGCGCTGGACGGTGAGACGGGCACGATGGTGGCGCCCAACTACCGCCAGAAGCCGGCCCTGGCTGCCTTCGCCCCCCTTGGGGTGGGCAAGGTGACCTGGGCCCTGGTGGCGCAGATAGAGGACGCAGAGATAGAGGCCCAGATTGACGCGGCCTTCAACCGCCAGATCCTCCTGGTGCTGGGGCTGAGCATCCTGTTGGTGCTGGTCCTGGGGTTGCTGGTCTCGGCCTTCATCATCCTGGCCATTCGGCAGGTGACCCGGGAGGTGGGGCGCCTCAGCGGGCAGGTGCTGGAGGGGGACCTGAGCACCCAGGGGAACCCCTCTGAACTGGGCACGGATTTTCGTGACGTGGTCCATAGCCTGAACGGCCTGCTGGGCTCCTTCGTGGTGCACCTGGACCTGCTGCCCGCGCCCCTGGTGCTGGTGGATAGCCAGGGCCGGCTGCGCTTCGCCAACCTGGCCATGTGCCAACTGCTTGGGGCGCCAAGGGCGCAACTGCTGGGCCGGCAGTACCCGGAACTGTGCGCCACTCCGCAGCCTGCGGTGCTCCAGGCCTTGGCCACCGGCACCGTGATCCACCAGGACACCATCTGGGAGGTGGCCGGCCAGCAGCGCAACTACTTCAGCACGGCGGCGCCCTTCACGCACCTGGATGGTCCGCCCCTGGGGGCCATGGAGGTGTTGGTGGACCAGACCGACGCCCGGCGCATGGAGCAGGAGAATGCCGCCCTGGAGGAGCAGATCAGCCGCATCCACCGGCTGGACTCCCTGGGCACCCTGGCCAGCGGCATCGCCCACGACTTCAACAACATCCTGGGGTACCTGTTCGCCTACGCCGACATCGCCAAGGGGATGCTGCCCCCGGAGAGCCCGGCCCAGACGCCGCTGGCCAGTCTGGCGGAGGGCATCCAGCGGGCCAGCGATCTGGTCCAGCAGATCCTGACCTTCAGTCGGCAGGCCCGGGGTCAGTCCCAGGAAGTGGACCTCGCGTCCGTCGTGCAGGCCACCCTGGACATCGCCAAGGCGGCCCTGCCGGCGGGGCTGGACCTGCAGTGTGACCTGGAGGCCGGGTGCCTCGTCCAGGCCGACCCCGGGCAGCTTCAGCAGGTGGTCCTGAACCTCTTCACCAATGCTTGGCAGGCGACGGCCAAGGGCGGCTGGGTGAGGGTGGTGGTGGGGGCCGCTGACCAGGGTTGGGTGCGGCTGGTGGTGGCGGACTCCGGGGTGGGTATCCCCGAAGACCTGCACGCCCGCATCTTCGAGCCCTTCTTCTCCACCAAGGCCACCGGCGAGGGCACGGGCCTGGGCCTTTCCGTGGTCCACGGCATCGTCCGCCGCCTGGGGGGTCAGGTGACCGTGCGCAGCGCCCCTTGCCAGGGGGCCACCTTTGAGGTCCTCCTGCCCGCGGCCGAGGCCCATCCAAGGGCGTGACAGACCCGCAGCGTAGTGCTAGGTTTTTCCAAAATCCTTGGCCTTGAGGGAAGCCATGCGCGCACTGCTTTGGACCGTTGTGACGTTGATGTTCCTGGGGACGCTGCTGACCGTGGGTTGCGGTGGGGGCGGCGGGGGCGCAGGCAAGGACGCGGGCGGCAACGAGGTGGCCGGCAGCGATATCGCGGGGGCCGACGCTGGCGAAATTGAGACCTCGGGCACCGACCTGACGGACCCCAGTGACACCGGCGCGGATGCCTCGGGCTGGGACTCCACCGGCCCCTATGAAACGGACGCGGTGGAGGGCCCCTGGGAGACCCCGGATAATGGCGGGCGGTTGCTGGAGGGGGCGCCGGGGGCCACGGTCGATCCGGTGGCCGGTGGGATCTTCGAGGACCCGGCCTCGGGGGTGCTGGTGGAGGTCCTGCCCGGCAGCCTGCACGAAACCACGCCGGTCAGCTTCACCGTGACCGTGACCGGACAGGCGGGCCAGGACTCAGAGGACCAGGGCCCCCTGGTGACCCTGACCTACGACCTGCGGCCCGTGGGGTTCGAGCCCGACCGCCTGCACGCCCCCCTGGTGGTGCATCTGCCGGTGGTGGAGTCGGAGCTTTCGGATGATCCCGATCCCAGCGCCTACTCGGTGGAGAGCCGCCCGACCCCCGAAGCCCCCTGGGTAGCCGAGGATGCCTGGCCCAGCCTGGACAGGGAGACGGCCAGTGTGCGCTTCCTGGCCTCCCATTTCACCGAATACCGTGTCCGCTATGTGGGCCGCACCTGGGGCGGCACCCTGGGCCGCTGGGTCTACCCCAGCAAGCACTTTGACCTGCACTACTACGCGGGCAGTCCCAAGGACCAACGCTACCTGCCCCCGGCGGACGCCGACTGGGAGGGACTGCCGGGGACGGACCCCCAGGTTCCGGACTACGTGGAGAACCTGGCCAAGGTGCTGGAGGACGGCCTGACGGCACTGCTGGCCATCACGGCGGAGGACGGGACCAAGCTGTTTGCCGACCCCAAGCAGCGCATCGTGTGCCAGTTGACCTACATTCCCTCTGGGGGCAGCGGCGCCGGCAGCACGGGGGACGACGGCGAGTTCTCCTTCCTGTCCACCGGCTATCGCTTCGTGTTGTCCACCCGGATCGAGTCCCTGTCGGACCTGAAGACCGCCGCCATCCACGAGATGTTCCACATGTTCAGCGACCAGCACTACACGGTCTTCGGGGCCGCCTACAACCGCTGGTTCTTTGAGGCCGCGGCCAACTACTACGCCGCCAATCTGGCGGGCCTTACGCCCCCCGAGCGGGCCGCCTACTACAAGAAGGAGATGACCGCTGACTACCTGGCCGTGCCCTTGGATTCGTCCAAGAACGGCAGCATGTACGCGGCGGGACACTTCCTGGAGTTCGTGGCAACCAAGATCTCGCCCACCATCCTGGCCGACGTCATCCTGGCGGACTACACCAGCGACCTGGAGGCCCTGATGGACCTGGTGAAGGCCAAGAACAATACCTGGCGGGGCACCCTGGCGGCGGTGTTCGTGGACTACCTGACGGGCGCCTACTCCCCGGAGGTGGACCGCTACTACCAGCCCAGCCTTTACAAGCCCGAGCTGCTGACCCATGCCAAGCCGGCGCTGAAGCGGCTGGTGAAGGCCCAGGACTGGAGCGCCCAGGGGTGGCTGCTGCGGACCAACCTGGAGGAGCCCACCCTGCTGGTCCTGTCACCGACCTACGGCGGGACGCCCTCGGACCCGGCCCGGACCGCCATCTTCCAAGGCAAGGCGCCAGGAGACCCCATGCGGATGTCCAACGTGCCCACCGTGCCCGGGTTCGTGAAGACCGCCAAGGCAGACGGGGAGGTGGCGGTGGTGGAGTACCTGTGGGCGGACATCCCGGAGGTCCCGGAGGATGACGGGACGGTGTACGCGTTGGAGGCCTGGCTGCTGGTGACACCCAAGGTGGCGGACCTGGGGGACACGGTCACGTGGACGGCCCCCGAGTATCCAGCAGGTGTCCTCAAGGGCTTCAACTTGTACCTGGGCGCCCTGCGCGTGAACGGGGACACGCTGCTGCCCGCCGCCAGCAGGGAGACCGCTGGCGCGCCCCTGGGGCCGGCGGACAGGGGCGACGCCAAGTACGTGGTCACCATGGTGGACCGGGACGGGCGGGAGTGGCCCGAGCCGCCCTGGCAGTACCAGTATTTCCAGCATCTTCAGGCCTCGGCGGGGGTGCCCAGCCTCAGCCTGGAGTTCAACATGCTGTTCCACCTGGTGGTGGGGGGCGAGGTCATTGAGGAGCAGACCCGCGAGCCCAACTGCAGCCTTCAGTTCGATGACTGCCAGCGCTGGGCCTACTTCATCCCGCTGCCCCGGGGGCCCCTGGGAGACCAGACCACGAAGCTGACCTGGGACGGCCTGAGCTTCTCCACCAGCGGCGTGTTCGAGGACGACCACGACCGCCAGACCTTTGACCTGACCGGCCGGTTCCGCTGCGACCTGTCCATTGCGAGCATCACCTATTCGGCTAGCTGGACACGCGGAGCGGATCACGTCATCGGCTGGCCGGAATATGCGGGGCTGGTGGGCAATGCCAGCGTCAATGCAAGCAATCTGGCCGTACTAGGTGACTTCCAGAACGGCTTCCGTGGCTGGGGCGTGGAGCCGCCCGCGGAGGGTTTCTCGACGCCCGAGGAATGGCAGCAGTTCTGCACCGACGCGGCCAATTCCGTCTACGCCGTCGGCAGCCTCTACAGCCTGGAAGGGGGCCTGTCAGTGGACGCCCAGTTCTTGGGGCTGCTGCCCGAGGCGGGCTGCGGCGGCGTGCTGTTCGAGTTCTGGGTGGACTAGGGTCCCACCACCCGGTTGCGGCCCTTGGCCTTGGCCTGGAAGAGGGCACTGTCGGCAGCGGCCAGGATTTCGTCTGCGGTGACACCGGGGGCCTCCGTGTGGGCCACTCCGATGGACACGGTGAAGGCAAGCGCGACGCCCGAGACGACCTCGGAGGAGTCCTGAACCGTGGCTCTCAGCACCTCCGCTCGCTTGAGCGCATTTGCCAGCGAGATCTGCGGCATGAGCACCACGAACTCCTCGCCCCCGAAGCGGCACACGGCGTCCCCCGCGCGGGTCCCCTTCTGCAACAGCGCTGTCAGCGCACGCAGCACCTGATCCCCGGCCAGATGGCCGTGGGTGTCGTTGACCTGCTTGAAGTGGTCGATGTCGATCATCAGCAGCCCCAGCCCGTACTTGTGGCGGTGGGCGTTGGCCATCTCGCGGCCCAGGGTCTCCACCAGATAACGGCGATTGAAGGCCCCCGTGAGGGGATCCCGGATGGTCTGCTCCCTAAGCAGGGCCTGGAGGTGCTCCAACTGCCTGGCGTACTGCCGCGCGGCCTCCTGGGCGGCACGGCGTTCCGTGATGTTCCGGACGATGATGCCCGCCCCCACCAACAGCTTTCGCCGATCCAACAGGGGGAAACGGCGCACCTCGAACCAGTGCTCCTGGCCCCCCAACGTGGCCGACAGTTCCAGCACCTTCTCCGGAGAGTTGCCGGTCTCCTCCTCCAGGTCCCAGGAACCCAAGGCCGAGGCGCCAGGCACCAGGAACCCGAAGACCTCAGCCAAGGGGTGCCCCACCACCTTGCCCGCGGGCAGATTGGCAAGCTCCAGGGCGGCCAGGTTTACGTCCGCGATGTTCCCCTGCCAATCCAACACCAACAGGGCATCCTTCATGTGCTCGGTCAACTCCCGGCGGGCCACTGTGTTCAGGTCCAACAGGCTATAACTCAGCAAGGCCCAGGTGTAGATGAGGCTGGCCAGTCCTATGCCGATGGGGGTCAGGTCCAGGGGCTCGGGGCCGGAGAGGCCAAGCACTACCACAAGATTCAGCAGCCAGGGCAGGAACAGCGCGGCCGTGATGAAGATGTTGCGGTTGCGAAAGATGATGGGGGCCTCCAGGATGCCGTTCAGCAACAGGAAGGCCATGGCCGCAAACAGCGCGAAGGAGTACACGAAGGTGGCCCAGAACCAGGGGCCACGCACGAAGGTCAGGTAGTCGTAGGCGCCCCCGGTCACCCAACCAAAGGACGAAAAGAACAGGCCGTGCAGGTGGTTGGTAAGCAGCAGGAAGAACGACACCAGGGGCCACAGTGATAGCAGCGACAAGGTCCGTCGGTTGACCAACTGGCCGTGCCCGGTGAAGTACAGCACCACTACCAACGACAGAGGCGGCACCGCAAGGGCGCCCAGGAAGACGAGTTTGAGCCAAAGGATCTGGCCTGCCATGGAGCGGGTCATCAGCATGGCGCCATAGCAACTGGCCCACAGCCCCCCCGCCAGGAACAGCAACAGCAAGGCCCAGGCGCCCGGCGTCTTCAACCGCCGCCAAGTCAGCAGGGCCGCCACACTGGTGGCCAAAGCCGAGCCCATCATGGGCAGGGCCATGGGATGAAACTTCACCGGTACCTGCACTGGGCCTCCTTGCCCTCCCTTGGGGAGAGCAGACTCCAGCATGCAGACTAGGCCCAACAGGGTCGGTGGTCAAAAAAGTTCAGGCCCCTCAAGGAGTTGCACGAACCCGTTGACTGGCGCCCGCCCCTGGAAGAACCTGAAGGCGATTTCCGGTCATCCGCATTTTTCAAAGGTGGCCTGGCCTGACGGCTGGGGGATGGTCGGGGCAATGCAACCACGGGAGGACTGGACCATGAAAAGGAATTGCTTGTTGAATTGTGTGTGGGCGCTGCTGGCGGTTGCGGCGTTTGGCTGCGGCGGCAGCGACGGGAACAAGAACAAGGGCGACGTGATCAACGATCAGGTGGCCGGTGACGCCCCCCAGGGCGAGGTTGCAGGTGATGTCCTGCCAGGCGCCGACACCGCCGATGGCCAGGCCACCGAGGTGCTGGCTGACACCACCCCCGACACCATCAACAACGCGCCCTACTTCGCGGTGGGCCCCTGCGATCCTCCGGCGGCCGGCTTCGCCAATCTGAAGGGCGACGTCCGGGATTCCTTCGGCAGCATCGTCTCTGGCGCGGGTGCCGTGCACAGCGGCGACCTCACCGGGGACATTGACGGCTACGGCACCTTCCACCTGTGCTCCGTGCCCGCCGACCAGAAGACCGTGGTGACTGTGCGCCTGCCCCGGGACTTCATGTGGGAGTCCTTCAGCGGCTTCGCCCCTGCCAGCAAGACCGTGACCCCCGCCGACGGCGATGAGGTGCTGCTGTCCTTCCGCCTGAAGAACGCCATGTTCCAGGCCTTCGACGAGACCGCCGTGGCTGCCGGCGGCGAGGCCTCCGACGGCCTCTCCAAGGTGCTGTTCCCAGCGGCCGCCTTCGTGGACGCCAATGGCGCCGCCCACACGGGCCCCGTGAACGTCCAGATCACTACCTTCGATTCCGGCGACCCGGAGGACCTGGAATCCTTCCCCGGCGACTTCGCGGGCGTGGACGGTGAGACCCAGGTGGGCCTCTTCTCCCTGGGCTTCGTGGACGTGCAACTCTTCGACAACGAGGAGAACCCCCTGCAACTGGCCGAGGGCAAACCCGCCACCCTGACCTTCAAGCTGGCCAACCTGGACCCCGCCGACGTCACCATCCCCATGTGGTATTTCGACGAGGCCACCGGCACCTGGATCCGCGAGGGCGAGGGCACCGTTAATCAGGTCGACGGCACCATCACCGCCACCGTCGCCCACTTCACCACCTGGAACGCCGACAAGCCCGTGACCCTCACGGACTGCGTCAAGGGCGTGGTCCAGGACCAGGACGAGCAGCCCCTGGTGGGCGCATCCGTCTACGGCACGGGCCAGGGCTCGGCCACCTCCGGCGCAGGCGGCGCCTTCTGCCTGAACTTCTACCCCGGCGCCACCTTCCAGATCCGCGGCAGCCTCATCACCGACGGCAATCTCTTCAAGACCGAGGCGCCCTACACCAGCTACACCGGCAGCGCCGCCGGCGGCCAGAACTGCAACAGCCCAGACCTCTGCGCCACCCTGCCCGAGCCCGTGACCTTGGCTTACAAGGAACTCGTCTCCCGCTGCCTCAACATCACCCTGATTGACGCCACCGAGGCCCACACCGGACGGGGCACGCTGACCATCAACCAGGGCGAACTTGGCGTGGTCTACTCGGGCAAGATGAACGGCCTCACCAGCACCTGCGTCGAGCTCATGGCCGGCATGGATTTCTCCGCCCAGCTCAACGCCATGGGCCCCGACGCCGAGGGCAACTTCCAGGAGGCCTTCTGCTTCCCCAAGACCTTCAACGGCACGGAGATCCTGGGCGTCACCACCATGGGCAGCGACCCCAGCACCTGCGGCGGCACCTGCGACGAACTTGTGATGGAGTGCCACGTCTACGGCCGCGGCCCCATGTAGGCCAGGGGCAAGGAGCCCAGCCCCCTCCCTTGCGGTCGGGGTTCGGACTAGCGTGTCTTTCCAAGCCGCCTAGGGGATCTGAATCCAAGTAGCAGCAGTACCAGCCCCACCAGCAGCAGGGGTTCCAGCGGCTGGCCCGGGGCGTTGCTCACGGCACACAGGCCCCCGCCCCCTCCGCCCCCGTGCCCACCATCACCATCACCATCACCATCACCACCACCATTAGTATCCACCTCACCGGGCACTGCCTCGGTGGCCTTGCCGTCTTCCAGCAGCAGGTCCCCACCCAGGACCACAGAGCCATCGGCCACCAGCACCACGTCCGCCAGTACGCCGCCCGGTTCGTCGCCGTCGGCCCTCTGGTCCCCATCCACGTCGATGAAGGCCTTCAGGCGGTAGCTCTCGCTGGTCAGCCTGATGCTGAAGTCCAACTGCTCCGTGCCCACCGGCCAGTCCAGCTCAACGAAGCCCTCGTAGGCGGGGTCATCCTCGGTCTGGGAGGCCAGACTGGCGAAGATGCGCAGCTTGCCCCCAAGGGCGCCGGCGTACACCACCCTTCCCTTCACCTCGAAGTCCTGGCGGGCGTCGCAGGCATCCCCCTTACCGTCGCCGTCGGTGTCCGTCTGGTCCTGGTTGTCCGCCAGCGCGCAGTTGTCGCAGGCGTCCCCCAGCTTGTCCTGATCCTGGTTTTGCTGGGTGGGGTTGCCCACCGCGGGGCAGTTGTCGCTGGCATTGCCGACCTTGTCATTGTCCGAGTCGTCGTCGCACAGGTCCCCAAGGGCGTCGTCGTCGGCGTTCTCCTGGGCCGGGTTGTACAGGTCCGCGCAGTTGTCCTGGTCGTCGGGCAGACCGTCGCAGTCGGCGTCCCCAGCGCACAGGCCCTCCTCCACCAGGGACGAGTACCAGACCTGCGCCTTGTACAGGACCCACAGGCGGCCACGGTGGTACAGGGGGCTGCCCTCCCCCAGGAACTTGACGCCCGAACACGAGGACAGGGTCTGCTTCCAGGTCGTGACCTGGTCATCCGAGGCCCAGAGCTGGGCCTTGGAGCCGGCCGGCGGGCAGTTCTCCGTGGTCGAGTACCCGAACAGCCACAGCCCCGGCCCCGCGGCCAGAGCCCTGGGATTGGTCCGGGGGGACCAGGTGGCGGCAGCCGTCGTTTGAGTCCAGGTGGCGCCGTCGTCGCTGACCCAGACGTCGTTCAAGGGAAGCTCGGAGTCCTCGCCGCCGGTGTAAGGCCCGACGCCTCCCAGCAGCCACGCCCGCCCGTCGTAGGCCACCAAGGCTGTGCGGCTGCGCTGCCCGAAGGCGGGGGTTTCGGTGGCCAAACTCCAGTTGGCTCCGTCCTCTGAAGTCCAGACCTCAGCGCCCCAACTGTCCACCGCCAACAGCCTGTCCGGCAGCCCCACCAGCCCAGAGACGGCCTCCATGGGCAGATCCTGCGTGACCTTGGTCCAGCTCTGCCCATCGTCGGTCTTCCACAGGGACAGCTCCTGCTGCGGGATGCCCAGGTTGTACCACTCCTCCTGGGGCAGGCTGGCCCAGTTCTCGGGCAGCCGGTAGGTCTCCAGCACCAGGACCCACAGTTCGCCCTTGTAGACGGTCGAGAGCCAGGCCCCCGCGGTGTTCCAGGGCTGGGCCGACTCCCGGCGCCAGGTCTGCAGGTCCGCCGAGGACCAGAGGTGGTTCTCAAAGCAGTTCCAGTGCCACAGGCCGTCTCCGCCAAACTCCGGAGCCGTGATCATGGGCCGGCAGTTGGCCCCCGCGACGGGGACCTCCACGGGGACGCTTTCATAGGTCATGGTGAAGACCCGGTCCCCCACCGTGCCCAGGTAGGTGCCCACGTCCGTACCACCGTTGATGGCCTGGGAGGTCCAGGTTTCGCCGGGGGGGCCGGGGGGGGGCGGCGGGGGCTCCAGGGGCAACTGGGGCAGGGGTGGGGGCTCGGTGGGGTCGGTGACCGCACCGGGGTAGTCACTGGCGTCCGCGGGGTCACTGCCGGCGCTGGCCTCATCCCCATCGAGGAACCCATCCTCGTCGCTGTCCTCCAGGTTGGGGTCGCTGCCCAGGGCCGCCTCTTCGGCGTTGGTCAGGCCGTCCCCGTCAAAGTCCCCGGGGCCATCCCAGGGGTCCGTGGGGCCAAAACCGTTGGCCGTCTCCCAGGCATCCTCGCAGCCGTCCCCATCGGTGTCCGATCCCACCGTCACCGTGAACTCCACGCTGGGGCCGTTGGAGGCCACGAACACCTTGATCTTGTACTCGCCGGAGGTGGCAAAGGGCCCCACCTTCAGCCAGGCCAGGCCCGCCCAGTCCGTCGATGTGGAGCCCTGCTGGTCGGAGCGCCGCACGGGGGCCCCGGCCACAACGTTGTAGTCCTTGTCCTGCACCCGCACCACCAGCGGCACGCCCGAACTGGCCCCCACGGACAGCACCTGCTTGTCCCCCGAGACCTTGGCAATTTTCAAGCTGGCCAGACCCCAGGTCTTCTGGCCCAGGAGGCCCAGAGAGTACAGCTTGGGCAGACCCGCGCGGATCTCGTCGGGCGTGAGGAACCCCGTGGTCAGGTGCAGAGGCCGGGCCTTGGTCCGGGGCCAGTGGCGGGACGCGATGGCGTCGGCGTGGACCCGGTCTTCCCACAGCACCCGCAGGTCCGCGCTGCCGTCATACAGGTGCCCGAAGTAGTAGCTGTAGCCGCTGTAGCCGCCGTACTGGGCGGGGTTGGGGACGCTGGCATTGGCAAGCTGATCGGTGAGGGCCCAGGACTCCTCCACCAGGGTCGCAAACTCGTCCAGCTTCTCGCTGCCGCAGACCCTCACCCAGAGGGCCACGTCCACCAGGAAATCGGCGTTGTCCTCGGTGAGGTTGGCCACCGAGTCGGAGATGAAGTTGTCCAGGATGTCCAGCACCTCGCCCAGGTGGGCGCAGTCCCCCGGCGCAGCCTCGGCCCCGGGTTCCAGATACTTGTCCAGGGCCGCCTGCTTCTCGGCGGCGGCCTCCAGTGCGTCATTGAAGGCCAGGGCTGCGTCAATTTCAGTGGCCAGACCGTCGGCCCTGCGGAACACGTCTTCCAGGTCGTACTTCACGTCGATTCGCAGCCCCAGGTACTCGTCCAACTGGTCGCCCAGGGTGGCCGCAAGGTCCGCCGTCTCCAGCACCGAGATTCCGTCCGCGCCGAAGGGTAGCTGGGCGCTGGTCCGCGCCGGAATGACGCGGGGCTTGTCGGCGTAGAGGCCGCGGGGCACCGTGCTGGCGTGGCTGTCCAGGAACGCCAGGTAGGCCTCCGCGGCGGTCTTGGCGGCGGCCAGGTCACTAACCAGCGCGGCCAGGGTGGTGGCCCCCGCGTCAAAGGCCTGGTCGAAGCGCGAGGCCTCGTCCTTGAAGCTCTCCAGGGTGTCGAAACGCAGGGTCTCCAGGCTGCCCCGGGTGAGGGCGAACACCAGATAGGGCTGGCGGGCGTCCTGGAGGGTGGCCTTGGCGGCCTGCCAGTCGGTGTAGGTCAGGCTGGCGATGGCGCGGTCCCAGGTCCCGTCCAGGGTGTCCAGGCGGGCCAGGAGGCGCTTGGGATAGAGGCTGGCATTCTCCACCACGGAGGTCCCGGTGAAACCCTCGCCGCCGGACACGATGGCGGGCCCACTGAGCTTGGCCAGGTCCTTGGCGAAGGGCTGGATGAACTCCTCCGCCATGCCATCCCACAGGGCCCAGGCCTGGTCCTCGTCGTAGATGTTCAGCAGGGGGTCGTAGGCATTCGCGGCGGAGCAGTCCTGCAGCACCAGGGGGGAGCCGAAGCCCAGGTTCAGGTAGGCGTTCAGGACGGGCGTGAGGGCGTTCTTCCAGGTGGTCTCCAGGGTCGCCAGGGTGGCCAGGTCGGCCCGATACTGGACGCCCCAATCGGCCTCCAGGGACAGGCAGCGGGTGTGAAGCTGGTCGTAGGCGTCCTGGTCCACGGGCGTGGGCGTGGCCAGGGCGGCGAAGTCCTGGTCCGCTTGGGTGCACGCGGCGGTGCCTGCCTCAAGGGCCGCGTCATAGGGCAGGGACCCTGCGTCAAAGCTGCTTTTGATTGCGTCAAGCAGGTCATGGAACCCGTTGGCACCGAAGGCCGGGCCGGGCTTGGGCGGAGTGGGCAGCCCCATGCCCTGGGCCAGGGAGGCCTGACCCACCAGGATCAGCTCCTCCGCCCGCCGCAGGTCGGGCATGAGGGCCCGAACCGCCAAGCGAACCTTGCGCGCCTCGCCGAAGGCCACCACCGTCTTGGCCCGGGTCTCCTGCAACTTGGCCAGCAGCAGGCCGCCGGCCTTCATGGTGTCGTAGTTGATCTCGACGTCGTTGGTGTCCTCCACCAGGTTCCCGATCAGCTCGGAGAAGTCCTTGATGGCAGCCCAGACCTTGCCCTGATAGATGTCGCCGTAGATGTCATAGATGCCCTTCAGGGCGTTGTAGGTGCCCTTGAGGGCGCTCAGGTACATATCCCACTCGCTGTCCTCGACCAGCTTCTCCATCTCCCCGATCTTCTTGATGACCTCCTGGTACTTGAGGCGCAGCTCCCACAGGGCGTCCTCCCAGGTCGCGGCCTTCAGCTCCTTGGGCAGGTCCTTCAAGGTGGGGGCCACGTAGGCGGTATCCTGCGCCCGCGCCTCCAGCACCAACGCCGTGAAGTCCTGGGCGTAGCCGGTCAGGGTGGTGATCGCCGACCTGACCCGGGCACCGGCATCGTCGAAGGACCCGGCAGCCAGGCTGGTGGAGGCCTCGGTCAACAGCTTGTTCACGCCTCCAACGGCGGAATCCACAGCCTCCCCTGCAGCCCGCGCGGGTATCGGGGCCAGCATCAGTGCCAGGGTCAGCAGGGCCGCACAGAAGAACCGGGAACGCCCGTTGCAACGCATGGTCGCCTCCTCGAAAAAGGGTCAACTCCGGGTAGGACGCCAGCCAGTTTAGTCGAGAACGCGGCGGGCCTCCAGCGCGTCGTTACGGGGAGGTTCGGAACCAGAAAAGGAGATTTCTTCGCTTGACCAAACCGCCCCTCGTGTCCAGCATTGTTCGCATCGGTTGACCACCTAACGGGAGAGAAGCCATGAAGAAGATTCTTGGGATTTTTGTTGTGTCGGTTCTTTTGTCTGCTTGCGGCGGCGACGGCGGGTCCAAGTCCAAGGTGACCCTGGACGCGACCCAGCAGGCTCAGGTCGTGGAGAGCTCCAACAACGTGGTGGAGGCGGGTGTGGCCCTGTCGGCCCTCAAGACCAACCCCGGCGAAGGCAACACCTTCACCGCCCTGGGCAACGTCTACGCCAACGCCAGCCAGCTCTGGGGAACCAAGATGGCGGCCCAGGCCGGCACCACCTACAAGCCCACCCTGGACACCATCGGCCAGGCCCTGACCGAGGGCTGCTACACCACCAACGGCAGCACCTCCACCTACAACTGCAATGAGGGCGGCACCACCATCGTCGGCACCATCACCGTGAACGGCGACAACGTGGTCATCGATCTGACCATTGGCAGCTACGGCGGGACCTTCGTCTACAAGGGCGACATCACCGTCACCGCCACCGAGATCGACGGCTGGATCTCCTTCTCCATGGACCAGAACCAGGGCGGCATGGACATCTCCTACGACGTCGAGATCACCTACAACACCGTGGTGCTGGACGCCAACGGCTGCCCCACCTCCGGCTCCCTGCTGGTGGACGTGAACGTGGAGACCTCCGGCATCGAGGGCATGCCCTCCGGCTACGGCGGGTTTGACTACCCCAACGTGGAAGTGGTCTTCGGGCCCCTCTGCGGCGACGTGACCATGTACTAGGCCTCAGTCCGCCAGCGCCCCCTCCGACTCCCCCTGCCTCAACAGATAGCGATGACCTCCCTCCAGCACCCAGGTCTGGGTGCTGAGGGCCTGGTCCGGCCAACGCACCGTGACCTCCGCCCGGCATTGAGCCCCCAGCCCGAAGTGCAGGACCGGATCGTCCTGGGTGCCGAAGTGCCCATGCCCGCCGTCCACCTCTCGGGTCTGGGTGAAGTCACAGCCCCGGACGCTGACCCGGGCCCCGATGGCGGCGCGGTTGCTGCCCTGACCGCCCTGCAGGCGGACCTGTAACCAGTTTTTGTGGCCCGCGTCGGCGCTGAGGTTCTCGAAGAAGCGGACCTGGGGCGTGTCGTAGCAGTCGTCCAGGTAGTCGCCGCCGCAGCGGAAGCGGGTGTGGCCCACCACCACGTCCAGGTCCCCGTCGCGGTCGAAGTCCGCGGCCACCACGCCCGAGCTGCGCAGGTGGTCGAAGTAGTCCTCCACAGCGACCCGTTCAAAGCTGCGTGGGCTCTTCTGATGGAACAGCCAGCCGCGGGTGTAGGGGTAGTCCGAGGAGCCGATGTACACGTCCAGCCAGCCGTCGTTGTCGAAGTCGAAGACGGTGCCGGCCATGTCGCCGTTGTCCCAGACCGGGCCGGGGTAGGTACGCACCAGCCCTGTGGCCTCGTTGCCGGGGCGCTCAAACCGCAAGGGGGTCTGGCCGCTGTTGAACAGCAACTCTGCGGGGTCGGAGCTGCTGCCCACGTCCCAATGGACGATCTCGCCGGTCATAAGGTCCAGCCCGCCGTCGTTGTCCACATCGGCGCAGGTCGTCGCCGCGCTGTTGCCCCCCAGGACCCAGGGCTCGCGGTCGGTGTCGTGGTTCCAGCGGAAGATGTCGGCGTCCGTCTCGCATTGGAAGTAAATCGGTTCGGGGACGGAGGCGCAGTCCTGGGCATCCCGGTGCAGCTTGCAGAAGCAGCGGGCCGACTCGTTGTCCGTCCAGTCCTGCCGGTGGTCGTAGGCATAGCCCGAGGCCACGCTGTGGTTGGTGAACTGCACCTGCCCCTCCTGGCTGCGGCTGCCCAGCCAGAGGTGATTGGGCCGGCGGCCATAGGAGGCGGCCAACAGCTCGGTGGTCCCGTTGCCGTCCAGATCGCAGGCGGCGGCGGACCAGGCCCAGCTATGGCCCTCGGCGTTGTTGAGGTTGGCGATGGGCGGCTGCCAGGGTCTGGTCTTCAGGCCCACACTCAAGGTCACGTCCAGGAAGCGACCGCTGCCGTCGCCCTGGTACAGTCGGTCCTGCAGGGGCTGGTTGGCCCCACCCACCATGTTGTGGGTCATCCACACGTCCAGGAGCCCATCCCGGTTGAAGTCCACAAAGGCCACCCCGGCAGGTACCGCGTAGCGGCCCTCGGAGCGCAGGTCGCTGTCCGCGGGGCCAAGGGTGAAGGTGCCATCGCCGTTGTTCAGCATCAGCTCGGTGGTCTCCTGGCCCGCCTCCAGCTTGTGGATGGCCGTGGCCACCAGCACGTCCAGGTCGCCGTCATTGTCCACGTCGCCGGAGGCCAGCACGTCGCCTGGCAGGGCGCCGTTGGCCGGGCTGGCGTGGCGGGCGGTGAAGAGGCCGCTGGCCTGGGTGACATCCTCGAAGCCCCCCTGGCGATTGTTCCGCAGGACCCAGCGCTGGCGCTGCCCTCCGGCCTCGAACTGCTCCGTCCCCCCGCCGTTGCGCACCAGCAGATCGGCCCAGCCGTCCCCGTCCAGGTCGGTGACGGACAACCGGGTGCCCTGGACCTTCAACTCCGCCAGGCCCCACGGGGCGGTGGCCTCTTGAAAGATGGGGGTGCCGGGGGCCCAGGGGGCGGACCCGACGCAGCCCGCAAGGTCGCAGGGGCCCAAGGTCTCCGGTGGCAGGTCGGTCTTCAGCTCGGGGACGCTGTCCAGGCCCGGGCCTCCGTCCCCGGCAGCCAACTCGGGGCTGCCATCCGGGGCCGAGCTGGCACCGTTTCCGGTACAGGCCAGGAAGCATAGGGGCAACAGCACCAGGCAATGGCGTAGACCCATGGGCGACCTCTCCCTTCGCGAGATTGATGGCCCGACGCTACCCGATTCGGCAGGGATTGCAAACAGGTGTACTGAGCCGTGAGACAGCCCCCTCCCTTGCGGTCGGGGTTCGGATTGGCCGCTGGGGCCGTCCGAACCGCGCGCGTGAGCAAGCGGGCTATCTGAGGAACTCCATGGCGGAGCTGGCGGCGATGGTGCCGTCGGAAACGGCCGTGGTGATCTGCCGGTAACGCTTCACCCGGCAGTCGCCGGCCGCGAACACGCCCGGGACATTGGTGGCCAGGGCCTCGTTGGTGAGGATCTCGCCGCGCTCGTTGCAGGCCACCGCCCCGTGCAGGGATTCGGTATTGGGCACGTAGCCGATGAAGACGAAGGCCCCCGCGGCAGGCAACCGGGTGATCTGGCCGCTTACCTTGTCCTGGGACACCACGGCCTCCAGGTTCTCGCCGCCTTGGAACTCCAGCACCCGCTGGTTCATCAGGAAGCTGATCTTGGGGTTCCTCTGGGCCTCCTCCACCGCCCAGGCCTGGGCCTGGAAGTGGTCGAACTCGTGGATGATGGTGACCTTGGAGGCGTACTTCGTCAGGGACACGGACTCCTCCAGGGCGGAGTTGCCGCCGCCGATGGCCACGATCTCCTTGTCCGTGAAGAAGTCCCCGTCGCAGGTGGCGCAGTAGGAGATGCCCTTGCCCCGCAGCCGGGTCTCGGACTCCAGCCCCAGGGTCCGGGAGCGACCGCCGGTGGCCAGGATGACCGCCTTGGCTGTAAAGGTCCCCTCCCCTTCCACCTCCACACGTTTCAACGGCGAGGCCAGGTCCATCGCGGTGATCTGGGCCTGCGTGAGGACCGTGCAACCAAAGGCCCGGGCCTGCTTGAGCATGGTCCGGGCAAGCTGGCTGCCGCTGATCTCCGGGGCCCCCGGGTAGTTGGCGATCTGGTGGGACAGGATGACCTGCCCGCCGGCGCTGCCCGTGTCCAGGACCAGGGCCTTGACCCGCGCCCGGGCCAGGTACAGCCCCGCCGTCAGTCCCGCGGGGCCAGCCCCCAGGACAATCACATCAAAGGAGGTTTCCATGGGGCACCTCGCTACTTGGTGAAGACCTCGTCCAGGATGGTGGTGACCTGGGCCTTGGTCTGGATGCTGCTGGTCGCCTTGACCACCTTGCCGTTCTTGAAGTAGACCACGAAGGGCAGGCCGGTGAAAGACTTGCACTCGGGCAGGCGGCGGATGTTCATGCCCACGGCCTCGTCGAAGGGCAGGTCCCGGAAGGCCACCTTGGGGTACTTGCCCTCCAGGTTCTCCA
>CAIXZC010000280.1 GCA_903923815.1 uncultured Myxococcales bacterium
GGCTCGCCGCCGTAAAGGCCACGAACGCGTACATTCATGCCTACGGCCAGCTTTTCCATCTCGATCACAATCTGCTGCACCAGTTCCCGCGTGGGGGCCATGATGATGGCCTGCGGGTTAGGGCCCGGTTTTTCCAGCATTTCTAAAATCGGAATGCCGAACGACGCGGTCTTGCCGCTGCCGGTCTTGGCCTGGCCTATCACATCAACGCCTGCCAGCGCGTGGGGGATCAGCTCTTTTTGAATCGGGGTCGGGGCGGTGTAGCCCCGGCGTTTGAGAACCGCTAGCATGGCTTTGGAAAGACCAAGCGATTCAAACGTAACGTCTGAAAGAATGGGCCCTTTGGGCGATGACTGTGATTGGTTCAATTCCGGCATGGCCTGTGGTGTTGCGGGCTCGTCGGTCAAGACCGTAGTCTTTTCATGATCAATATCTTGGTGTATGCTCATATCCAGACTATATTAAAGGACCCGGGGCCTCGCTGTCAACGCCGCTGAGGGGAAAACCGGATTCTTCACACTCTGGCAAGCCACAAGCCTTCAACCCCACCTGGTGATTCCATGAGCATCGAACCGGATGAATTCACAACCGCCGCCGCCCCTGCCGCCGCCACGGCTCCGCCGCCGCAAGCCACCCCGGCCGAGATCCAGCAGGTACCGAACCACCGCCAGGATGTCGCGCTTGGTCAGCACGGTCAGCTCGTTGGGCTCGTTGAGATCGAACTTCTCGTTCATCTTCATACGGCCCACGGGGGACAGATCGTAGCGGGTGGGGTTGAAGAACAGGCTGTTGAAGTAGGTCCGGGCCTGGGCGGGGGTCGAGGGGTCGCCGGGGCGCAGCCGCCGGTAGACTTCCATCACCGCGTCGTCCGGATCCTCGGTCTTGTCCACGGCCAGGGTGTTGCGCAGGTAGGCGCCCACGTTGCGGTCGTCGTGGAACAGGACCTCAAACTCGAAGATGCCGCGGGCCCGCAGGTTCTCCAGCACCGAAGCGCCGATGTCCTGGTTGCACTCGTACAGCACCTCGCCGGTGTCCTCATCAATGATGTCGTGGGCGAAGGCCTTGCCCAGCAGATCGGTGTCCTCGAGGCGCACCTCGGTGATGCCCGACTTCTGCAGCTTCTTGACCTGCTTCTCGGTGAAGCGCGCGCCCTTGCGCATCGCCACCTTGCCACCCTCATCCTTGATGTCGAAGGTGGCCCACTTGTCCTTCAACAGGTCGTAGTCCAGCTTCTTGGTGAACTCGCCGGGGGTCTTGTCCAGGACGATGTATTCCCGGGCGTAGAAGTAGTCCAGCAGCTCCTGCGTGGAGTACCCCAGGGCCTTGAGGAACACCGTGGCGTGCAGCTTCCGGCGGCGGTCGATACGCACAAACAGCAGATCCTTGTGATCGAACTCGAAGTCGATCCAGGAACCGCGGTAAGGGATGATCCGCGCGCTGTAAAGGATCTTGCCACTGGTGTGGGTCTTGCCCTTGTCGTGCTCGAAGAAGGCGCCGGGGGAGCGATGCAACTGGCTCACCACCACGCGCTCGGTTCCGTTCACGATGAAGGTGCCATTGTCGGTCATGATGGGGATTTCCCCAAAGTAGACCTCCTGCTCCTTCATGTCACGGATCGTCCTCTCGCCGGTCTCTTCGTCCACATCCCAGATCTGCAACTCGACCTTGACCCGCACGGGAGCCTGGAAGGTCATGCCCCGTTTCCGGCATTCGTCGATGTCATTCTTGGGTTCCTCGAGCTTGTATTCCTTGAACTCGAGGACCGCCATCTTGTTGACGTCGCTGATCGGGAAGATGCTCTTGAAGATGGCCTGCAGGCCGATGCTCTTACGCTGATCGGCGGGGACATCCTTCTGAAGAAACAGCTCGTAGCTTTTCTTCTGGACCTTGATGAGATCCGGAACACCAACCACGGACTCGATGGAACCGAAGCTCTTACGGACTCGGAGCTTGGTGCTGCTGATTGACTCCATGCAAAACCCCGTGAGCGGTTATACAAATAGCATAGGGCAGACCTCTACGGCCTGCCCCATAAGGCACAAACAAGCAAACTGTCAGCAAGCCTTAGGCAGGCTTGACGTCAACCATGGCGCCCGCGGCCTCAAGCTTCTTCTTGATGTCCTCGGAGTCGTCCTTGGAGACCTTCTCCTTGACCGTGGTCGGGGCGGCCTCAACCAGGTCCTTGGCTTCCTTCAGGCCCAGACCGGTGATGGTCCGGATGACCTTGATCACTTCGATCTTGTTGGCGCCGAAGGAGGTCATGATCACGTTGAACTCGGTGGGGGCTTCGGCGGCGGGGGCAGCCTCGGCGGCGGCGGGGCCGGCCATCATGGCAACGGGGGCCGCGGCGGAAACGCCCCAGGCCTCTTCCAGTTCCTTGACCAGCTCGGACAGCTCGATGAC
>CAIXZC010000281.1 GCA_903923815.1 uncultured Myxococcales bacterium
CTAAAAAGGGGGGTGTGCGCGGCTTGCGGCGGCTAGGCGGAGAGGGGGGAACAATCCCCCCGGCCGCCGGCTCTCCGAGGCGTCACCCCCGCCCCGGCCCCTGGGAAAAGCGTGAGCTAGGCCGCGACGGGACCAATAGCAAGCCCCCAGGGGAGGTATCTTGCTTGCGATGCCAGCGGAGCCAAGCGGGGCCTTACTCCTCCCAGGTCTCAAGCATCTCGATTCCGCCGATGAACCAATCCTCGTCAGCCACGGCGTCCAGGTCTGGGGCCAGCAGGTCCTCTATGTCTGGGAGATTGGCCTGGTCGACGGTGTCCAGACTCACCTCCCCCCGCTCTGTTAGGCCTTCCGACTCCCAATATTGGTCCTCGCTGGACCATTGGTCCTCCGCAACGTCCGGCGGCACGTACTTTTCCCCCGAACTGCTGCAGCCCGTGGCGCCCAGGCCCATGGCGCCGGCCAGGCCCAGGGTCGCGGTGCCCAGGGCCAGCTTCTTCAGCAGGGCCCGCAGGCGAGGATCATGGATGTCGGGGTAGCCCGCCCGGGCCTTGGTGCCAGCCTTCACCGCCTGTCGTTTCATGCTGCCCTCCGTGCCTCCCTGCAATTACCCTTGGCCTATTTCTTCACCAGCCCCTTGTAGAAGTGCGTCAGGAACACGGGGTTCTGTTCCTGGAACAGCAGGGCGGCGACCCGGTCGGATTCCTCTATGTGGATCTGCTCGAAGCGGCACAGCAGGCCGTCCACTTCGCCCACGTCGCCGGTCATGGCGTAGTTGACGCAGCCGCACCAGTGCATGCAGCGCTGGCGGTACTGGCACTCCTCGCAGCCCTCGGGCAGGGCGTTCTTGCGGGCCACCAGGGCCTTGAGGCGATCCAGGAAGATGCCGCCGTGGTGGACGTCGCCGATGATCAGGTCCTCCCGGGTGTCCTCGCCCACCAGCCGGTCGCAGGGGTAGATGTGGCCACTGGGGGCGACGGCCCACTCGGCGCAGCCGAAGTCGCACTGATCGGCGCAGGAGTACCCGCCCTTGATGTGGCTGCGAATCTTGTTCTCGAAGATGCTGACAAGAACGTAGGGGCCACCGGCGCGGCAGCGGTCGGCCCAGGCGTCGCCAAGCTGGCGCAGGGCCAGGCGATAGCGCTCCAGGTCCGCCTCCGTCCAGGGGGACTCGTAGTCCAGGCTGAAGTGCACGTGGCGCACGCCAAGATCCGCCAGCATGCGGAAGGTGTCTGCCAAGGCCTCCAGGTTCCGAGGCGTGACCACCGTGATGGTCTTGAGGGGCGCACCGGCCTGCACCAGGTGTCCCAGGGCCGCCAGGACCTTGGGGAAGCTGCTCTGACCTCCGGCGTAGGGCCGGGCGGCGTCGTGGTAGGGCTGGGGCCCGTCGATGCTGACCCCGTAGTGCATCTTGAAGGCCGCCAACCGTTGGACCGTGGGCCCATCCAGCAGGGTGGCGTTGGTGGTCATGGTGAACAGGGGCTCGGCCTGCCGCCCCGCCACCTCCCCCCGGACCATTTCAACTACCTGCCCGATGAGGTCCTGTTGCAGCAGGGGCTCGCCGCCAAAGAAACCCACTTGAATGAGGGGCGTGGGGGAATCCAGGACCAGCTTGACCGCCGCCCGGGCGGTGTCCAGGGACATGGGGCGGCTGAACTTGCGGCCGTTGTAACAGTAGGTGCAGGCCAGATTGCAGGCGTGGTCCAAAAAGAGGGTGAGGCGCATGGCGGGGCCCGGGCCTACTTGGACTTGCTGTCGGGCATGGGCATGTCGCCGGTCAGGGCAAAGTCATTCTCCACATCGGCGGTGTCCGCGGGGGTGCGGATTTCGGTGGTGCAGACGTCCTCGGCGGGGGCGCCGCCCAGCATCCAGTCTTCTTCCACCACGTCCGTGTTTCCCACATCCGCCATCATGCCCAGGAGTTCAAAGTCCTGGTTCGTGGTGTCGTCGGTGAAGACATCCTCCGGAAGTGGGATGATCCCGCCCATGGTGTCCGTGTTGTAGGGAGTATCCAACGCCGTGCCGTCGCCACCCGTGGTGTCGGCGGGCCCGACGTCCTGTTCGGGGGCCTTGTCGCTGGGGAACAGGTCGCAGGCCGGCACCGCCAGCCCCATGACGCCCGCCAGCCCGGCCATGGCCGTGCCCTTGGCCAGCCGCTTCAGCAGCGCCCGGAACTGGGGGTCGTTCACGTTGGGGTACGCTGCCCCAACCAGAGCACCCTTCTTCACAGGCTGTCGCTTCATGGCCGTACCCTCCAAAGGTCCATCAACGGCGCCATGCTACTCCGGCATAGGACCCGATGCAAAGCGTTTGCAATGTGGGGGGGCCGGGGGGCGGGGCGAGGGGCCGCTTGCTCAAACGACCCACGCTACCGC
>CAIXZC010000282.1 GCA_903923815.1 uncultured Myxococcales bacterium
GGCCCCCTCCGCGCTCCCGCCGGCGGCTGCTTGTCGCCGGCGGTGGCCCCTGGCGCCCGTCCAAGCCGCGCACGCAGTAAGCGGATCAGCCTGCCCGCCCAAGCCGCGCGTTTGCTCCTGTGTCCATCCCAGCCGCGCACGCAGTAAGCGGATCTTCCCGGTCGCCGCCGCCTCTGGTCGCTCGCTCTCCGGACGACCCCATTGCCGACTCCGCGTCAAAGGGGCCTCCTTAGGCGCTCCCGCCGGCGGCGACAAGACCGAGTACTCCCGCCACGTGGCAGCTCTGTCCCAGGTCCCGTTGTTCGAGGTCTAGGTGACGGACCAGTCCTGCGCTGACTGTCCATTTCCAAGAGAGGCAGAACAACCCACCCAGGGCGTGTGAACCATGCGGCGGCCGGACCATACGGCCTGGGGCGCGCAAAGACGGCCATCAGGGAAGAGGCATTGGGGCTGTCGCCCAATCCCGCCCCCCTCAGTCCAGAATGGCCACCAGGGTCAGGCCTAGGGTGGTGAAGTTGACGCGGCTGGTCTTGGCGGCATCGGTGAAATCTACCCACGGGTAGTCGACCTGCCACCGGGCAAGTTGGAGGGCCACGCCCAAGCTGAGGGTCTTGAAGCGCTGGAGATCCACTTTGCGGGTCATCAACTCGCTGCCGAGGGTGGCGGCCATGCAATTTTCCACCGTGCCGTCCAATAAAAATGGGTTCAAGCCGATACCGAGGCTGAGGTAGAGATCCCAGGGCTTGCTGACGAAGAACCCGATGGTTGGTCCTAGGACCCAGATCTGTCTGTTCCAATTCGTCAGGCCGGTGCCTCCCCAGGATTCGTATTGTGATGCGGCAAAGTCAGCGGGATTGTGGCTTTCAATCCCCTGCAATGGCAGCCAGACCCCCCAGACCCCAAGGCCGACGGTCAGGTAACGGAACAGGGCCACGGAGCCCTCGACCCCGTAGACCACGCCACCGCCCTTGAAGGCAAGATCGAGGTCCTTGGGCTTGGCGCCGAGGTCTGGTTCGGGCATCAGGTAGCTGCCATTGCCGAAGGCTGGCCCAAGGAAGGCCCTCGCGTACAGCCAGTCGTGTCCGCCCTGTCCTCCTGGGACCCAGGGCTCTTCCGCCAGGGCCTTCCCTGGGGCCCAAAGCAGCCCAAGGCAAAACAAAACGGCCAATCCGCTGGGCAGCAGCCGGGCAGGGCCTGTCTTGGGTCCCGGACGCGCGTGGCAAGAGTAGCTCGGATTCTTCGCAATCAAGCGGGCAACCGCATTGAAGCGGACATTCATGGCATGGCCTCCGTGACTCGGCATTCGACCACATACGGCCGCGTGATGCAAGGTGTCAGGAGAGCCTTTCAGGGACGGCCCGGGCTTGCCCAAATCTTTCTGCCACCGCTGCATTTCACCGGTCGCAGGCGTAACGCTTCGGGGACGGTCCTAATTTGCCCTCGTTTTGGGGACGGTTGAAACAGACGAGGAACCGTGGACGCTCATACACCACTTGACGGGACGCTACTGACAATCTCAAGCCGCATGCCAGAGGACTGACAGGCAGGCTCGTGAAGGCAGCCGCACAGTTACTTACCCACTCTGGCCAGGGCTCGGTCGCGCATCTGGGTCAGTTCGCCGCCCTCGAAGAGGACCGTGAGGGCGTCCTTGGCCGCTGCCATCCAGCGTGCATAGCGCTCCTCCGGTGATTTGGCGCCTGCGAACACGGCCTCAAGTGGACGCCGAAGGTGAATAGGGTGCCAGAGGTTGGGGCGGCTCACGGAGTCAACGTGGTCATAGAAGTGGAAGTCTCCAGAATCGTCGGCGAGCCGGTCAACCAAGTCCGTGAACTCCCTCTGGGTTCGGTAGTCCTTGTTGTCCTTGAAATAGGGCGCCAGTTCCTCAGCGCCGTTCTTGCGGGTGTAGGAGACAGAGAGGATCAGGGAAAAGTCAGCGCCGCTTCCCGGAGTCGACACTCCGCATTTGTGGTCGGTGGGATCCAGCATGGCCCCCACAAAGATCCCCGGACGCCACGGCGCCAGCAGATCCAGGCCAAGCCTGCCGTCACTAAGCGCGCTTTTGTTCTCGCGCCAGCGGTCTGGGCAGGTGCTGTCCGGCCAGCCCGCCGCCTTCCGGACGAACTCCCAATCCTCGTTGAGGGCTCTGGCGCTGATGGCTTCCAATTCTTCCTTCAGTGTTTCAAGTGGAAGAGAAAGGTGCCGCGCGGTGGTCCCCAGATGAACCCATTTTTCGTCCATGTCTTCACCCCCGTTGTTGGAATCCCTGCCCGATATCCCAGTTCTAGAATCGCGAATCGGCCGCATGGTCAGGCCCTTGCCGTCAGTGGTCACCTCAAGGTCCGTTTCCGGGCCAATGCCAAGCAGGTCCAGAATTGGGCGCTCGATAATCAGCGCCAGACTGTTGCCAACTGCTGTGAGCCTCTTTCTCAATGGGCATCCTCCAATCGGTATAACCATCGTTAGAATCTCCGTATAACCGAAACGGGTATCAGGGTCAAGGCCCAAATCGCCGCCTGGTCCAGCACTTGCCAAGACTGCGGCCCTTTTTTGGCAGCCTTATGCGGGGTCGACCCACAGGCTGCGAACAGGCCGCCGGAGGGAGCGCGGAGCGAGCCCCTACTCCGCGAAGTCGGAGAGGGGCTGCGCGGAGAGCGAGCGACCGGAGGCGGCCTCCCCCCGCCCCCCCCAATTTCAGCGTTGACAAGCTCGAAATGCCCGGGTAATAATGCGCCCCGTTGTGACGGCAGTGGCGCCATAGCCAAGTGGTAAGGCAGAGGACTGCAAATCCTTTATCCCTCGGTTCGAATCCGAGTGGCGCCTCCAACGAAGGGACTCGGGTAACCGGGTCCCTTTTTTTATTGGCCTTGCCGGGGTCTTCGGGTTAGGTTTCGGGCGGCGGCCGGACTGCCGCCGAAAGGTTGGATGAAAGCATGTCCCGTGCGACCTTCGAGGCCTTCCTCCGTGAATGTCCCGTCCTGAAAAGCAATCTTGCAAGACCTGAACTGATCCGCGAAGTGCTTGCCCGTGGTGACGCGTTGGCGTCGCCGGGCGGAGCCCTGGCCTACTGGGCACCGCCTGAGTCCACGGGCCGTGCACCCCAGGACACCTACATGGTGAAGCACGGCCGCAGCGAGGCCGAGGTGGACTGGACCAGCAGCAACTGCAACCCCATGACGCCGGCCCTGTTCGACACGCTGTGGGATGAGGCGCTGGGTGTGCTGGGTGGGGCCAAGGCCGTGTACCACAGTCGCCGCAGCCTGGGCGCCGTGGCCCGCTGGGCCATGGACATCAACACGGTGTCGGACCGGGCGCTGCACGTGCTGTTCGCCGACAACATGTTCCGGCCCGCCATGACGGAGGCCGGCCCCAACGCCGAGGCCTTCCACCTGCTGGTGCTGCCCCAGCACAAGCTGGACCCCAAGAAGTACGCCGGGCTGCTGCGCCAGGACCCCAAGACCGGGCAGGCCTCCACCATGGCCATCGCCATGGACTTCGAGCGCCGCCTGGGACTGGTGCTGGGCAGTGCCTACTGCGGCACCGTCAAGAAGCTTGGCTTCACGGTCATGAACGCCCTGCTGCCCCGCCTGGGGGTGTTGCCCCTGCACTGCGCGGCCAACGAGGGCGAGGGCGGCGACTGCGCCCTGTTCCTTGGCCTGTCGGGCACGGGCAAGACCACCCTGTCGGCCGCCCCCGGGCGCCTGCTGCTTGGGGACGACGAGCACGGTTGGGATGACCAGGGCATCGCCAACATGGAGCACGGCTGCTACGCCAAGCTCATCGACCTGGACCCCCGCCGGGAACCAGAAATCCACCACGCCTGCTTCCATCAGGCCCCCGCTCAGCAGCACGGCGCCATCATCGAGAACGCCATGTACTACCCCGACGGCCGCTTCGATCTGGCGGACCGCCGGCTGACCGAGAACTCCCGCGGCAGCTACCCGCTGGCCTTCCTGGACTCCATCAAGGAGCCCCCGGTGGGCGGACACCCCAAGGCCATCGTGTTCCTGACGGCGGACGCCAACGGCGTGTTGCCCCCCGTGGCCGTGCTGCCCCCGGACGCCGCCATGTTCTGGTTCATGATGGGCTACACCAGCAAACTGGCCGGCACCGAGACCGGCGTCGTGGAGCCCCAGACCACCTTCTCACGCTTCTTCGGCGCGCCCTTCATGCCGGGCCTGCCCTCCGTGTATGCCGCGCTGCTGGGCGAGAAGCTGCGCCGCCATGGCAGCCGCGTGTACCTGGTCAACACGGGCTGGACCGCGGGCCCCTACGGCCAGGGCCGGCGAATGGACCTGCGCCTGACCCGCACCATCGTGCAGGCGGCCCTGGACGGCAAGTTGGACACCGTGCCCCTGCGCCAGGACCCCATCTTCAAGCTTGCCGTGCCCACGGCCTGCCCCGGGCTGGATGACGCCACCGTGCTGGATCCCCTCAGCACCTGGGCCGACAAGGCCGCCTTCCGCGACCGCGCCGCCCGCCTGGCCGCGCAGTTTGCCGCCCACTACCAAAAGGCCTTCCCCAACCGCGATCGCAAGCTGGATCAGTTCTGTCCGGGGCTGTAGGCCAAGCCGATCCGCTCACTACGTTCGCGGCTTGGACGGACAACTTGCCGCAGGACTTTGGACGGACTACTTGCCGCAGGACTTTGGACGGACAACTTGCCGCAGGACTTTTGACGGACAACTTGCCGCAGGACTTTGGACGGACAACTTGCCGCA
>CAIXZC010000283.1 GCA_903923815.1 uncultured Myxococcales bacterium
CGCTCGCCACCGTCTCCATCCTGCGCGAGCATCTGCCCGAACTGAGAATCCGGGTCGTCAACGTCGTCGACCTGATGAAGCTACAGCCGCCAAGCGAGCACCCGCACGGGCTGAGCGACATCGATTTCGACGCGCTCTTCACCAAGGACAGGCCGGTCATCTTTGCTTTTCATGGCTACCCGTGGTTGATCCACCGCTTGACCTACCGCCGCACCAACCACGACAACATCCACGTCCGCGGCTACAAGGAGGAGGGCACCATCACCACGCCCTTCGACATGTGCGTGCTGAACGACACGGACCGCTACCATCTGGCCATCGACGTCCTGGACCGCGTGCCGGGGCTGGCCGAGACCACCGCCCACCTGCGGCACCAGCTCAAGGAGAAGTTGCTGCAGCACAAGGCCTACATCGTCCAGACGGGCGAAGACCTGCCCGAGATCACGGATTGGAAGTGGGAATTGTAAGGGGGCTGCGGGGGAGGGCGGCGGGCTGCGTCAGTTCTTCTTCTCGACGGACTTGAGGTACTCCCGGACGCGCTCCTCCACGATGGGGCGCAGACCCAGGCCAATGGCCAGGGCGGCGGCCAGACCCACGGAGGCCAGGATGATGAGGAAGGTGGCGCTGACCACGGCGGCCTCTACGCCAAGGATGTTGAGGGCCGCGAGGGCCACGAAGACGATGAGGATCCAACGCACCACGGAGCCCAGCACGGGGGTCCCAAGCAGCTTGCTGCGGGCGGCGGCGGAGCCCACGATGTCCCCCACCAGGGAGGCCAGATAGAGGCCGCCAATGAGCACCACCAGGGCCAGGACTATCTTGGGCAGCAGCGGCAGCAGTTGGTTGGAGAGGCCCAGTTCGATGTCCCAGATGTTGAGGATGGCCACAATCATGAGGATGAGGACGATCCAGTAGGTCAGGTGGCCGATGAGTTCCACGACGCCGTAACGGACGCCGCTCTTGAGGACCTTCTCGACGCCGGCCTTCTCGGAGAGCCAGTCCAGTTTGATCAGCCGCAACAGCCGCTCAATGAGGACCTTGCCCACCCGAGCCAGAATCCAGCCCAGGAGGAGGATCGCCACCGTGGCCAACAGGTTGGCGCCGTAGACCTCGCTGAATTTCATCAGGCGATCCACGGGATCCATCATGGCACTCTGTCCAAGAATCAGGAACTGATGCACCATCGCACGCCTCCCTCAATAAAGGGCGCGGCGCCGCAAGGCCACCGACCGTCAATGGCCGTCGCGGTTCCCGGACTGTTCGTCCTTCTCGTAGGCCTCGATGATTCGGGCCACGATGGGATGCCGCACCACATCGTCCTTCGAAAAGCGACAGAAGGCGAGGCCTGGGGTATTCGCCAGGATGGTCTCGGCGTGCACAAGCCCGCTGACCATCCCGTGGGCCAGGTCCACCTGGGTCACGTCACCGGTGATGACTGCTTTTGAACGGAAGCCAAGGCGCGTGAGGAACATCTTCATCTGCTGGGGAGTGGTGTTCTGGGCTTCATCCAGAATTACGAAGCTGTCGTTGAGGGTGCGGCCTCGCATGAAGGCCAGGGGGGCGATTTCAATGGTGCCCTGCTCCATGAGGCGGCGGGACTTGTCGAAGTCCAACATGTCGTTCAGGGCGTCATAGAGGGGGCGCAGGTAGGGGTTGACCTTCTCGGCGATGTCACCGGGCAGGAACCCAAGCTTTTCGCCGGCCTCCACCGCGGGGCGGGCCAGGACAATGCGCTTGCACTTCTTGGCCAGCAGCCAACTGACCGCCATGGCCATGGCAAGGTAGGTCTTGCCCGTGCCGGCGGGGCCAATACCGAAGACGACGGCGCGTTCGCGGATGGCGTCCAGGTAGCGCTTCTGGTTCAGGCTCTTGGGGGAGATGGTTCGCTTGGTGGACAGGATCTGCACCTGGTCCATCAGGACCTCAGCCAGGCCCAGGGTCTCGTCGGCGGCCAGGATGTCCACGGCGCGACGCAGGTCCTCGGGGCCAATGGGGAGGCCGCGGCCCAGGACCTCGTAGAGGCCAGCAAGGGTGCGAAAGGCCAGCGCCACGTCGTGATCCAGGCCGCTGATCTGGACCTCGTTGCCCCGCAGCAGGATGCTGGTGGTGGTCAGGCGCTCAAGCTCTTTGAAGGATTCCTCGGCGGGGCCCGCCAACTGGTTCAGCACAAAGGGGTCGTCGAAGCTGATGGTGCGGCGGCTGCTTTCCATTACCTACCTTTTGATCTCAAGCTTGAACCCCTTGTCGGGGACCACGCTGAACGAGAAGGGGTTCAGCAGCCTGGGATCCTTGTCACGCATGCAGGACAGGTCCACCAACGTGGAGGGAATCTGCCCGCGCAGCAGGTAGTCCTCCTCGAGGCAGTCTTTGATTACGGCCCGGGTGGCCTGGGTGCGGGCGGCCTGGAAGGTCTTGAGGTTCAGGGTGTCGCGGCCGGTCAGCAGCTTCACGGGGCCGGGCTCGTAGATGGCGATGGCGCCGATGGCCACCAGGATGCAGGCGCCGATGAGCCCGCGGAAGATGTAGGGCACGATGGACAGCTCGTGGAGCGTGGAGGCGCTCTTCTCGCCCACCACCTTGATGAGGAAGCGAGCCTCCAGGCGGAACAGCGCCCGGGCAACGAAGAACAGGTCCAGGCCGGAGATGCGGGCCAGTTCCCGGACGTTGCGGCGGCCATCGATGAAGTAGTGGACGATGCGCTCGTTGGGGCCCAGGCCCGTACCCTTGTCGGACCCCTGCTCGTCCTGGGTGGGCATGGCGGAGGGGTTGGTGTCATCCCGACCGTAGACCAGGTTGAAGTTGCTGACGCGCTTCAGGATGGCCGGCCACTCGGCGACGCGCTTGACGCCGTCCCGCAGCAGCATGGGGATGGGGATGGGGGACATGAGGGCGTTGGGGTTGGGCTCTTGGGTGAGGAAGCGCACCATGATGCCCACCTTGGCGAACAGCGGCAGGATGGTCTGGCGGGCCTGGGATTCGACCCAGCGGGAGAGGGTTTCCTTGGAGACCCAGCCCCTGGAGAGGAGCACCAGTTCGGGGGCGATGTTGCGTTCCTTGGCCAGCCTGAGGGCCTTGCGCATACGTCCGGGGGAGAGGATTCCGGTACCCACAAGGTACTCGCCGGCAAGCCATTCGTCGTCCAGGCTGCCCTCCACGCGAACCACTTTCCCCTGGTCGATGTGGATGACGATCTTGGCCTCGGCGCTTTCCACCAGGAGGCGCCCGGTGCGGCACTCGCTGAACATCTTCTTCAGGATGGAACCGAAGCTGGTCGCGTTGGTGTCAGCCATGGTCCACCTCAATCCCTGGAGTAGATGTCAATGAGGGCCACGAAGTAGGCCACAGCAGCCACCAGACCCAGGCTGGCGGTGTGCAGGGCGGGCATCCCCAGGGACTGGGACAGGCTGGGGATGGGCACCCCAAGGGGGTCGTCCATGAAGAGGCAGGACAGGGGGTACAGGAAGGTCGCCATGAAGAAGAGCCCATGGATGGGCTTGCCGTAGAGGAAGTGGCCCGAGCCGGGAAGCACGAAGGACAGGCCGCGCTTCAGGCTGCGAATGCGCTTGCGACCGGCCTCGAGGCGCTGCTCGCGCTGCCAGAGGTCCCGGGGGTCCACGATGCTGCCGCGGATGCGGTTGATGAGGCAGTCGGGGCAAAGGCCCGTGGTGCCCATCTCCGACTTGCAGCGGGCGCAACTGACGGCGCCGCACTTCACACAGGGACGAGCCATGCGGAAGCGACGGAAGGGGATGAGGATCATGAACAACAGCAGCACCAGGGGCGGCGCCACCAAGGCCACCTGGGGGACCGTCAGGGGGCCCAGGATGAGGCGGTGCAGGAAGGGCAGGAAACGGTGGGGCTGCTCGCGGACCAGGGCCATGTACAGGTCACGAACGGAGAGGGTGGGGGTCAGCAGTTCGCGGTTGTGGTTGAACTTGCTGCTGCAGAGGAACTCTTTCTGGCCGGCGAACTGGCTGAACTCTTCCAGGGTCTGGACCCGGCCGGAGGAGGCGGAACGGCCCTTGTTGACCAGGTCCTCGCTGGCGGCGAAGTCCCCAAGGTAGGCCTGCAGACGCCCCAGATTGTAGGTGGCGTCGGCCAGAGCTTTGTCCTGCTTGGCGGCCTCCAGGTAATAGCGCTTGGCGTCGTTGAAGTACTCCAGGCCGGAGGAGACCTCTCCGCCGCGGGTGCAGCGCTCTACGCCTTGGGAGAACTGCACGTTCCCCAGAACGACCAGGGCCTTGGCCCGCAGCTTGCGGTCGCCATTGGAGATGAAGCTGGCCAGGAAGGCCTGGGCGCGGTCCATCTCCATGGAGTCGAAGGCACCCTTTCGGTAGGACATGAGGCCCAGGGTGAAGTCCACCACCAAGGGATGGGCTGGCTTCAAGCGCAGGCGCTCCAGGTCGTTCTGGTCGGACTCGGAGCACAGGTCATGGTTGCAGCGGGCCAACGTTGACTGCAGGTTGTCCGGGGGGGCCAGGCCAGCCCGCCCGAACTTCACGGCCAGGGGCCACAGCAGGAGGCTGCAGATGATCAGCAGGGCGATGCCGCGCTCGTTGGTGGCGGCAAAGATCCAGAACAGGGAGATGACAATCAACAGGAAGACCAGGAAACCCAGGTCCAGGATCAGCGGCACCATCAGCAGGAGAGCCAGCAGCGCCATCTTCTGACCGTGGGTGACGCCCCGCGGCAACAGGTGCCCGAGGTCGTGGGCGATGAAGCGGCCGTAGCGCACAAACAGCGTGAAGCAGAAGACCAAGGCAATGAGCAGGGAAACCAGGATGAAGTTCCAACTGTGTTTCAGCAGGACGCGGCGAAGGCTTTCAAAGTTGGAGACTGTGGCACCCAGGGAGTCGGAGTAGGAGGACAGCATGAGCCCAGGCGAGAACGAACCCGCCGTGGCCAGCCGCCCCAGGCCTGCCTGGGCCTCGGGGTGGTCGGGGGAGATGCGGGCAGCCTGGGTCAGCATATCCCGCGCCACGACCTGACTTTGTGGGGTGTCATCCAAAATGAAGAAGGCCATGCGGACCACTGCATTCGAGACCAGGGGCAGATTCTGCAAGCCCGCCGAGGCCATGAGGCTGCGGATGGCGCCCAGGTCCACAAGCATGTCGTCGTACTTCTTGGAACGGAAGTTGTGCACGCAGTCGGTCCACTTGGCGGCGATCTGCCGCAGGAAGACGGGCTGGTCCATGGCGGGGCGTTGGAACTCGTCACTGAGGGGGCCCGGCTCGGCCTCGGTGGTCTTGGTCACCACGGCCGCTGTCTTGGCCGAGTCCAGGGCATCGACTGCGGGAGCGGGAGCAGCCCACACCGAGACGCTGAACATCAGACCCACGAGCATCAGGCAAAAGCGCAACAACCCTGTCACCTCCGATTCAACCGCTCCAACTGGCAATCATGGGCCGGAAGATAACACAGCACACGCCTTGGATAAAGCCCTTGTTTGGCGCGAAGCCGCTTTTTGCCAAGGCCCAAGTGGCCGCTATACTGCCCCCGTTCGAACTGGCGGAGTGAGCCCCAGCGATGCCACCGAATTCAAGACTGCCCGGCTTCGGGAAGATGGGTCCATTTCAGCGCCTGGAGGCGCTTCGAGATGGGGGCCTGCTGACTGCCGAAGAGCTGCGCCTGCTGGCGTCCCCAGAGCCCACCGCCCAGTCCCCCGGGGAGAACGTCTGTCTGACGCTTCCCGTCGGGTTGTCGTTGGCCCCCAACTTCCGAATCAATGGTGTGGATCGGGTGGTGCCCATGGTCACCGAGGAGGCCTCCGTGGTGGCTGGTGCCGCCCGGGTTGCGGGGCTGCTGCGAGCCGGCGCAGGCATTGAGGCCGTGGCTGGGGAGCGCCTGCTGGGGGGCCAGATTCTGTGGCGTTGGGAGGGGGCCTGGGGGGACTTGGCGCGCCTCACCGAACCGCTGCGGGAACAACTGATTCACCGCGTCAATCTGCGTCATACGGCGCTGCTTCAGGCGGGCGGTGGGTTGCGAACCTTGAGCTGGCGGGCTGGTCCGGGCCCGGGCCTGGCCGTGCTGGATCTGGTGGCGCACACGGGCGACGCCATGGGTGCGCACCTGCTGGACCGGCTGGCCCAGGAGGTCAGCGACGAGCTTGCCCAGGTGCTGCCCGGCAGGGCGGTCACTGGCATCGTAAGCAATCGCCCCGTTGGGCGCGCCGCCCGGGCGGTCGCGAGGGTGCCCGTGGCGGACCTGGCGCGGGCTGGTCGCAGCGGCGCTGAGGTGGCCGCTGATGTGGAGGTTCTGTGCCGCTGGGCCGTGCAGGACGAATTCCGGCGTCCGACCCACCTGAAGGGCGCCCTCAACGGCGTGTTCGCCGTGCTACGAGCCTTTGCCCAGGACGACCGTGCCGTCGCCGCTTCCCTGGTGTCCACCGCCCAGGCTGACCCGGGCGCGGTGTTGCCCAGGTGGCGTGTAGAGGAGGACCTCCTGTTGGGAGAGTTCTCCATGCCCCTGCCCGTGGGTATCACAGGCCTGGCGTTGGACCGACCGCCCTGGTCCATCCTGGGCAGGCTGGCGGGAGTTGTCCGGGCGACCGATCTTGAAGAGTTGGCCGTGGCTGTGGGTCTGACCCAGAACCTGGCGGCCTTGCAGACCCTGGTGTCCGAAGGGATTGTCAGGGGTCACGGCGTGCTTCATGCGCGACGTGGAAGGGGACAGTGCTGATCATGAACGGACCAATCCAAGCTGAGGCCTGTGCCAAGGTGATCGCCTACGGGGAGCACTTCGTCCTTTGGGGCGGACTGGCAGTCGCGTTGCCTCTCCCCGGAGTGAAGCTGCGGCTTACCCTGACCGAGGGGGCCCCGGGAATCGACGTGCTTGAGGCGGCCAAGGCCGAGAAATTGCTGGGCAAGGCCTTTCGCCTGTTCGGGAAGCGCAAGGTGCCGGAGGACTTTCACGTTGAATGCCGGTCCGACTTCCCTCCGGTCGAAGGGCTTGGCGGCAGCGCGGCCCTGTGTGTGGCCTTGACGCGGTTGGTGGGCCGGTATCTGGAGGTACCCGAGGACGAGGACGACGTGGTCCAGGGTGCCAATGAGTTGGAGAAGCTGTTTCATGGGACCCCCAGTGGCATCGACGCCTCGACCATTGGATTTCAGCAGCCGGTGTACCTGCAAGGGGCGTCGGTATTCGACGACACCGAGCCCGAACCCCGGGCCGGGTTCCTGGACATCCCTGAAGGGCTGCCGCTGCTGGTGGCCTGCACGGGGGTCAAGGGCGATACGGGCGCGGCGGTGAAGATGGTGCGGGACACGGCCTCCACCGAGAGGGGCAGCAAGATGCTGGCGGCCTTTACCGGAACGGCCCTGAACGTGGCCCTCCAGGGGGCCAGCGCGCTGCGCTCCGGTGCCTGGCGCGAGGCGGGCATGCTGTTCAACGACAACCACGTGCTGCTGGCGGGCCTGGGCCTGTCCTGCACGGAGGTGGAGCGGCTGCGGTTGGCGGCCTTGGCGGCGGGGGCCTGGGGGGCCAAGCTGACGGGCGGCGGGATAGGCGGCTCGGTGGCGGTGATGGCGCCTCCCGAACGTCTTGCCGCGGTGCGCCGGGCCCTGGTGGCCGCCGGCGCCACGTTGGTGCTCAAGCCCTGACGCCCGCGTCCGAATAGCCTTCCCCCTGTGGGTTTGCTACTAGTCACATCTCGACCTGGCCCACGCTTTTCCCAGGGGCCGGGGCGGGGGTAGCGCCTCGTAGAGCCGGCGGCCGGGGGGATTGTTCCCCCCTCTCCGCCTAGCC
>CAIXZC010000284.1 GCA_903923815.1 uncultured Myxococcales bacterium
ACCGTGGTTGGCCAGGAAGGCTTTGAGGACGACCTCAACACCGTCCCCGAGGCCTGCCCCTTCGTGAAGTTCTACGACAACGGCTTCGAGCCCACCGGCGTCGCCTGCGAGTACCTGGTCGACCAGGCCAAGGCTGAGGTCTACTCCGAGCTGACCCAGACCCTGGACGACGAGGACCTCCTGCCCTCCGTTGGCAACTCCAATCTGGTGACCCACGAGGAAGCCCGCTTCTGGTTGGAGCAGGGCGCCATCAGTGGCATCGAGGAGAATCGCGTGCTGGTCCGTGGCGACATCAAGAAGCGCGGCCTCTGCAGCGAGAAGCCCACCCCCATCGAGTCTTCCTATGACAAGGGCAACATCGTCGGCCGTCAGCTCTTCGCCGAGCACTTCAACGGCTGGCTCAAGGATCACGGCTACGTGGCGGACTACCCCGTCATGTCCAACCCCATCCGCGTTTGCAACGCCAACGTGACCATGCTGGAGCCCGCCTTCAAGGACGCCCTCAAGGCTGTGGACCAGAAGGTTGTGGCGGAGCCCCTGTGCGACAACTACGAGCCCACCACCGGCGAGGACACCCTGAAGTTCGCCCAGGCCAAGATTGACTACGCCAAGGGCCTGAAGAACGGCATCAACGACGAGTTCGCCAAGGCTGCCGTCAAGGTCTTCAAGGTCATCCCCTGCAACGTGGGCGACCCCATTGTGGTGGACCTGGACAACGACGGCATCGAGCTCAAGGCCATTCACAATGGCGTGAACTTCGACCTGTGGGGCACCGAGACTCCCCACGCCATGTCCTGGGTTGCCGCCGATGACGGTTTCCTGGTTCGCGACCTGAACAACGACGGCCGTATCTCCAGCGGCGCCGAGCTGTTTGGCAACATCAACGAGAACTTCGCTGATGGCTTCGCCCAGCTGGCCGTCCTGGACAGCGACAACAACGGTCGGATCGACAGCGGCGACAAGGCCTTCGCCAGCCTGCGCATCTGGAAGGATACCAACAGCAACGGCAAGACCGAGGCGGGCGAACTGCTCAGCCTGGCCAGCGTCCAGCTCAACAGCATTCCTCTGAATGCCGAGGCTGGCACCACCATCATCGCCGGCAACATGGTGCCCAAGATGGTGTGGGTTGACATCAATGGCAAGAAGGCCGCCATCGGCGACGCCTTCCTGCGCACCGCCCCCTACGCCGCCATCAGCTTCGCTCGCTAATAGCAACGGTTTTTCCCGCACAACCTTGCTGTTAGTTGCCTTCCCTTGAATCCTCCCCCTATAATCAGCCCCGCCTGCGCCCCTGGCGCGGGGTACCTTTCAGGAGGCTCCATGCTTTCCAGGACTGGGCTTCGGTTGTTTCTGATGTTCGGGCTGTTGGTGCTTGCCGGTGTCTCGTGCGCGCCCGCCGAGAGTGACTGTGCGAACAACCAATGCGACTGCTACCAGGCGCCGGATTGGGGCTTCCAGAAGGACGAAGAAGAGCCCCCGGTGGATACGGAGCAGCCCAAGGACACCCTCGATACGGTGGATCCCAAGGACACGGTGGACACCGTGGTGGAGCCCCTGAAGATCGTGTTCAAGCAGACCGCCGAGATCATCTCCGGGCTGGTGCAGGTGGAGTGCGTGGTGACGGGTGGGGCCGGCATCATGGGCGTGGAGTTCTACATGGACACGCTGCGCCTGGACACGGACTTCATCCCGCCCTACAACGTGACCATCAACACCACGGACTTTGAGGACGGCGCCCACAAGCTGTCGGCCTTCACCGCGGACGAGTTGAAGAACACGGCGTCCACCTACCGCAACATCACCATCGACAACACGCCGCCCAAGTTCGACAGCACCTTCCCGGCGGAAGGGTCGACCCTGTTCTTTGAGGACGGGCCCTTGAACCTGGAACTGAAGACCAGCGACGTCAACCCGCTTAAGGCCGTGGAGTTCCGGGTCAACGGTCTGCTGGTTGCCAGCTTCCAAGAGCCGCCCTATTCCACGTCGGTGACCTACGACAAGATCTTCGTCACCGCAGCTAGCCTGCCCAAGAACCTGTTCTTGCAGTTCAAGGCGGAGGACTACCTGGGGCAGATCACGGAGCGCTCCTACGACATCTCTGTGTACAAGCGGCTGTCCTGGACCTTCCCGACCCTGGGCGAGATCTGGGCACAGGCCTGGGCCTTGCCGGACGGCAAGATTGTCTTCGTGAACACCAACGAGGTCCTGTATGCGGTGACTCAGGACGGACAGAAGGCCTGGGAGTACCGGGACGAGACGGAGACCGGGCTGGGGTCCGTGATTGAGGACTTTGTGGTGGACTCCACCGATGGGACCACCTACGTGGCGGGCCTTCAGGGCGCGGTCCACGCTGTGGACAAGAACGGCGCCAGGAAGTGGAAGGTCAGCATCGGGGCGGTGACGGGCGGCAACCTGCGGCTGTACGGCAACACGGTCATCGTGCCGGCCTACAACGGGCAGATAATGGCCCTGAACAAGACCAACGGGTCGGTGGCCTGGAAGGTGCCGCTGCAGGCCAACGTGCACTCCTCTCCGGCGGTCAGCAACGACGGCATCGTGTACGTCGGGGCGGCGGACTCCACCCTGTACAAGATTGAGAACGGAGCCATCTCCTGCAGCTTCCCCACGGGCGGCGAGATCTGGTCCGGGCCGGTGGTCGGGCCCGATGGGTCGGTGTACTTCGGGTCCAATGACGGCTGGGTCTACGCCATGACCAGCGCCTGCGTCCAGAAGTGGGTCAAGGAGGTCAAGGGGCAGATCTGGGGCAACCTGCTGATCACCAGTGACAACCATGTGGTGGTGGCCTCCACGTCCAAGTACCTGAGCAAGCTGGCGTTGTTGGATGGCAAGCTGGCCTGGGAGACCAAGACCGACGGCATGTCCTACTCGTCTCCTGTGATTGACGGCAACGGCATCATCTACGTGGGCACCACCAGCGGCAAGGTCTACGCGGTGAACAACGAGAGCGGCAAGATCGAGTGGTCCTTCAAGACCGCCGACTCCATCAATGGCACGCCGCTGTTGGTGGGCAAGCGCCTGTTCATCGGGTGCATGGACCGCAACTTCTACTCCCTCTGGACCCAGAAGCCCTGAGCCTTCGGCCCCCCGCGGCCCCCACCAAACAACCCAAGCACCTGGAACCGACGGCAGGCGAACCTGGCCGCGAACGTAGTGAGTGGATCGGCCGGTGAAGAACCGGATCCGCTTACTTCGTGCGCGGCTTGGACGGACACCGGGC
>CAIXZC010000285.1 GCA_903923815.1 uncultured Myxococcales bacterium
CGATGGACAACATGGACAGGATGGACAGGATGGACTGCATGGACACCAAGGACGGGAAGGCGACCGGCCGGGCGGGGGGGCGCGCCATGGACAATGGACAAAGCCACAGCAAAGGACAGCCGGTGGTGGCGACCGTAACGGCGTACCCCGGCTGCCCATGGCAGCCAGCGCGCCGCGAAGCGGTAGCGTGGGTCGGTCGTGCAAGCGGACCGACGGTGGGCAAGCGGGCCCGGCGCCGACGGTAGCCCCGACACCCCTCATCCGGCGCTGCGCGCCACCTTCCCCCGGGGGGGGAAGGACCAGCGGTGGGTGTTTCGTCGGGTGGCAGGTGACGGGCAGCGGTAGCCAACGAAAGTGGTTACGGGACGCAGCGCGGCTTTGCCGATGCGGCAAAGCCGTGCGACGTCCCGGAGCTGGCTTTCAGGTTTGTGTAAGAGACCAAAACGGCGCCTGCCGGTCCTTCTTCTTGTCCCTGTCCATGGCAGCCAGCGCCGCAACGCGGCGCGGCGCTGCCGGTCCATTGTCCGGGCGCGCCCCATCCCGTCCATGATGTCCATAATGTCCATCCTGTCCGTCGTCCATGATGTCCATCGTCCATGGGCGCGCCCGCTCCAGCGGTAGCGTGGGTCGGTTGTGCAAGCGGCCCGCCGCCGTGCACGCGCCCCCTTCCCCCCGCGCCCCCCTTTGTGGTACACAGCGGCCCTGGAGGTTGGGGAACATGCGCGCCTTTCTTCACAGCCGCTGGCTTGGAACCTTGGAATACAACCGGGCCTTTCGCCTGCAGGAGGACTGCTGCTGTCTGGTGCGGTCCAGCGGGGGGCAGGACCACCTGATGCTTTGCCTGGAACATGACCCCGTGTACACG
This sequence comes from uncultured Myxococcales bacterium, assembly GCA_903923815.1. Lineage (GTDB taxonomy): Bacteria > Myxococcota_A > UBA9042 > CAIXZC01 > CAIXZC01 > CAIXZC01. Next base: position 866 of record CAIXZC010000285.1, read on the forward strand.
CTGGGCAAGCGCGGCGGGGCCGAGTTCCTTCACGCTGACGAGGCGCGCCTTCGGGCCCTGGGGGCCACGGTGGTGCAAAGCAACCGAGGGGGGCTCATCACCTTCCACGGCCCGGGGCAACTGGTGGCCTACCCTTTGATTGAGCTGGCCCCCCTGGGCAAGACCTTTGCCTGGTACATCGAGCGCCTGCTGGAGGCCTCCTTGGACACCTGCCTGGAGCTGGGCGTGCGCGGTGCCCGCATCGACGAGGCCCACCCCGGCATCTGGGTGGAGGACCGCAAGCTGTTGTCCGTGGGCGTGCGCACCACCGACGGCGTCACCATGCACGGTATCGCCCTCAATCTGGCCACGCCCATGTCCTGGTTCGAGCTGATTGACCCCTGCGGCCTGCAGGTGCGCATGACCTCCGTGCTGCTGGAAACCGGCCTGGCGCCTACGTCCGCACAGGCTGCCTGGGTGCTGCATCGGCACCTGGCGATGCGCCTTGGACTGGAGCCCGCCTCTTTCCTTGATTTTTCTTGAACAGAGCCTGCTTTGAACATATAAAGGGGCGGTCATTCTGCGAAAGGAACCCGGGCCTTGAAGGTCTGTCCCAAGTGCTATACCGATGTGGACGATTTTTCGCGCTTCTGTCCCAACTGCGGCACCCAGATCCCGCTTGAGAAGAAGGAGAAGGGCGACGCCCTGATTGGCACCACGCTGGTGGGCAAGTTCCTCTTCAAGAAGAAGCTGGGCTCGGGCGCCATGGGCAGTGTCTACAAGGCCGAGCAGATCAACCTTGGCAAGGAAGTCTGCATCAAGGTGCTGCACCCCCATCTGGTGGGTGACCCCTCCCTGTCCGCCCGGTTCCATCGCGAGGCCAAGGCCGCCAGCCGCCTCAAGCACCCCAACTGCATCAACGTCATCGACTTCGGCGTGGCGGAAGGCTCCATCCACTACATCGCCATGGACTACCTGGAGGGCCGGGACCTGGCCCACGTCATCTCCAAGGAAGGCCCGCTGGACACCAAGCGCATCCTGCACTTCGCCATCCAGATTGCCTCCGCCCTGGACGAAGCCCACTCGGCCAGCATCATCCACCGCGACCTGAAGCCCGAGAACGTCATGGTGGAGGACCGCCGCCACCAGAAGGACTTTGCCACCGTTCTGGACTTCGGCATCGCCAAGATCACCACCCCCGGCGCGGAAGAAAAAGAGACCTTCCACACCATGGCCGGCGTGGTCTGCGGCACCCCCGAGTACATGTCCCCGGAGCAGGGCCGCGGCGACGAACTGGACGCCCGCAGCGACCTCTACGCGCTGGGCATCATTCTGTACCAGATGACCACGGGCAAGCTGCCCTTCACCGCCGAGACCCCCATTGGCATCGTCACCAAGCACCTCACCGAGAACCCGGTCCCGCCCAAGGACCTGAACCCCAACATCGACCCGGGCCTCCACGACCTCATCATGGCCCTCATGTCCAAGAAGCGTGACCTGCGCCCCGCCTCGGCGGTGGAGGTCCGCAAGCAATTGGAGGCCATCAAGGCCCGCCTGGACGGCGACGGCTCGGTCTACCACGAGCCCACCCTCACCACCGCTGCCGTGGGCAACGACACCCAGGTGCTGCCCACCCCAGAAGCCGAGGTCAGTGAGGAACCGTCCCCTAAGAAAAAGCCCCCCCTGGCCCTCCTGGTGGGTCTGCCTGCGGTGCTGGCGATAGCGGCGGTGTTGTTCTTCGTCTTCAAGCCTGCGGCCGCCCCCTCTGCGGACAGCGCCCCCAAGGCCGAGGTCGTCGCGACGGCCCCCGCGCCCGCGCCGGCCCCGGCCCCGGCGCCCCCGCCTGCCCCCGAGCCCGAGAAGCCCGCGCCCGCCGAAGAGGCGGCCCCCACGCCTCCCCCCGTGTCCCCGGACGAGGCCGCCCGGGCCGCCGCCCTGACCAAGGTTGAGGGCTGGCGGGACGATCTGGTCAAGCTGACCTCCCGCCTGACAGCCCGCCAAAGCGAGCTCATCCGCCTGGGTGTCACCGAGGACGTGGGCGAGGTCACCAAGTCCCTGGCCGCCCTCACGGGCGTGAACCAGGCCCTCTCCAAGGCGTCCGACAAGATGGGCAACCTCACCAAAGACGAGGTCGAGGCCCGCATGGATGAGCTTGAGGTCCAGATGGACGAAGCCACCTTCGCAGCCTATGCCTTGGTGGGCAAGCCCCTCCCCACGTCGGACGAACTGGCCGCCCGCAAGCGCCGCCAGGATCTGGCCCAGCGGGCCGCCTACGACGCCGAGGATCTGGAGAAGGCCTTCTCCGCCCTGGAAGAACCCCTGAAGACCCGCTCCGAGGAATGGAAACAGGCCCAGCGCAGCGACAAGACGGCCGAGTTCGACGCCCTCCTGGGCGGCGTCCAGAAGGCCAAGTCCGATCTGGCAGCCTTCAAGCCCCAGTTGGCCTCCGCCAGCGAGGACGAGTTGGGCCACACCATGGAAGCCCTCAAGAAGTCCCGGGATGACCTGGGCGCTCGCAGTCAGGCCCTGCTGGCCGAAAAGGTCGTCAGCGCCAAGGAACTGGAAGAACAGAAGAAGCTGGACGCCGCCAAGCGCCTCAAGGCCCAGGAGGCCGCCGCCGCCCAGAAGGGCAACGCCAAGGCCACGCCCCAGGCTGGCACCAGCGCCGCCGCCGCCATGGACGACGCCAACCAGCGCGCCGGCAACCTGGCGGACCAGGCCGATGCCATGTTCAACTCGGGCAAGTACCCCACCGCCATCGGACTCTACAAGCAGGCCTTGAGGATCAAGGACCGCACCGACATCCACCTGAACCTGGGCAAGTCCTACAACTCCGTGGGCAACTACCAGGAGGGTGCCAAGCACCTGAACATCTACCTGCAGCGCATGTCCGGGAAGCTGTCTCCTGTGAAAGAGCAGTTGATCCGGCGCCAGATCCGGGAGTAATGCCCCGCCCAGACCGTTATCCAAGGATGGTCGCAAATGATGACAAGCAGAAAAATCGCTGGACTGACCCTTTCAGCCCTCTTCCTTCTCGCCCCCGTGGCGGCCCAGGCCCAGGATACCCGCTGCGCGGTCTACGCTGAGGGCGTGGGCAGTGGCCGCGCCTCCGACCTGGCCAAGCTGCTGGAGCAGGTCTTTGTTTCGGGCAACGCCTGCACCAGGGCCACCCTGGCAGAAGAGCTCCCCTCCATGGAGGGCCTGGACCAGCGCCTGGAGGACGTCATCGGGCAGGTGCGCAACGGCCGTGGCGGCGCCTCCTTTGCGGACGGCGCCAAGGCCATCCAGGGCATCTATCTGGAGAGCAAGGCCTACCTGCCCTTCGCCCAAGCGGCCACCATCGCCAAGATGTACAAGGTCATGGCCATGGTCCAACTTGAGCTGGAGCAGCAGGGTCTCGCCTCGGAGTACCTGGCCGCGTCCCTCAACATCGACCCCTCCCAGACCCCCATGTCCTTCGCCTACTCCCAGGGCCTCAGGGACTTCCACGCCGCCCAGGCCGCCTCCCTGGCCCAGGCCCCCAAGGCCAAGGTCCGCATTGACTCGGCCCCCGGCGGCGCGCTGGTGGTGGTGGACGGCAAGGCCGCCGGCCAGACCCCCCTGGAGCTGGAGCTGGGCTCGGGCCCCCACCTGGTCCAGGTCCAGAAGGAGGGCCACAAGAGCACGGGTTGGCTGAAGGCCACCACCGAGGCCCCCTGGAACTTCAAGTTGGAGCCCCTGCCTGGGCTGGCCCGCCTGGACGCCTCCCGGGGCCAGATCCTGGCCACCATGGCTGGCAAGCCCGGCAAGGCCAAGGCTGCCAAGGCCCCCGCCGCCCCCGGCCCCAACTGCCCCGAACTGGAAATGAACACCCTGGGCACCATGCTCAAGGCCAACGTGGTGATGGTCGCCCGGGTGGAAGAGAAGAACGGCATGATGCAGGTCACCGCCTGCCAGAAGGGCGCCGGCCCGGCCACTGGGGCCCTGGAGACCTTCGTCATTGACGGCACGCTGCCGGCCCGCCTCAAGGAGAAGTTTGGCGGCGCCGCGGCCCAGGCTGCGGTCCAGACCGCCGAGGCCCAGGCGGAAGCCGCCCCCAAGCCCACCACCCCGGGCCTCTCGGCCCTGCCCCCCGTGGTGGACAAGATCCACCGCACCCGCACCGCCGTCACCGAGTTCTACGGCGTCCTCATGGCCAAGCAGCGTGACTTCCGCGACAAGGGCTTCCTGGAGCAGGGCAAGCGCCTGGACACCATCCGCGTCGCCGTGGTGGGCATCCTCAAGGACCTGGACGAGGGCGAAGCGGCCCACCCCGCGGACGTGCGCAAGGCCGCCCGGCTGGAGGCCAAGGCCTCCGAACTGTGGGCCCGCATGGCCGACACCGTCCTCTCCGTGCGCTCCATGGAGGTCTCCCAGAAGATGGCCGAGCAGGGGGCCAAGGAGGCCAAGACCCTGGGCGACCGCTGCAAGACCGGGCTTACCGACCTGGCCCAGCGCTGGAAGAAGGAAGGCCGCAAGCTCAAGGATCGCAACTTCCAGAAGACCTTCACCAAGGCCCTGACGGACCTGCAGAAGAAGTGGCAGCCCAAGCCCGTGCGCCTGCGCCGTGGCCAGACCCCGCCCCCGCCTCCGGGCCGCGCCGAGATGCTGCAGTGCCGCATCGACGTCGAGGTCCTGGCCGGCCAGTTGGAACGCAAACTCGCCCCCCCGCCTCCCCCCAAGCCCGCCGTGGAGCCCGAAGTGGAGCCCGAACCTGCTGGTCGCTGAACCGACCTCTGGAGGGAGGTAAGCCGTGTCCACTTCCTACTACGACATAGTGGTCATTGGTATGGACCTCTCGGGCCTCATCTTCGCCGCCCAGGCGGCCAAGGCGGGGTATCGCGTGCTGGTGCTGGGCCAGGATGGGCTGCCCGCCATGTACAACCACGAGGGCCTGCAGCAGTACCGGCACATGCCCCTGCTGTACGGTTTTCGCAGCTCCGAGTTGATGCGCAACACGCTGCGGGACCTGGGCCTCTACCAGGAGATGCGCAACAAGCCCGAGCCCCTGAACCCCTCCTTCCAGATGAACTGCGGCTCCATGTGGTTCTCCGGGCATGGGGACCCCCGGATGTTGCAGGCTGAGTACCAGCGCGAGTTCGGCCCCAAGGCCAAGGAGCTGCACCAGTTCATCACCGACAACTCCCGCCTGGGGGACCGGGTGGCGGGGCTGTTGGCGGCCCTGCCCATGCTGCCCGCGGACGGCTTCTTTGCCCGCCGCGCCCTGCGCAAGCGCCTGGCCCAATTCCCGGATCTGACGGCCCTCCAGGCCCCCATCCAGTTCCCCGAACACCTGCAATTCTTCTCCGCCTTTGGGGGCCTGCTGTACCTGATGGCCCCGGTGCGCCCCAAGCCCATGAACCCCCTGGCCACCCGGCGCCTCATCCACCACGCCGAGTCGGGCTTCGTGCGCTTCCCGGCCTATGCTGATGGCTTCAAGCAGCTCTTCGTGGGGCGCCTCCAGGCCCGGGGCGGTGACGTCCGTCCCCAGGGCGCGGCCTCGGAGCTGTTGGTCGCCAGCCGCAAGTTCACCGAGATCCGCCTGGGCCGCTCGGACGAGACGGTCAGCTTCCGCCTGCTGGTCTGCAATTCGTCCCCCCAGCGCTTCTTCAAGCTCATCCCGCCGGAGTGCCGCACCCGCCGCAGCGAGGCCTTCATGAGTTCCCTGGAGGCGCCCTGGGTGCGCTACGTGGTGAACTTCAACCTGGACCCGCGCCTGGTGCCCGAGGGCCTGGCCGAGAACCTGGTGCAGGTGGGCTCGCCCCACCGTGAGCTGCACTCCGAGAACCTGCTGTGGGTCCACCGCATGCCCCAGGAGCTGTCCGGCCCCAACAACTCCGTGCTGTCCGTGTTCTGCCACCTGCCCTCCCGGGAGCTGCCCGGCACGGAGGCCGAGTTCGCGGCCCTGAACAGCCGCATCCTGGCCGAGCTGCGCCGCACCATGCCCTTCCTGGAGGACCAGCGGGTCCTCGCCACCACGCCCTATCTGGCCCGCAACCGGGACACGGGCCACCTGACCCTGAATCATCGCGAGATCCAGGAGGTCTTCGGCAGCACCCTGCCCGAGATGCTGGACCTCTCCCCCGTGCCCATGCTGGCCGAGCAGCGCAACCTGCTGATCCTCGGGGACCCCTCCTTTGGCGCTCTGGGATTGGAGGGCTCCTTCCTGTCCGCCCGTCTGGGCCTGGAGTGGACGCTGGCCAACGTGCGCCTCAAGAAGATGAAGAAAGACTAGGAGACCCGATGCTATCCACCCTGGCCCTGCTGCTTATGCTTGCCGCCCCCGCCCAACAGGCCCCCGCCTCCGACAAGGACGACCTGCAAGGGCTGGTGGCCCGGGCCCTGGCGGTGAACCCCCTGATGAAGGCGGCGGACGCCAGCATCGACGAGTTCGAGACCCGCGTCACGGAGGCCAAGCTGTGGTGGGTCCCCCAGGGCAAGTTGACGGGGCTGCTGACGGGCATGCCGGCCAAGTACGGCGACGCCGTCAATGGTGGCACCGTGATGGGCGAGTGGGGCCCCTTCTACCGCCTGGAGGTGGTGGGCGGCATCCCCCTGTTCACCTTCGGCAAGATCTCCGCCCTCAAGGAACTGGCCGCCGCCGGCGTGGACGTGGCCCGCGCACAGAAGACCATGGCCGAGAACGAGATCCGCTATCTGGTCACCCAGGCCTACTACACCCGCATCTTCGCCACCGGCGCCGGCAAGCTTGTCGGGGACGGCCAGGAATACCTGGAGAGGGGCCGCAAGTACCTGGACAAGCTGGAGGAAGAGGACTCGGACGACTACGACCAGATTGACCGCCTGCGCCTGAAGGTCTACGACTCCGACATCGTGGCCCTCGAGCTGGAGATGTCCAAGAACCTGGAGCTCTCCACCCAGGGGCTCTGCGAGGCCACGGGCCTGGCGGTGGAGGCCCTGCCCGACGCCGATCATCCGCTGCCCAAGCCCGGGGACGAGACCCTGGCCCTGGAGCCCCTGCTGCGCCTTGCCGCCGAGCACCGCCCCGAGATGCAGGCCATCGGTCACGGCATCGCCGCCGCCCAGGCCGCCGCCACCTATGAAACGCGCAAGTGGTACCCGGACCTGGCCCTCATGGGCACCTACTCCTTCGCCCAGGCCCCCGACGTGGCCCCCCAGTCCAGCCCCTTCGCCTACGACCCCTACAATAGCTGGTTCGGCGGTGGCGGCCTCACCCTCAGCATGCCCCTGGAGCCCGTGGCCCGCGCCATGGCCGTGGACCGCGCCAACGCCAAGGTGCGGCAGCTTCGCGCCCAGCGCCAGGGCCTCTACATGAAGACCTCCCTAGAAGTGCGCCAGCGCCTGCTGGAGGCCCAGAACGCCAAGCGCATGGCCGAGGTCAGCGCCATCGCCGCCAAGGCCGCCCGGGGCTGGGTCATCGCCAAGACCGACATGTACGAGAACGGCCTCACGCCCTTCAAAGAACTCACCGAGGCCCTGACCCAGTACTACCAACGCGAGCTGCAGCACCGCAAGGCCCTGCTGGACTACCGCCTCACCCTGGCGGCCCTGGCCAGAACTTGCGGGGTTCCAATCTGGAAGCTGACTGAATAGAATGCGCGGCACTGCGCCCCAAAAAATGGCGCCTGAAAACGGGAGAACACCATGAGAACCCTTTGCACCCTCGCCCTCGTCGCTGGTTTTGGCGCCTCCGCCCTGGCCCAGCAGGCCCCGGTGGTCACCCCCACCCCCGCCACCATCACCGCCCCCGCCCCGGCCCCCGTGGCCCCCGGCATCCCCCAGTGTGACGGCGTGGCCATCATCGACGGCAACTACCGCACCATCAAGAAGGTCTGTGCCGAGTCCCCCACGGACGACGACATGCGGGACCGCATCTCCCTGCTGATGGAAGGCTTCGTGGACTTCCCCGAGTTCGGCAAGCTGGCCCTGGGCAAGTACTGGGACACCATCAACGACAAGCAGCGGGGCGAGTACCTGGACGAGTTCAAGAAGCTGCTCAAGCGCACCTACTTGCGCCGCTTCACCCGCGGTCAGGACTTCGCCTTCAGCTACCGCAGCGGCTGTCGCCTGAACACCGCCGGGGACCGCATGGAGGTCCAGACCACCATCAAGAGCGGCGAGACCGAGGTGGACGTGGACTACCGCTTCCAGAAGAAGGGCCCCGCGTGGCTGGCCTACGACCTGGTGGTGGACGAGGTCTCCGTGATGCGCAACTACCGCACAAATTTCGTGAAGATCCTGAAGAACGAAGGCTTCGACGCGCTGCTCAAGAAGATGCGCGAGAAGACCTCCTCCAGCCTGAACAAAGACGACGAGCTCTAGCCCCACCTACCCCACCACTCCGAACCCCCAAAACCTATCCGAACCCCGACCGCAAGGGCTCACTCTAGCGTGGCGGTGGGCAAGCGACGCCAAGGTCTGTTGGGCCGGGACGTGGGGTGACGCTTCGGAGGCAGCCTCTTCAAGTGGCTTACCTCTAAAAAGGGGGGCGTGTGCCGCTTGAAGGGGCTAGGCGGAGAGGGGGGAACAATCCCCCCGGCC
>CAIXZC010000286.1 GCA_903923815.1 uncultured Myxococcales bacterium
CACAAAGCCCAGGTCCAAAAAAGGCCCCCAGGTCTCCGCGTCCCCCGAGGGACGGAGCAACAGACTCCCCTGATCAAACACCAACTCGCGCATGAACCCGCACCCCGCGCCCAAAAACAACCAGCGAACACTACACCGCCCAAACCCTGCCCCGCAAGGGCCAGCCGGCTCCGTCCCCAGGCTCCGTCCCCCAGGCTCCGTCCCCCGGGTCCGTCCCCAACACCTACCCCGGGTCCGTCCCCAACACCTAGCAGGGTCTTCCCTTGGGCAAGATGCTGTGATAAGTTACCCCGGCAATTGCTTTTCGTTCCAAGGAGGAATCAATGAAGCTTTCCCTGTTCCGCAAGACCTCTATTGTTGTGGCTGGCCTGGCCCTGGCTGTGGGCGCCTGTGGTAGCGACGATGCCAAGAGCGGCACGGACACCGTGGCCCCCCTGGACACGGCGCAGGACACCGCCCAGGACACCGCCATCGACACCACCCCGGACACGCTGCCCGACACCCTGCCGGACACCCTGCCCGACACCGCCCAGGACACCGCCATCGACACCACCCCCGACACGCTGCCGGACACCCTGCCCGACACTCTGCCCGACACCACTCCCGCCCAGCAGGGCATGAGCAACTGGGGCTTCGAGGAAGAGGGCCAGGATGACCCCCCCGCGGACTTCCTGAAGGGCACCGGCGCCTACACCGCCAACCGCGTCACCACCGTGTTCCACGGCGGCGTGGCCTCCTGCAAGCTGACCTGGACCTCCGCGAACAACCAGGACTTCGAGCAGGAATACGCCATGCCCGTCACCGAGGGCTCCACCGTGACCCTGAAGGTCTGGGCTCTGGACAACGACAGCCTGGGCAACGGCCGTCTGGCCATGTACTTCTATGACGCCGGCGGCGCCAAGGTCCGCACCGAGTACGGCAACCTGCAGGAGTTCACCGACGACAACGCCGAGTGGCAGGAACTGACCCTCACCAAGACCGTCGCCGCTGGCGAGGCCTCCGTGCGCGGCTTCATCCGCCTGTACGACGAGAACTGGCCCGACCCCGCCGCCGGCACCGAGGCCCCCGTCCTGTACATCGACGACTGGACCATGACCGAGACCCTCTAGGCCCCCCCGGTCCCCCCCGCCTCAGTTTCCTTCTTGCACATTCTTCAGTGAGAGTCCGCCCGGATAGGCGTAGGACACGTCGCAGTCATAGCCGTAGGCCGTGATGCCAAAGACGTCGGTGCCGGTGATCTTGTGGGTGCCGTCGGCCACGGGGACCTGGGCCACCAGCCAGGCGCCGTCCGTACCCACCGCGGTGAAGGTCTGGCTGACCGGGACGCCGTCCAGCACCACCGTGGAGCCCTTCTTCTTGACCACATTCAGGTAGTCCTGCTGGTAGGTGCCGGGGATGAGGAAGACGTACTCCTGCATGTACTGCTCGACGGGGACCACCAGGGTCAGGGCGGGGTCGCCGATGCCCGTGCTGCCGCAGGCGTTGTCGTGGCCAGTGTAGTTGGAGCCCTGCATGTAGTGGCCCACGGACACCGGGTTGTTGGCGTTGATCTCGAAGCTTTGGGCGGTCTGGAACTCGACCCACTGGCCCTTCTTGAGGTTCTTGAAGGGACCCGCCAGGGCGGGCACCAGGTTCACGTTGGTGCCGTTGGCCCCGGACAGGACGCGCCAGGTATCCATCTGGCTGCCGTTGCGCGGGAAGAAGGCGTCGGCGACGTAGTGGTTGCCCCAGGCCGTCAGCGGGATGAGCTGCTGCTCAATGTGGTCGCAGTAGTTCACCACCGAGGGGTACATGGGAATGTTGGCGCACTCGTGGCCGCCGAAGACGTTGACCTTCTTGTCCGAGATGATGCGCGTGCCGCTGAGGTCCGCCCCGTGCTGGCCGTCCGTCTCCAGGTTCAGCACGTCGCCCTGCTCCAGGAAGAACAGGTAGGGTTCCAGGGGGTTGCCCGCCATGCCCGCCACGTTCACGCCCGCCACGATGGGGGCCGTGGGGGTCACGGAGACCTTGGTGATGCCATCCTGGGTGGCCACGATGGTGACGAAGCCGCGCAGGGTGGCGGCCGCATCCTCGCGCATGGGCCAGGACAGGGCGTAGTACTCCTGGCCGCCGCCGTTGGAAGGCAGCAGCAGGGAGGCATCGTTGGTGAAGACGTTCTCGCCGTTCAGGGGGTTGAACTGGTGCACCGTCACGGGGGCCGTGCTGACCACCTTGAAGCTGCGGTTGGTCTGAACGGTGCCGTCGATGTCGCGACCGCCGGGCAGCATGAAGACCTTGAGGCTGCCCTCGGGGACGACCATGTCCACCACGGACAGCTCTTCAGGGGTCAGCTCCCGGGGGGGCACCAGGCTCATGTCGGTGACGGAGATGGTGGCCGAGCCGCCGCCGCCGGGGACGGAGACGACCAAGGCCACAAGCTGGTACTGGCCGCCCTCCACGTTGTCCAGGTCCACGGCGTAGTACTCGCAGCCCAGGTAGCTGTCTTCCTTCAGGTCCACTTCGCAGGCGCTGAGGCACTTGCCGTCCCGGCACACGCCGTCGCTGCACTCGTCGGTGATGACCCAGTCGTAGCTGTTATCGCCCGTGGGCTGGCACTGTTGGACGGCGTAGAAGCCCTTGCAGATGGTGGTGCCGGGGGGGCACTTGTAGTTCACGCAGCCGCCCTGGTAGCAACTGTAGCCGGACTCGCACTCGGCCCACTCCCAGTCGGTGCCCGTGCCGTTGCAGCGGGAGAACATGGCGGGGCCCACGCAGATGCCCTCGGGCTCCCCGGGCGTACAGACCTTGTCCTTGCAGACGCCGGAGGTGCAGAACAGGCCCTCGGGGCAGTCCTCGGAGCGGTAGCTGAGGCCCGACTGGAGGCACACGCCCATGACCGTCTGTCCAAGGCAGATGCGGGTGCCGGGTTCGCACAGCAGGCCCGAGTCCACGTCGGGGGTGGGGGTGCCGTCACCGGGGGCGACCTCGGGGATGCCGTCAACGTGGGCGTCCTGGAGGACCTCGCCGCCGGACCCGCCCACATCCGCGTCGGGCAGCAGGCCCACGTCCACGCCGTAGGGGACGCGGCAGTCGTTCTCCAGACAGATGGCACCGGGGGGGCACAGCTCGGCGGCCACCCAGACGCCGGCGTCCAGGTAGCTTTGACAGCGCACCACGGCCTCAAGCTGGTTGGCGGAGCCGCAGTTGAACTGGCCCACCTCCTCAGGTGTGCAGGGGGTGCCGGCCTCGGGCCCCGGCTTGGCGCCGCCGGAGGAACCACAACCCGCCAGGGCAAGACCCACCAGGACCACACCCATCGCAAAGCTCAAGGTCCGTCGCATGCCGACTCCTTGCCCGGTTTTGTTTCAGGAACGGGCACCTGGCACAGGGTTCTCGACCATGCCCTCCCGCCCAAGGCGGAACAGCACGGCATAGGTGCGCACCAGATTGCCGCCAGTGTTGGCGGTCAGGTCCGAGATGGTGGGCCCAGCGGCCACCTCTTTGAGGAGGTTCTTGATGGCCGCCGCGTCATGGAAGTAGCGATGCTCGAAGTCGTGGTCCCCGTTCAACTTGACCACACCCGCGGTGGGGCCAACCAGCTTCTCGAACAGCCCCAGCAGCTTCTTCTGGTTGATCTCCAGGAAGCGTGTCAGCTCGGGCGTGCCGTCGGCCAGGTCCATCAGGCGCCCCAGGGCCTCGATGGCGCCCTCGTTGTCGCCCGTCTTGAACAGCCACAGGATGTCTTCGTACAGCAGGTCGTGGGCCGTGGACCAGGAGATCTGGCCCGTGTCCTCGGCGAACAGGGGCGGCAGGTCCACCGCCGTCAGCGCCGACTGGGGAATGGGCGGCGCCATCTCGGCGTCGGGGGGCGTCAGGGGCTCGTCCTCCACCACGGCCAGCTCGAGTTCGGGGGGAAGTTCGCCCGTCTCCGCCTCGGCCAGCTCCTGCTCGCTTGCGGCCAGCAGGGAAAGCAGGCGGTCCACCACCTCCATGGGGAAGGCCCCAGCCTCGGAAGCCTTGGCCCCAGGCGGGGGAGCGGCGTCGATGATGCGCACCAGTCGCAGCTGAAGAACCGGATCGGTCATCACCAGCATCTCCGTTCAGGGTCGGACGCGCGGGTCACGCGTGGGCAGTACTTTATCCGTGCCTGGGAAACTATTCAAGAAACAAACCCATCCCAACTTGCCACTATTCGCCCTTCTGTTAGACTGCGCCGGTGGCAGGGGTGGCGTGGATGAAGCACGAAGAAACAGTGGATCTGGAAGACAAGGCTGGCGACGCCAAGCCCATCACCCGCCCCATCACCAGCCCCCAGGGGCCCATCACCAAGCGCACCGGACTGGCCCGCAAGGCGCCCTCCCGCAACATCGACGACGAGGACACGGGCGAAAACACCGACCCCGAGTTCAAGGACACCTCCGAGGTCTTCCCCGGCGAGGTGGTGCCCAGCATGTTCCCCGAGGACACCGGGCCCACCCCCTTCCTTAGGAACCGCCTTGGCCCCGAAGAGGTCTCCCGCATCGTGGCCCTCCACATCCCCAAGCGCGACCCCTTCACCCGCTGGTACTACGGCCTCCCGGTGGATCAGCGCCTGTCGGTGTACCGGGCCCTGTGGATGATGGCGGCCTCCTTCCTGGTGGTGGCCACCTTCACCTTCTGCGTCATCATCCTGTACCCCAAGTTGTCGACCCACTTCCTGCCCGCCGTGGGCCCACGCCCCAAGCTGCCCCAGGTATTCAATCCCCCAGCGGGCGAGCTGTACGCCCTGGTGGAGAACCGGGGCTACGACCGGGACCGCTTCATCGCTGGCCTGGACTGCATCTGGGTGACCTATGACCCGGTCCGCGCCCCTGGCATTGCCAAGGAGGGCCCCTACCTGGAACACCACGGCCGGGTGATCGGGCGGCTGGAGGTCAAGGAGAACTGGGACGGCCTGCTGCGCCTGTACTTCTCCGCCGGAGACATCAAAGAGGAGCCCGATGCCGACCTGGTCATTCCCTTGGCTGGGGGCGGTGCCTTCAAACTTGCGGGGCCGGCGGGCGCCAGGGTGCTGCTGCCTGGGGCCCCCACGCCCGACAGGCTGGTGGTGGGTCACATCAACTTCTACCAGCAATGACGGCCCCGGAACTGGAGTCCTCATGAACTTCAGCCTGCTCAAGGAGACCCTGATGGCAGCTTCAGTCATGGCAACCCTTTTGGGGGCCGCCCCCGCACTTGGAGACGAGGCCCAGGGGCCCCTGGGGAACGGCGCCTACCAGGAGCCCTCGGAGGTCCTGAAGCAACTGGTGGACCAGGCGCCGCCGCCGGTGTTCGGGCTGTCCCCGGACCAGCAGACCCTCATGCTGCTGGAGCGCTCGTCGCTGCCCTCCATTGGCGAGATGTCCCGGTCGACCCTGGGGCTGGGCGGCCTGCTGGTGGACCCGGTGCGCCGTCGGGAGGCGGACTTCAACTTCGGCACGGGTCTGTCCTTCGTGGACGTGGCCTCCGGCGAGATCACCCGCGTCCCGGCCCTTGAGGGGGCGCTGATTGACGGCCTCTCCTGGTCCCCGGACTCGCGCCGCGTGCTGCTTATCGAGGCGCGGGATGACTCTTGCCAGCCCGTGCTGGTGGACGTGTCCTCGGGCAACGTGACGCGCCTGGACCTGGGCCCTCTGAACTCCCTGCCCACCGAGCCCTGTAGCTGGATGCCCGACTCTCGCCGGCTGCTGTGCCTGGTGCAGGAGTTCCCGGGCCAGGCTCCCCAGGGCGACCAGACCCCCAAGGGTCCCATGGTCGAGGAAAGCACCGGCCGCAAGGCCCCCGCCCGCAGCTACGCCAACCTGCTGCGGAACCGCGAGGACGAGGCCCTCTTCGATCACTACTTCACGTCCCGGCTGCACCTGGTGTCGCTGGATGGGCGCCACAAGGACCTGGGGCTGACGGGCATCTTCCTGCGCGCCGAGGCCTCCCCCAGCGGGCGCTACGTGCTGCTGGACCGGGTCATCCGGCCCTACTCCTACCGCGTGCCCCTGTCGCGCTTCGGGCGCCTGACAGAAGTGCTGGACCTGGAGACGGGCACCCTGGTGGAGCTGTGGCGCAGCGGGGCCG
>CAIXZC010000287.1 GCA_903923815.1 uncultured Myxococcales bacterium
CGCCGTCCATGATGTCCATTACGTCCATCCCCCGTTGGCAATCGCCCCCGTCGTCATTAGAATCGCCCCGTCCTTTCCTTCCCAGGAGGCCCTGATGCTTCGAGTCCTTCTTGCCACCTGCCTTGCGCTGCTGCTTTTGTCCTGCACCGCCGCCACCTCGGACACCCTGACCGACACCCTTGGCGACACCACGGGCGGGGACCTGCAACTGGACGGCTACGATCTGGCCGACGACCAGACCGGCGATCTTGGCGCGGACCTCCCCCCCGCCCCCTCCTGCAACCCGGAGTATGACCTGCCCGCGCAGGGCCCCGGCCCGGCGATTGCCCCCAATGAGTCCTGGAAGAACAGCGTCGGTTTCGGCTGGGAGGAACCCTTCTACTCTGGCGCTGCGGGCCAGGACGGACCCATGTTCATCAAGTTCACGGTGTTCCTGGAGGACCTGGACAGCGTCTACTTCCAGGACAGCCAGCAGTACCTGTTCCACTACGACTTTGCCGCCGACCATCTGGCCCCCTTCGAGGGTCTGACCCCCGCCCAGTTCGACGCCGTCACGCTGTACGACGAGGGGCGGGTGGCCATCCTGGGGGCCGTGGTGGCGCCACGCTGGTTCGAGCCCAATGAAGTCGGCGTACAACTGGTCTCCCAGGACCCCCTGCACCCCAAGTTGGTGCGGGCCATCCTGGACGCCGTCGTGGCCTCCTTCGATTACGACAAGCCCCTCACGCCCCTGTACTTCCCCGGCGCCGAACAGGACGCCACGGTGCGCGCCTGCCCCCAGCTTTTCGAGGCCAACGGGGTCAGGGTCAGCGCGGCGGATGCCTGGGGCAGCTCCGGTGCCTGTTACAGCACGGGCTACGCCCTGGGGCGCCTGCGCCACTTCTCCTACGAACAGATCCTGCCGGCCTACCTGACCGGCGAGCTGCTGCCCACGGACATCCTGCTGACGGACCTGGTCCCCGCCGAGCTGCCCATCCTGGCGGGCGTCGTCAGCACCCGCCCTGGCACCCTCAACTCCCACGTGGCCATCTACTCCCAGTCCCTGGGCACACCCTTTGCGTGGCTGGCCGACCCCGCCGCCGTGGACGCCGCCCTGGCCCTGGTGGATCAGGAGGTCCTGCTGGTGGCCGCCGCCGACTGGACTGGCTGCGCCGTGCACCTGCTGCCCACGAACCAGGGTTTCACGCCCCAGGACCTGCAAAGCCTGAAGGAACTGAAGACCCCGCCCCCCCTGGACTTCCCCGTCAAGGATTGCGGCCCCGGTATCCTGGCCCTGGACGCCGCCGACACCGTCCAGGCTGACGCCGCCTGCTTCGGGGGCAAGGCCGTGGGCATGGGCGTCCTGAACCGCGCGGTGCCCGACAACTCCCCCGCCTCCGTGGCCCTCTCGATGGTCACTTGGGACACCCTGATGGCCTCCACTGACGGCCAGCAGCGGACCCTGCGCGCCCGCATCGACGAGCTTCTGGCCCCCTTCCAATGGCCCCCCAACATGCCCGCCCTGGATGCCGCCCTGGCCCAGGTGCGCGCCCTCATCAAGGAGGCCGCCCACACCCTTCCTCAGGATCTTCAAGGACACCTGCTGGACGCCCTGGCTGGCTTCGATCCCACCACCAAGGTGCGGGTGCGCAGCTCCAGCAACGCCGAGGACGCGGAATCCTTCGTGGCCGCCGGCCTCTACGAGAGCTTCAGCGCCTGCCTCGCCGACGACCTGGACGACGACGCCAGCGGCCCCAGCGCCTGCAACCCCGCCCAGCCCGAGGAGCGGGGCTTCTTCCGCGCCGCCCGCAAGGTCTACGAAAGCTTCTACACCCTGGACGCCTACGCCGAGCGCCTGCGCCGTGGCGTGGCCGAGGCCGACACGGGCATGGCCCTGCTGGTCCACCAGTCCTTCCCCGACGACGACGAGTTGGCCAACGGCGTGGCGGTCCTCACCGTCACCGACGACTCCACCACCATCAAGCTGGTCAGCCTCCCGGGCGCCAACTCCGTCACCAACCCCAGCGGCGGCGCCACCCCCGAGGAGGTGCTGATCACCCTCTACGACTGGAACACCTACGTCTACCTGACGCGCCCCTCCAACCTGGTGCTGCTGGGTGACACCGTCCTGGACTGGGAAACCGAGTACCGCGCCCTGGCCGACCTCCTGCTGGACGCCTCCGCCGCCTGGGCCGCCGAGACCAAGGCCCAGCGGTACTCCCTGGACCTCGAATACAAAAAGATGAAGCCCGGCAAGCTGGTGCTCAAACAACTTCGACGCCTGCCCCTCCCCGGCCAGGAGACCCTGGGCTACTTCCTGCTGCCCGAAGCCGCCGACTGGTGCGTCCCCCAGGGCGAAGGCTCGGACCTGTTCGCCCTCCACCGCAGCAAGGCCCGCTTGACCCTGCGCACCAACGGCACCTGGGTCGCCCAGGGCCAGGTCACCAACGCCTTCCTGCAGCAGGTCTCGGCCCAGTACGTCGCCCAGGGCGCCCTCAAGACCGTGACCGCCGACGGCACCGACCTGGCGACCCTCAAGACCACCCTGGAGATCGGCGAGTACAACACCGCCAGCATCAATGTGGACTGGAGCAGCGGCGGCTTCGACGACGGCTGGGGCCTGGCCCTCCAGACCGCCCACCAGAGCACCTCCCAGGAGGCCATGTTCGGCCTGCCCAGTCGCCAGTTCGTCCAGTTGCGCCGGACCTACGCCAACCCCCAAGTCTACATTGATTACGATGGCACCCTGGCCTCCCGCAACGAGGAGTTCGTACGCCTGAGCCCCTGCCAAACCTATGCGCCCCAGGACCTGCTGCCCCAGCAGCGCAGCGCCCAGGGCCAGGACGGCCTCGCCGTCACCACCGACTTCTACTGGCCGCCCTCCCCCAAGGGCCCCACCGCCGGCTACACGGCCCCCGCAGTGGCCTTCGTCCAGACCACCCTCACGGGCCTCACCACCCAGCCCCTGGTCCTCACCGACCAGTGGGCCCAGACCTACCACCCCCAGCACCACAACTTCGCCGAGGAGTTCCTCTTCGAGCCCGCCCTGGACCCCGCCGTGACCCCCGCCCAGCTTGCCGAACTGGAGGCCGCCGGGGTCCGCGCCGTGGTGGTCTTCCTGGGCTACAGCGAAGGTGCCGGCCGCATCTGGTTGGCGGACGAGTTCTGGAACCTGACCGAGGTCTCGGCCAAGCAGTGAAGGTGGTGTCGGGGGGGGCCTCGGGGGGCCAATCGAGGGTCAGGTCTTCTTGCGGTTCAAGACCGACAGCTTCCGGGGCTTCTTCCCGGGGATGGGCAGGAAGCTCTCCAACAAAATCTGCCTGCCAAAGTAATCAATGGCGGTGACGCTCTTGAGGACCGGCACCGCGCGCCCCTTGGAGTCCAACAGGGTCCTCTCGGCGTTCTCCACAGGCTGCCCATCGTCCAGCACGGGGCATTCGCCCTCCATGGAGGGGCACAGGAAGTTGTGGCACTGGCGGCCAATGACCTCCTCGCGCTCCCGCAGCATCATGGAAAGGGCCATGGGGTTGGCATCCACCACCGTGCGGGTGTTGGCGTCCACCAGCACGACCCCGACCTGGATGCTCTCGAACAACTTCCTGAACCGCTGCTCCGAGTCCTGGAGGGCCAACTCGGTGACCTTGCGATCGGTGATGTCCTGGGTAACGCCGAAGACCAGCCAACCGCCGCCACCGTTGGGCACGGACTCCATCTGGGTCTCCATCCAGCGCTCGTTGCCGTTGCCGATCCTGGCCCGGTACTGAAACAGATGGTCCGCCTTCCAACGACCCTTGGTGGCGGACCGCACCAGGGCTTCAACGTCGGGCCTGTCCTCGGGGTGCAGACGGTCGTAGAAGACCCGGATGGGGAGGGTCGAGCCCTCATGCCTGATGCCGTAGATCTTCATGATCTCCCGGCTGAAGGAGACCAGCCCCGTGGTGACGTCATACTCCCAACTTCCCAGGCGGGCCTTGCGCTGGGTCCTAGCCAGGGCCGCGAAGGTCTTCTTCAGATTGCCCTTGGCCTCGAACAGGCTGGTCAGGTCGTCCACCGTCAGCAGCACCTTGGGCTTGGATTCCCCTAGGGGCACCAGACTGGTGGAGATGGCCACAGGGACGGACAGCAGCCGGCCGTCCTTCAGGATCTCCATGACCCCCTGGCGCCGCTTGACCGCGCGCCCGGTCTCCATGGTCTCCTTAAGGGTGTTCCGCACCACGCAACCCGTGCAGGCCTCACCCTTGCCGCACTCGTCCACCACACGCATGGCCTGCACACACCGCAGCACCTCTCCCGGCGGCAGGCCCCCGGAGGACTGCTTCCCCGTGACCCCGGCGAACTCGCTGCCCACGCGGTTCATGGCCTCCACCCGGTAATCGCTGCCGACCATGAACATCATGATTGGTGCCTCGTAGAACATGGCATGTACCAATTGTTCAGGGCTCGCGTCTTTCTGGGTTCCCATGTTCCCCCCTTGAGTCTGGGAAGAGCAGGGTCCCCTCCCCAAGGGTTTGCCCCACTCTTCGGCGCGAATTTCTACGATGCCAAGAGATTACACCGGTAAAACAAATGGTGTCAAACACTTTGTCGCTGACAGGACAGGGGGGTCGATGTATCCTGCGCCCCTTGGTGGTTGGGGATGTTCATGGACGTCAAATCGACCAAAACGAGGGTGGCCCTGCTTTCCGTGGCCTCCAACTCGGTGCTGGTGGTGGGCAAGTTGATGGTTGGCCTGCTGATCGGCTCGGTGTCCGTGATCTCCGAGGCCATCCACTCCGGCATGGATCTGGTGGCCGCCCTCATCGCCCTGTTCGCGGTGCGCAGTTCAAGCAAACCCCCGGATCGGGAGCACCCCTACGGGCACGGCAAGATCGAGAACATCTCCGGCGCCGTGGAGGCTGTCCTCATCCTGGTGGCGGCTGTCTGGATCATCCACGAATCGGTCCTCAAGTTGATGCACCGTGAGCCCATGGAGAATGCCCTCCCCGGCGTGCTCATCATGGCCCTGTCAGCGGTGCTGAATCACTTTGTGTCGGCGGCCCTCTTCAAGGTTGGAAAGGCCACCGACTCCATGGCGCTCATGGCCGACGCCTGGCACCTGCGCACGGACGTCTGGACCTCCGTGGGCGTGCTTGGGGCCCTGGCGGTGATCACCCTGGGGCAGACCTTCTTCCCCGCGTTGTCCCTCTGGTGGATTGACCCGGTGGCTGCCATCGCCGTAGCCCTGCTCATCCTGCGCGCCTCCTGGGACCTGTCCCGCCAGGCCCTCTACGATGTCATGGACCGCAGCCTCCCCGAGGAGGAGTTGGAATGGATCCGGGCCCAGATCCTGGAATGCAAAGACGTCATCAACGTCCACAACCTGCGGACCCGAAAGGCCGGCGCCCAGCGTTTCGTGGAGTTCCACCTGATGGTGGACCCGGAGATGAAGACCCTGGATGCCCACCGCATCACGGACGACCTGAACGCCAAGATCCTCTCCCGCTTCCCCTGCACCACCGTCACCGCCCACGTGGAGCCCTTTGAGGCCGACCACGACGAGACCACCGACACCACCCAGAACTGAAGGCTGCCTCCAGGCCCGGCCCCCCCGCGCTGGCAGCAAGCGGATCGGGTCACCGTCCGAAGCGCGACCGTGAGGGAGCGGGCCTCCGCCTTCAGGGGCCTTGGAAATACTTGGCGCTTGAGATAACCTGCCCGCCGTGACTTTGAAACGGAGGAACCCGTGAAGAAACTCCTAGCCCTTGCCTGTCTGTTGCTCTCCCTGGTGAACCCAGCCCCCACCCAGGCCCAAAGCGGCGCGCCGCTCCTGAAGGCCCTGGAAGCCGGCGCCAAGGGACGCAGCGTGGTGTTGACCTGGTCCCGAGACGGCATCCTTGCCACCACCATGGACGGGAAGTTCCGACAGAAGCTGTACGACAAGCCTGTGGAGAATGCTGCTCTGGACAGCATGGCCGACCTGCTTTGGTTCGCGGCCGAGCAGAAGATCCATGTGATTGACCTGCGCCTCCCCGCCAGGGAGCCCCGCGTCGTGGTGTCTGGCTTCACTGCCACGGACTTCATCATCCAGGGTTTCGGAGGCGCGGCCACCACCCACGCCCGGGATCGCTTCATCCCCATGGTGGTGTTGCAGGGGCAGCCCACCATCTCCGTCCGGCCTCCCATGGAAGGCAACTGGGACGAGGCCGAGAACCAGCGCGCCCTGGCCCTGACCAAGGTCGCCACGGTGGTTGATCAGGAGTGGGTGACCGCCCAGGCAGCCCGCAAGATCAACGCCCCCGCTGGCCCCAAGGCCGGCCAACTGCCCCCGCCGCCCCCCGGGGCCCAGGCCACCAAGCTGGAACTGCCCGAGGAGTTCCGGCAGTGCGCCGACCTGAACGCCTGCGGGCGCTTCATCGCCTTCGGCCAGACCGGGCTGCGGCTGACGGTGGCCTTCCAGAACTGCGCCGGCGGCCCCTGCAAGAAGCGCTGCGTGCTGGTTGACGCCGCGGGCAAGCCCCTGCTGCCCCCGCCCCCGCCCCTGGTGAAGGAGCCCGTGCCCGGCTTGCTGCTGCCCCCCGGAGAGCCCCGCACCATCTCCTGTGGCCCCTTTGTGTTCAACGCCAGGAACGACTCCTGGATCAACGATGGCCGGGTCTGCAACCGGGAGGACTGCCAGAAGGTCCAGGGCACTCCCTTCGCCTGGCTTGGTGGCCCCAACGAGCGCGCCGACCTGCACTGATCCCCAGGCCCACCAGGGCCATCACCCCCACCATCGCCGCCATGGACGCCCCCGCGGGGAGCCCCGTCTGGAACGCAAACCAATAACCAAGAAATGAGCCCGCAGCGCCCAGGGCCGCAGCCACTGGTACCACCCACCAGAAGTTCCTCACCAGGGCCAGGGCCGCAAGCGGGGGAAAGATGCTGAAGGCGAAGGCAGGGATGCTGCCCGACACCTTGGTGCTGGCCGCCACGCCCACCCCCAGCAGGACAAACAGGGCCCCCTCCAGAAGGCCCACGGGCAGCCCCTGGACCCGCGCGTGGGCGGGATCAAAGGCCACCCCGGACAGGGGGCGCAGCAGCAGCAGATGGAAGCCCAGGACCAGCGCGCTGGTCACCACCGGGAAGGTGGCGTCCCCGGCACCCAGGGCGACCCCGCTACCCGACAGCAGCCCCTGGATGTCGTGGGTCTCCTGGGGAACCAGACTGCCCAGCAGCAGGATGCCGCTGGAGGCCAGCACGAAGACCGCGCCCAATAGCCAATCACGGGTCAAGACGCCCCGCTCCCTGGGCTGGGACAGCCCCAGGGAGGCAAGCACGCCGGCCGCCACCGCCCACAGGAACGGATCCATGAACCAGCGGTCCAGGGGCAGCCCCCAGCGGTGTCCCGCCAGGAAGCACAACACCACCCCCAGGGCCGACGCCTGGGCCAGTGCCGCGGGCAGGAACACCGCCCGCCGGGTCAGCAACTGGACCCCACCAGCCGAGGCCGCCGCCGCCGTGGCCGCGGAGACACACACCACGGGCAGCCAGAATTCACTGTAATCGAAGAAGTTCATGCTGTTTA
>CAIXZC010000288.1 GCA_903923815.1 uncultured Myxococcales bacterium
GTGGATGCCGAGGATCCAGAGGGTCAGGCCAAGGGCCGTGCCCAGGTCGATGGTGAGGCCGATGAGGATGACGGGGATGGAGCTGAGGATGGTGCCGAAGATGGGGATGAGGCTGAGGACAGCGGCGAAGGCGGCCAGGACTACGGCGTAGTCGGGGATGAAGATCAGAAAGCCCACCAGGGACAGCAGGCCGTTCACGAGGCAGATGAGCAGTTGGCCGCGGATGGCGCCGGAGAGGCCGGCGTCCAGGCGCTGGAGGAGTTCGTCGTAGTGGGGCTGGAGGGCGCGGGGCACCTGGGCGCGGACGCGGGTCTTGAGGCGGGGGGCGTCCACCAGCAGGTAGAGGGTGACCATGAAGATGACCAGCAGGCCCAGCAGGGCGCTGAAGAGGCCCGCCAGGAATTCCTGGAAGAGCTTGATGAAGGAGGACAGCAGGGAGGCGCCCAGGCGAGAGACGCCGCTGCGGAGGGCCTCCACGGCCTTGTCCTTGAGGTCCAGGTGACCGGGGCTGCCGTCCTCGGTGGGGGCCACTTCGGGGTCGGCGGTGGCGGTGCCGGGCTTGTGCGCCGGGGTGGCCTTGGGCTTGGGCGCAGGGACGGGGGCGGGCTGGGCAGCGGCCTCGGTGCCCGCGGGGAAGATGACATGGGGGCCTGTGGTGACGTCGGGGATGAGCAGGGGAATCTCGGCGCCGCCCAGGGTCTCGATGAGGTCGGCGACGCGCTGCTCCAGGCGGTTGTACATGGCCGGGGTGCTGCCCAGGATGACCTTGGCTGCGCCCGCCACGCGGCCAGACTCGGCCTTGATGACGGGGGTGAGGAACTGGGCGAACAGCAGGATGCCCAGGCCCAGCGCCAGGTAGATGACCAGGACGCCCACCACGCGGTGGACTCGGTAAGCGGCCATGCGGGTGACCAGGGGCTCGAAGACGAAGGCCAGGATGCCGGCGATGACGAAGGGCAGCAGGATGGCGCGGAAGGCCACCAGGGCCGCCAGGATGGCGAGGCCCAGGGCGAGGGTCAGGCCCAGGGCCAGGCGATGGTGAAGGCGCCGGGGCTGATTGCTGCGGGGGCCAGGGATGGTGCGATAGCGGGGCATGGGGACTCCTGGGTGGTTAGAAATCCACCGGATCGTTGTGGTCCTCGGGCTCGGTCTTGTAGGCGGCGGCGTCCCGGCGTTCGGCGGGGTCTCCGGGCTCGGCCACAATCCGGTCCAGGTCCTTGAGGTTGTCGATTTCGTAGAAGAGGCTGCGCTCGCCGCCGCAGATCTTGGCCATGCGTCCACACATGGGGGAGGCGTTGCCGGGGCACTTGCTGTCCAGGCGGTCGCAGTTGTTCACCATGAACTTGCCGATGCGCTTGACCAGGCTGAGGCGCCGGGCCCACCACTTGCGCCACGCCGAGTCCCGGCCGCCCTCCTTGAACCCCTCCTTGAAGCGCTGGTCGAAGGGCCGCGGCTGGGGGATGAAGGCGGTGAGGAAGGCCGCCTGGGAGATGGTGATCTGGGAGGGGGCGATGCCGAAGTAGTGCCAGGAGGCCTGGGAGAGGCCGTAGATGTCCTGACCCCACTCGATGATGTTCAGGTAGA
>CAIXZC010000289.1 GCA_903923815.1 uncultured Myxococcales bacterium
AGGCGGGTCATCAGGGCCATGCCGGCGCGCAGGCGGTCTTCCATGGACTTGAGGCTGCCGCCGATGGCCTTGCGCAGGGGCTCGGCCATGGTGGTCTTGTCGGCCACGGTGCGGGAGTCGCCCTGGAGCTTGAGGTCCAGATCCCGGTCCTCCTCTTCCTCCGTGTTCTTGTCCTCCGAGCCCGCGCTGGACTCGTCCTCCAGGTCGGCGGGCTGGCGCAGGATCAGGTGGGGCTCCATCAGCTCCACCTCGCCCACCATGGCCAGCAGGCGCTCTTTGAGGCCCACCTTGCTGTCGCCCGTGAGGTTGGTCAGGACGCCCATGGCGCTGCCGGTGGTGGTGCCGGGCTTGACGCGGATGCCGGTCATCTTCAGGAAATGGCGGCTGTAGTCCTTGCCCGCCTCGGAGACGGCCAGATCGTCGAAGACCAGGCTGCCCGAGGCGTCCAGGCCGGCGCCCTTGAGGAAGACCCGGAAGGAGCCCACGTCCACGCCCCAATGCTCCTTGGCGGCCACGGAGAACTTGCGCAGGCCCGTGCGGCTGTCCAGGGAGGCCTCCACGCGGGCGGAGCCGGCGGCGTTGCCCGAAGGGGACTCCAGGTCGGCGGAGACCTCGGCGTTCCAGCGGTCCTTGGCCAGCAGGCCCGTGGCCTTGAGGTTGCGCAGCAAGCCGGTGATGTCGGCCTGGGCCTCAAAGGCGCCCTGGAAGCGGCCCTCCCGGACGACGGCGTCAAGGCGCAGGGCGGCGGGGGGATTCTGCAGGCGGGTCTCCAGGCGGAAGTCGGAGACAAAGGCGCCGTCCGCCCAGGTGCCCGAGCCCTCCAGCGAGAAGAAGGGGTCGGCCAGCTTCATGGCGCCGTCAAAGTCCAGGGAGATCTGGCCGTCCGAGTAGACGGCGCTGCCGCTGCCCGCCAGGCCCAGGGGCGTGTAGTTCAGGCTGCAGCGACCGGCGTAGTCCTGGGAGGCGGCCTCCCGGGTGATCTTGCAGTACAGCTTGGAGTCGTCGGCATTGGCCAGCTCGGCCACCAGCACGGTGTCGCCCTTGCCGGCGCCCTCACTGCGGGTCTGCAGGAAGCGCCCGCTGTCGAAGTGCAGGGCCTGGCCGCTGATGGGGTCCAGAAGTTTGCCCGCCAGGCTGACGGCGGCCTTGCCCCAGGACTGCTGGAGGCGCAGCACGGGGTCCTTGGAGTAGCCAAGCTGCGCCAGCAGGCCAGCGGCGGCACCAAAACCCTGGTCCAGAGTAGTGGCCAGGGCCTCCTTGCGGGCAACCAGGGCCTCGATGCGCTCAATGGCCCCGGCGGCGGCCTGGGCCTTGGTGACGCCACCCAGCTTGCCCAGGTACTCCAGGCCCAGATCCAGGGTGCCGGCCCGCAGGTTCAGGTCCGTGAAGCGCGCCTCCAGCAGGCGGTCCCGGGACCAGGTCAGCTTTTGCAGGCGCAGGGACGAGTTGCCCAGTTCGACGGGCAGGCCCTTGCCGAAGTTGACGGAGATGGCGGCGCCACGGTTGGTGAAGTCCAGCTCGCCGTGCAGCTTGATGAGGCCCCCCTGGACGGTGTCCTCCAGGCCACCGGAGAAGGCGCTGCGGGTCTCCACGGCGCTGACCGAGGGGTTGGCGGCCTTGAGGTTGCCGTTGTCGTAGCGGAAGGCGACGCGCAGGCCCTTGGAGGGGTCCTCCACAAGGCCCGTGACGCGCAGGTTCCGAACCTCCACCGGCGGATTCTGTTGAAGCAGGCGCCGCAGGAGCCCCCGCCCCTCCTTGGCCTCGCCCTCGTCCTGGTCGGCCTTGCCAAGGCGCTGCAGGAGGGCGTCAAAGTTGCTGCTGCCGTCGGCCTTTCTGAAGGCCTGGATGCGGACGCCGTCGGCCAGCACGCCCAGAATCAGGGGCAGCCCCGCCTTCATACCCGTGGGGTCGTACTCTATGAGCAACCGGTCAATCACGAAGAGGGGCGCCTGGGCGTCCGCCACACGGCCCTCGATGCCACGGATCTCCACGGCCCCCACGCCCTTGAACTGGAGGGAGTCGTGGGTCACCTGGATGCCCAGGGAGTCCTGGACCCGGGCCTCCAGGCGCAGCAGCCAGCGCTGGCCCTCGTCGGGCAGCAGCACCACCACCGCTACGACGGCCCCGACCAACAGCAGCAGGAGGACCCAGAACCAGGGGCGCCGAAGAAACGAGAAGACATTCTTCTTCATTTGATAACCACCTTGAATGACGGCTTGAGGTTTACCACAGGCGGCCGGCGGCGAAAAGGGCTTCGGGGGCGGTTTCGAAATTGGAGAAGTGGAAGGGCGGGGCGCAGACCACCGAGCACAGGGCGTAGGAGTCCGGGTGGGGGAGGGTGGCCGCCTGCCACAGGTTGCGGGGGACCTCGAAGGTGGGCAGGCCGCCGTCCTGGCCAAGGCTGAGACGGTGGGTCTTTGGGGGGGCGCCGGGGGCGGTCAGGACGTGCAGGTCCAGCTCGCCCTCGTGGAGGAACCAAAGCTCGCTGCTGGACGTGACCCGGTGGGGCGCCGAGCCGGTGCCGGGCAGGAAGAGGCAGATGGCCACCGTGCGCAGGTCGTCGCGGTGGGTCTCCAGGTACAGCATGCCCTCGGGGTGGGGCTGCCAGGGGTAGAGTTTCAGCAGTTCTGCAAGCCTGGGAGAGGGCATGGAATGGCTCCTTGTTTTTGGCGCCCCCGGGTTGCCAGGGGGGCCGGCGGGCGCTATTGTAGCAGCCCTGTTTCGTGGGGAAAGGATTTGCGAATGGGAATGCTGCTGCGTGATCGCCTGACCAAAGGCTTGTTGATAGTGGATGGGGCCATGGGGACCAGCCTTCAGACCATGGGACTCACTGCCGCGGACTTCGGCGGCTTCGAGGGCTGCAACGAGGTGTTGGTGGATACCAAGGCCCAGGCCGTGGAGGCAGTCCATCTGGGGTACTACCAGGCGGGGGCGGACGCGGTGGAGACCAACAGCTTCGGTGGCAGCGCGCTGACCCTGGCCGAGCATGGCCTGGGGGCGCGGGTGCGGGAGCTGAACGTGAAGGCCGCACAGGCGGCGTGTCGGGCGCGGGCCGCCATGCCGGCGGACGGCAGGGATCGGTATGTGCTGGGGTCCATCGGGCCGGGGAATCGGCTGCCCTCCCTGGGGCAGGTGTCCTTCGCTGCGCTGGTGGATTCCTTTGCCCCCCAGGTGGAGGGCCTGCTGGAGGGCGGCGCCGACGGTCTGTGCATAGAGACCTGCCAGGATCTGTTGCAGATCAAGGCCTGCCTGACGGCGGTGCGGCGGGTGCAACCGGCGGGGACGGCACCGGTGCTGGTGTCCCTGACGCTGGAGGCGGGTGGCACGCTGTTGTCCGGGTCCGATCTGGCGGCGGCGGTGGCGGTGCTGGAGCCCTTCGGCATTGACGTCCTGGGGCTGAACTGCTCGGGGGGGCCGGCGGAGCTGCGGCGCCACGTGGAGGAGTTGGGGCGCCTGTGGCCCGGGCGCGTGATGGTCATGCCCAACGCGGGGCTGCCCAGGAATGCGGGGGGCAAGCTGGTCTATGACCTGGCGCCGGAGGAGTTCGCCCGGATCACGGCGGGCTTTGCGGCCCAGTGCGGGGCCACCCTGCTGGGGGGTTGCTGCGGGACCACTGCGCGGCACATCGCTGCGCTGCGGGCGCAGGTTGAGGGCATGCCCCTTGGGGCCCCGGTCAAGGTGTTCCAGCCCAGCGCGGCCAGCCTGTTCGGAGCGGTGCCCCTGGCCCAGGAGCCGGCGCCCCTGGTGGTTGGCGAGCGCTGCAACGTGAACGGCAGCAAGGAATTCAAAGAGCGCCTGCTGGCGGGGGACCTGGATGGGCAGGTGAGCACCGCCCGGGACCAGGAGCGCAGTGGGGCCCATGTGCTGGATCTCAGCTTGGGCTATCCGGGGCGCGACGAGGTGGCGGACCTGCGGGCCCTGGTGCCGTTGCTGGTGTCCCGCGTGAAGGCCCCGCTGATGGTGGACTCCACCAACCCGGAGGCCATGGAGGCGGCGCTGGAGCTGCACCCCGGGCGCTGCATCCTGAACTCCGTGAACCTGGAGGCGGGGGAGGAACGGCTGCATCGGGTGGCGAAGCTGGCCAAGCGCCACGGGGCCCTCCTGGTGGCCCTGGTCATTGACGAGGAGGGCATGGCCCTGACGGCGGCCCGCAAGCTGGAGGTGGCCGAGCGAATCCTGCGGCTGTGCCGCGAGGACGGGCTGCGGGATGAGGACCTGATCTTCGACATGCTGACCTTCACCGTGGCCTCCGGGCCGGACAGCGCGGGGGCGGCCCTGGAGACCTTGGCGGCGCTGCAGGAGTTCAAGCGGCGCCACGGGGCCTGTCACACCATCCTGGGGGTCAGCAACGTGTCCTACGGCCTGACCGCCGGGGCGCGGCGCGTGCTGAACAGCGTCTTCCTGCATGAGGCCGTGGAGCGGGGCCTTTCCTGCGCCATCGTCAATGCGGGCAAGATTGCGGTGCTGGGCAGGTTGCCCGAGGACCTGCGGGGGGCGGCCCAGGCGCTGCTGCTGGCCAGGGACCCGGAGACCTGGAAGGCCGCCATGGAGGACTATCTGGGACTGGCCGGGGCGCTGCAGCAGCGGACGAAGGTTGCCCAGGAGGGGGTCGAGCGCAGCGTGGAGGAGCGCCTGAAGGACGCGGTCATCGATGGAGAACCGGGGGGGCTGGAGGCCAACCTGGAGGCCCTGCTGGCGGCGGGCTGGGCGCCCTCGGAGATCCTGAACAAGGTGCTGCTGGAGGGCATGAAGGAGGTGGGCCGGCTGTTCGGGGCGGGGCTGATGCAGTTGCCCTTCGTGCTGCAGTCGGCGGAGGTCATGAAGCGCGCCTCCACGTGGCTGGAGGGGCACCTGGAGAAGGGCAGTCAGGCCAGCCTGGGGCAGGTGGTCATCGCCACCGTCAAGGGGGACGTCCACGACATCGGCAAGAACCTGGTGGCGGCCATCCTGGGCAACAACGGGTACCAGGTGACGGACCTGGGCGTGAAGGTTGACGCCTCGGAGATGCTGAAGGCCGTCCGGCTGCATCGGCCCCTGGCCTTGGGCATGAGCGGCCTGCTGGTGCGCTCGGCGGAGCTCATGAAGGAGAACCTGGAGGAGTTCCGGCGGCAGGGCATCAAGGTGCCCGTGCTGGTGGGCGGCGCGGCCCTCAACGAGTCCTACGTGCGGGAGGTCCTGGCGCCAGCCTATGGGGCCCCCGTGTTCTATTCGTCGGATGCCTTCGCGGCCCTGCGGACGCTGGAGTCTCTGCGCAGCGGAGAGGCGCCCGCGGCCCCCGTGGCCCCCGCCGAACCCAGGCCCACCTATTCGTCGGTGGTGGCCAAGGGGCGCAGCCGGGTGGTCAGCGATCCGGGTGGGGGCGTGCGGCAGTACAGGCTGTCCGCGGAGGAGCTGTTGGGCGCGCTGGACCAGCGGGCCCTGCTGTCGGGGCGCTGGCGCATGAGGCGTGGGGCCCTGTCCGTGGAAGAACATCGCAGTCTGGTCCAGGACCGGGCCATGCCCCTGCTGGCGGAGTTCAAGGCCCAGTTGCTGGGGCGCGGGCTGCTGGATGGGAAGGCAGTGGGGGCGCACCTGCCCTGTCGTCAGGAGGGGC
>CAIXZC010000290.1 GCA_903923815.1 uncultured Myxococcales bacterium
ACCGTGGTGACGGGGCTCTACGCCGGCGACCAGCGCCTCCCCGTCCTGTCCCCGGGCAAGGGCAAGGCCGCCCCCGGTGGTGGCGTGACCCTGGGCACCCTGGCCCCCGCAGCCTCCAAGCGCCCCTTGGCCCCCACCAGACAACCCAAGTAAGAGGTCTCATGGAGCTCTTCCCCGTCACCGACAGCATCTTCCTGGTCCCCGCCGATAACCAGGGCGGCTTCCCCTTCTCCCACGCGGTCTACGTCAAGGGGAAGCGCTGCCTGCTGCTGGACTGCGGCTGCGGCCCCCAGGTCATGCAGGCCTTCTTCAAGCAGTACAAGGTGGACGTCATCATCGCCTCCCACTCCCACCCGGGGCACTGCTCGTCTCTGTGGATGATGAACGGCAAGGACGTCCCCATCTTCGTCCCCCGGGAGTCGGGCGATGACTTCGGCGACCCCAACGCCCTGGCCACCCGCTTCGTGCGCGAACCCGCCGCCCGGGCCCTCTGGATTGGCCTGGCCACCACCGCCGGCGGCTTTCGCCCCTGCCCCCCCACCCACTTCTACGACGGCAAGAGCAGCTTCGACATCGGCTCCCACAAGCTGCTGGCCATCCACACCCCGGGGCACACCAGGGATCACTACTGCTTCTTCGAGGAGCTCAGCGGCGTCATGCTGGGCTTCGACCTGGACCTGTCCGCCCTGGGCCCGTCCTACTACTCACCCGAGTCCGACATCGCCTCCTACCAGGCCTCCCTGGAGCTGGTGAAGTCCTACGCGCCTTCCGTCTACGTCTCCGCCCACCGTGGCGTGCTGCGCAAGAACATCCCCCAGGCCCTGGACCGCTTCGGCGCCGTCATCGCCCGCCGGGACCAGGCCATCCTGGACCTCCTGGCCGCCCCCGTCCCCACCAGCGAGCTGCTGGAGAAGCGCCTCTTCTTCCCCAGCTTCCCGGACAACCTGCGCCCCCTCTACAACGAGTGGGAGTCCACCATGCTGGACAAGCACCTGACCCTCCTCATGGAGCGGGGCCTGGTGGGCAAGATGCTTCGGGGCTGGCAGCGTATTTGACCCGCAACTGGCGGCCTGCGTTCAAGGATTTGGCGCAAGGATCTTGCCAGCCGCCCCCGAAAGTCATAACTTGCGTGCCGGTGGTACTGATACCCCCCGGGAGCCCATGAACCAGGTAAACTTCGTCAGCAGCTTCAACATCATGGTCCTCAGCGACGACCAGAAGCTGGCGGTGCAGCTTGAGGCCTACCTCAAGCCCTTTGGTTACATGGTCACGGTCAGCGGCAACGCCCTGGAGGGCCTGGATCAGATCCGCGCCAACCGCCCCGACCTGGTCCTGGCGGACATCGCCCTGACGCCCCTCACGGGCTTCGAGCTGTGCCGCTCCATCAAGCAGGACCCGGGCCTCAAGAACACCCCCGTCATCCTGGTGGCAGGCAACTACAGCGACGTGGACCAGAAGGTCAAGGCCCTCTCCGTGGACGCCGATGACATCATCTACCGGCCCGTCCACGGCGGCGAACTGCGGGCCCGCCTGCGCGCCTCCCTGCGCCTCAAGGCCTACGTGCAGCAGGTGCTGTCCGAGCGCCAGCGCCTGGAGGAGATGGTCTCCAAGCGCACCCGCGAGATCGAAGAGATGACCGTGGGCCTGGTGGCCGCCCTGGAGAAGGCCTCCTCTCTGAACGACGACGACACGGGCAACCACATTCAGCGGGTCTGCCTGTACAGCGCCGTGCTGGCCCAGGGGCTGGGCATGGAGGCCGAACAGGTAGAGCGCATCCGCCTCTACGCCTCCCTCCACGACGTGGGCAAGGTGGGCCTCCCCGACAGCATCCTCAAGAAGACGGGCAAGCTCACCGAAGAAGAGCACAAACAGATGCAGGCCCACACCCTCCTGGGGCACGAACTGCTGGTCACCGCCCACGCCGCCCCCGAGGCCCAAAGCATCGCCCTCTACCACCACGAGTGGTACGACGGCTCGGGCTACCCCACGGGCCTCTCCGCCGACGCCATCCCCATTGAGGCCCGCATCGTGTGCCTCGCGGACGTCTACGACGCCCTCACCTCGGACCGCTGCTACCGGGACGCCGTGAACCCCTCCGAGGCCGCCCGCATGATCGTGGACGACTCCAACAGCCACTTCGACCCCACGGTCATCAACGTCTTCATGCGCAACCACAGCCACTTCCTGGCCATCCGCAACCGCTACAAGAATCGCGGCGTCAAGGCCACGGCCTTCCGCCCCGGCCTCCACGGCTGACCCCCAAAAGAGAATTGCCTTCCCCAAGCCCCGCCTTTCTGCGAGAATGCGTAGGCTGGCTGGCTCTTCGTTTGGGGGCAGTCCGGCAAGGGGGGGTACATGGCCAGGGTTCATGACGTCAGCGTCGGCCAGCGGGGTTTGACCCTGATGGAGATCCTTGCCGCCATGATCATCATCATCGGCCTCATGGCCATCTCCCTGCCGGTCATCCGCGGGGGCATGTCCCACAGCGAGTTCCGCGACGCCCTCAACACCTTCTCCACCCAGGTCGAGTTCGCCCGCATCCAGGCGGCCTCGCGCAACCGCGCCTATCTGGTCATGGTGGCCCCGGCCACGGAGGGCACCCGCGGGTCCATCAGCGTCACCGAGGGCATCAGCGCCTCCTGCACCCCGGACAACTTCGTGGACGACGACAGCCCCCCCGACGCCATCGAGAACCTGCGCGTGGTGGACTTCGCCCTGCGCCACCCCCGGGTCCGCATCAAGTCCCAAAGCCCCGACACCCTTGGGGACACGGGCCTGTGCATCAAGCCCGACGGCCGCGTCCTGGAGGCCAGCAGCGCGGGCGGCGTGGTCATCACTCCACCCACCGGCTACGCCAGCGGCGAGGCCGTCTTTGAGCTCGAGCTATTGTCCATCTCGGGGGCCAGCACGGGGCTGATCCGCCGGGTGGTGGTGCCCTATAACGGTGTGCCCAAACTTGAGTGAGGCCATGAAGCGTCTTGCAAACAGCCAGGCCGGTTTCTCCATGATCGAGCTCATGATCGTGGTCGCCCTCACGGCCCTTGGGCTGGTCACCCTCCTCAAGATGCAGGCCCAGACGCTTCAGGCCGTGGGCAGCTCCCGTACCATCGCCGAGGCCGCCAACCTGGGCAACCACCTCCTGGAGTCCCTCAAGCTGGAGGCCGTCGAGTGGTCCATGGATGGCACCCTCATGATCGCCCAGACCGCCCGCTTCCCCCACCTGTCCCAGGCTGGCTCTCCCAACCCGGGCTCAGGTAGCGGCTGGCTTCGGACCATGCTCCCCGACACCACGGAGAAGCTGGTCGGCCCCCTGGGCAACGACGCCCTGCTGGATACGGGGCTGCTGACCCAGTTCCCCTGGGATCGCAACCGCCGCTTCTGCGTCCAGTACCGCCTGACGTGGCTGCTGGCCGACTGGTTGATGCGGGCCGACGTCCGGGTGCTGTGGGTGCGGGACAACTCTCGGGTGGGCCTCTACGACGAGTGTCCCGACGACATGGAGAACGACCCCGCCAACGTTGGCTTCGTCAGCATCGGCGGGGCCATCATGCGCAACATGTTCATCAAATGAGGTGGTCAATGTCCGGGCGCGCAACAGCTTCATCGGTGGGTTCTTCTGGGGGGGGCGCGGGGCACCTCAGCAGGGGCCTGACCCTGGTGGAGCTGATGGTCTCCGTGGCCCTGGCTGCCATCCTGGTGGTGTCCGTCTACTACATCTACAACAACGCCGTCATGGGCTACCGCGTGGGCAATCAGGTCATGGACATGCAGAACCGCCTGCGCTTCGCCACCGAGCACCTGCGCAAGGATCTCAAGCGGGCCGGGTTCCTGGCCTCCCCCGACAGCACCCTGGATGACATCGTCTGCCCCAAGCCCGCCAACCGGCTCAAGGCCCTCCAGCTCATCCCCGACACGGGCTACGTCTTCCAGCCCGTCTCCAACATCAACCCCTACATCTCGCCCGCCTCCCTGGTGCTCTTCGGGGACTTCTTCAGCGGCAAGCTGTACCGCACCGCCAGCATCACCGGGGACACCATCACGCTCCAGGCGGACGCCTCCTTCCCCGTGGACGAGTCCGAGTTCAACGCCATCTTCACCGGTAACCGCTACCTGCGCATCGTCACCAAGGACCGCTTCGAGATCATGATGCCCATCCTGGAAAGCAGCTTCGCCGACCAAACGGTGCGCGTGAACGCCGCTGTCCCCCGCATCGAAGGCGGCACCATCTGCGGCATCTCGGGCTTTGGCGAGGCCCTGGAGGTCAGCGTGGCGGGCTTCGTGCGCTACCGGCTGGCCCAGGACACCCGTACCGGCGCCCCCGCGGGCAAGACCGATCTGGTCCGGGAGACCCTGGCGGTGGACGGCGCCACGCTGGTGGACGGCAGCGCCCTGGCCGTGGCCGAGTGGATCTACGACCTGCAGTTCTTCGACTTCGCCTTCGACGTGGACACCACCGGCCTGTCCCCCTCCATCACCATCCAGCCCTACATCGCCAACGTCACCGGCGCCGGCACCTTCCGCCTGGACAACGTGGCCGACTCGCGCCCCCAGGACCTGCGGGCCCTCAGCATCAAGGTGACGGCCTGCTCGGTGGAGGAGGACCCCTCCTTGGTGCACACGCCCCGGACCGCCGCCACCGACCCCGTGGTCTCCTTCGAGTACAGCACCATGGACGGTTCGGCCCGCTGCATCTCCATGGGCACCCGCGTGAACCTGGAGTCCCTGCTGGCCCGCAACCTCAAGGCGGTGGGACCATGAAGACCCTTCGCAACACCCTGCGGGCCAAGGCCCAGCGCGGCTCCGTGCTGCTCATCGGGGTGCTCATCATCTCGTCCCTGGCGGCCCTGGGGTTGGTGGTGGTCTTCAACGCCTACGAAGAGGTCAGCTCCTCGGGCAACTACAAGACCTCCATGCAGGGCTACTATCTGGGCGAGGCGGGCCTCTCTTCGCCCCTGGCCCAGGCCGCCCAGAACCAGGAGGTCTTTCTAAGCTTCCTGCAGCACAACGGCTTCATGGTCCGCATGGGGGACATCGCCAGCCCCTTCTGGGACAGCTCCAGCCGCGGCTCCTTCGGCCCCGAGTACGCCCGGGACGACGGCGCCGTGTTCGTGTCCTACTTCAGCGAGCCCACGGACAGCACCAGCATCCCCGGCTACTCCACCTCGGGCTTCTGTTTTCGCAAGTACACCGTCACCTCTGACGGTTTTCTTGGCGTGGATCTTGTGGATCCCGAAGATCCGAAGACCATCACGCATAGTTCCATTCGGCGGTTCGTGGCTCATGTGTATCTCGGACCCTTTGCCTGTGGCCTGTAGCATTTTTTGAAGGAGGCGCCCCATGAAGACCCCAAGGACGACTCTGTTGCTCACCCTGTGTGTGCTGACCACCCTGGCGGGGCTGCTGCTCTTGCCTGCGGGTGCCCAGGCCGGCAAGCGGGCCAAGCCCCACGTCATCCTGCTGCTGGACACCTCGGCGCGTATGCAGGTGGCCTCGGACCCGGACCTGACCCTGGCGGCCAATGGCGGCGTGGTGGTGTCCTCCGCCCTTGCCGGCGCCGCGGGGACCTCCAGCGGCAACTCCACACCAACCGCCACAGGGACCACCTCCGGGGGCCTGCAGCAGTACTCCATCAAGAATGACAAGGACGACAAGGACAACGGCAAACCGGACCCCGTGGTCCCCGACCCGGTCGTGCCCGATCCGGCCCCGGGCAACTCGGGCAACAGCAACAGCGGCGGAAACGGTAACGGCAACAGCGGCGGGAATGGCAACAGCGGCGGCACCGGCACCACCGGTGGCACCATCACCGTCTCCGACGGGAACCTGCCCATCTGCACCTCCACCACGACCACCACCACCCAGCCCAGCGCCTTCGACGTGGCCGCCTGCCTTTCAAGCTGCGCCAACTCCTGCGCAAGCATCAGCAACAGCCACAAAAAGAGCGTCTGCCTGAAGAAGTGCGAGAAGACCTGCAAGCAGACCCAGAAGAAGGTCGCCAAGAAGAAGAGCAAGAGCGCCACCTGCAGCGCCCTGTGCCGCTCCCAGTGCCCCGGCAAGAAGAAGGGCCCCTGCCTGCGGGCCTGCCGCAACGAGTGCATGGCCAACACCAACACCACCACCACGGACACGGGCGCCTCCCTGGGCCGCAGCCGCTGGATTGACGTGGTGGAGGTCCTCAACGGCACGGTCAACACCTACCGCTGCGTCTACGACCCCCGGGAATACCCCCAGTCGGACGACTTCAAGTCCAACCCCGAGCATGTGGCCTTCAAGAGCGGCGCCTTCTCGCCGGTGCAGGCCGAGAACGGTGTGTTGGACGTCTTCGCCGACAAGATCAAGTTCGGCGTGGCGGACATTGACGGCCTTGCCTCGCCCGCGGGCACCCATGCCGGAGCCTTCAGCTATGGCCCCTCCATGGGAGGCATCAACCTGGGCATCCGGGCCCCGGACGCTGCTTGGGGCGGCCTGGTCACCCCCGTGGCCTCGGACGATCTGGATGTCGAGGTCAACACCAACGGGCTGGTCCAGCAGGCCATCAATGGCGCCCGCCCCTACGGCAACGTGGCCTTCGGCGCGGCCCTGGACGATCTGGCCCTGGTCTTCGAGTCGGACCCCGACCTCATGCCCTTTGACGAAAGCAATGGCGGCGGCGACCCCTACTACGACTGCCGCCAGAAGGCCGTGGTCATGATCCTGTCGGGCCTCTCCGATCTGCCCGAGGAGCTGCTTGGCTACCCCTCAGCGGCGGAGGCTGCGGCGGCCCTGCTGGCCCAAGGGATCATGGTCTTCGTGGTGTCCTACCAGGCCCCCGTGGCGGACATGGACGCCCTGGACGACATCGCCGTGGCCGGCGGCACCCTGGGCGCCTACTTCGCCGAGGACCAGGACGAGCTGCTCTTCGCCCTGGAGATCATCGCCAACCGCCTGACCCCGCCGGGGAATTCGGGCATCGACACGGCCTACACCAACCGGACCCTCAAGCAGGGGGACCTGCAGTACCGGTTCTTCGGTTCCTACTCGCCCTCCGACACCTCCCCCCTGGACAATGAGGGCCACCTGGACCAGTACATCTACCGCTGCGACACCAACTGCAACGCCACGGGTTGGACGGGCGGGGCCTCCCTGTGCGAGTCCTTCTCCCTGGATGGCGCCCTGAACGAGCGCAGCGATCCGCGCGTCATCTACACCCAGGTGGACGGCGTCCTCGAACCCCTCACCATCGAGAACAGCGACGTGACCGCCGATCTGCTGGGCATCCCCACCACCGGCATCCTTCCCCAGCTGGACCTTGCGGTGGGCTCGGGCAACAACTACATCCAGGATGGCGGCGAGCTTGGCGACGCCTCCGACCCGGCGATCCGGGCCCAATACCGCGAACAACTGGTTCGCCTGCTGCGGGCCGACCCCAACAGCCGGCGCCAGGCCACGCGTTTGGGCTCCATCTACAACTCCCAGCCCACCCCCACGACGGATCTGTTCTCCATGAACCTGCCCCTCACCTCCTTCATGGCCTACCGCTCCCTGCCCGCCACCCTGGCGCGCCCCACGGCCCTCTTCGTGGCCACGGCGGATGGTCTGCTGCACGCCTTCCGGGTGGATCGGGACCCGGACACCATCGTCGCGAACGACTACGGCACTGAGCTTTGGGCCTTCATGCCCCAGTATGTGGCCGGCCTTGCCGACTACCTGTCCCAGGGCGAGGTGACGCTGCTGGATGGCTCGCCGGTGATCAAGGACCTGCGGGTGGTCAAGGACTCCGCAACCATGTCCTTGGAGGACGAGATCGCCGCCTGGCGCTCCGTCCTGGTCATGGGCTACGGCGAGGGCGGCCGGGGCCTCTTCGCGCTGGACATCACAGACCCCACGACCCCCGCCTTCAAGTGGGAGATCTCCAACACGCGCCGCTGCTACAACGACAATGACGGCACCAAGGGCTGCGCCAACACCGCCGACTTCGCCCTGCTGGGCGATACGGTCAGCACCCCCGCCGTGGCCAGCGCCTACTTCACCTTCAACTCCAAGCTGCAGGAGCGCGGCGTGGTCATCGTGGGTGGCGGCGCGGCCGTCTCCGGCGACGACAGCGCGGGCCTGGGGGTCTTCGTCATTGACCTGGACAGCGGTGAATTGGTCGCAACCTTCTGCAACGACTGTGGCAACGTGGTGGACGACTCCAACGCCCAGAACAACACCCCCGGTCTGGACTGCCCCATGGTGGGTGACGTGGCCGCCTTTGACGCCTCCGCCGGGGGCCTGGCCACCAGGGCCTTCCTGGGCGACGCCTGTGGCCAGCTCTGGCGCCTGGACCTGCGCTCCAGCGACCCCTCCGACTGGCGGCTGGTCTTCTTCGCGGACGCCTTCCCGAACCAGAAGCTCAACGCCCAGGGCATCTCCAAACGGCGCCCCCTCACGAACCGCCCGGCCCTGGCCAGTGGCTACATGAACGGCCGGCTGGTGGTCATCGCCGCCACGGGCAACTCCACCCTGGACGCCCCCGCCCCGGGTGACGAGAACGATCACATCATGTCCCTCACCGAGTCCTGGGACAGCGCCACGGACACCTTCACGGCCCTGGAGAACTGGCGCCACACCTTCGACGCCAACGAGGTCTTCACCTCCGGGCCACTGATCTTCGCCAGCGCCGCCTACTTCACCACCCTGCTGCCCGGCGAGGGCACCTGCGGCGTGGGTCAGGGTCGCCTCTGGGGCGTCCACTTCACGGGCCACGACCTGGAGGACACCGACGACTTCGAGGCCGCTCTGGACCTGGACGGCAACTTCGTCACCACGGACGACATCGAGCTGTACCGCACCATGGAGAACTCCGAGGTCTTCGGGCTCTCCCTGCTGCAGACGCCCTCCTGCACGGATTCCCTGAACAACTACCTGCCCTGGGCCAACGGCGTGGGCGCCACCCCGCCCAGCAACCCCACCGGCCTGCCCCCCGCGGCGGGCAGCAGCGGCCCCTCCTTCGGCGGCACCACCGGCGGCACCCTGGAGCTGGTCGTCCAGACGGGCGAGATTGGCGAACAGAGTGACAAGATTCAGCCCCAGTCCGGCGAGTCCGGCACCGGCAACAAGACCCTCCAGGCCCTGCCCGTCCCCGGCCGCACCATGATGAGCACCTCCTGGGGCGTTGTCTTCGACTAGACGGATCGGCTGCTTGACCCAGCCGCGCACGCAGTAAGCGGATCGGCTACTTGACCCAGCCGCGCATGCAGTAAGCGGATCGTTTGTCCTTCCTGCCTCACGCGCTCTCCCTGCTTCGCTTCAATCTGTAGTAGTAGGTGCTTCGCGGCATCCCCGCGACCCGCAGCAGCTCGGAGCGGGATGGCCCCGCCTGCAGCCCCCCGTTCTCCAACAGCAGGTCCAGCAACAGCTTGGGGGTCAGGACGCCGCCCCCGAACACCCGCAGGCGCTCCATGAGGCCCCGCAGCTCCCGCACATTCCCAGGCCAGGGGTAGCGCGCCAGCAGGGCCAGGATCTGGGGGTCCGGACGGGCGGGCAGTTCGGCGCCTGCGAAGTGCCGCCAAAGCACGGGCAGGTCTTCGGGGCGCTCGGCCAGCCCCGGCACCCGCACCTTGAGCACGCTGAGGCGCTCCAGCAGGTCCCCCCGGAACAGCCCCCGGGCCACCCGCTCGCGCAGGCTGCAGTTGGCCGCCGCCACCAACCGGAAGGTCCAGCGCCGGGGGCGCTCCGACCCCAGGGCCCGCACGGGGGCCCCCTCCAGCACGCGCAGCAGGGCGGCCTGGGTCTCGCCAGGCAGCTCCGACACCTCGTCCAGGAACAGCACGCCGCCGTGGGCCTCCGCCACCAGCCCCCGCCGATCCCGCACGGCCCCCGTGTAGGCGCCGCGCTCGCAGCCGAAAAGCTCGGAGAGGGCCAGCTCCCGGGACAGGGCCCCGCAGTTCACCGCCACCAGCGGCCCCTGGGCCTGTGGACCACAGCGATGCACCGCCGAGGCCAGCAGCTCCTTGCCCGACCCCGAGGGTCCCTCCAGCAGCACGGGCTGGGTACTGGCCGCCGCCGCCAGCACCTGGAACACCGCCCGCCCCATGGCCACCGAGGCGAAGCGCAGGGGCCCCAGTTGCAGCACCCCCTCCTCCCTGGGGCACAGCGCCAGCGCCACCCCGCCGCAGCGCAGGAAGCAGGCCTCGGAGAGGGGCAGCCCCCCAGCGGGACAGGAACGCCCGGCGACAACCAGCGGCGTTTTCCCACGGGGCACCAGCATCCAGGCCTCCTCCTGCCGCCGCAGCTCGAAACCCTCCTCCACGGACCCTCCACCGGGGCTGAGATCCCGCGCCCTTCCATTGAAATCCAACAGGACCCAGCGCACCCTACCTGACAATTCGTGACTGCCCATGCCCACCCCCAAACCGTTCCCCTACTGTTTCGAACCGACTGTGGTTTCGGGAAGCCCCCCGCGCGTTTTTTTTGCGACCTGGATCGGGGGTGTAGAATGCGCCCGCGAACGAATGCTTGACTGGAGATCGCCCATGAAGCTGCATCTGACCCTGTTCCCCGCCCTGGCCGCCGGCCTTCTGTTTATTGGTACGGGTGCCCCCGCGCGCGCCCAGGAGGGCCCCGTCCCCGAGGCCTCTGCCCCCGAGGCCCAGGCCGTCGAGACCGTTGGCTCGGAGGAGGATGCCGAGGCCTCTGGTCCCTACGATCCCAAGGACGAGGAGCCCGCCGCCGAGGCCGCCCCCGCCGCCCCCGCCGCCAAGGCCAAGCCCGGCAAGGCCGCCAAGGCCAGCAAGGAGGCCCCCAAGGCTGCCTCCGTCCCCGAGGACACCAAGCTCAGCCGCAAGGCCCGGCCCAACTCCGAGCACCAACTCTCCGTCACGGGCGCCCGCCCCCTGCCCCTGGGCGAGAACGCCGTCCGCGTGGAGATCGGTTACCCCGGCATCCGGGGTTCCTACCACATGCCCCTGTCCGACAAGCTGGAGGTGGCCCCCAACTTCCACCTCTTCTACGGCTGGAACGGCGCCACCGCCGGCGAGGTCTTCGGCTTTGGCGCGGGCGCCGAGGTGAAGTGGCTGTTCTACGAGAACGGGGACCACACCCTGGCGGCCACCGCGGACCCGGGCCTGCTGATCCCCGTGGACCCGGACACCGCCCTGGGCCTCAACTTCGGCGGGCCGGGGGTGCGCTACGACTACATCCTGGATAACAAGCACCACCTGACCGCGGGTGTCTCCGTCCCCTGGGCCATCGTCTTCGGGGACCTGACCACCCTGCGCATCCCCATCATCATGAAGGTGGGCGCCGAGTTCGCCATGGCCCCCGACTTCACCCTCTTCTTCAACATGGCTGCGGGCCTGGACACCTGGACCGACCACTACCCGGCCTCCAACATGCCCGACCTCGCCGAGCCCTACCTCAACGCCGTCATCGGCGCCGGCTACCGCCTCTAGGGACGGAGCCTGCCCTCCGGCCTCCAGGACGGAGCCTGCCCTTTTCATCTTTTTGACCGCCACCCCCCACAGTGCTAACATCCGCTCGGGTTTTTTCGCCCTTCGCATTCTCGAACGGAAGGTGTCGGCATGAAGATCGTATGTCCTGGCTGTACCACCGAATTCAATGTGGACGAGTCGCGCATCCCGCCGCACGGTGCCAGCGTCAGGTGCCCCCGGTGCTTCAAGGCCGTGGACGTGGCCCCCATGTCCGAAGAGGACCAGCTGATGTCCCAGCTTGGGATGACGCCGGGCAGCACCGACCAGGCCGCCAAGGACACCTATGCCTTTGGGCAGACCATCGTGGCCTCCGCCTTCCCCCAGCAGGAGGACCCGGTCCAGGCCCCCAAGACCATCCAGTCGCCCCCTTCCGCCGCCGGCGCGGAGGAGTCCCCCTGGGCCGGCGCCCCCGCCAAGGCCAAAGCCAAACCCCAGCCCCAGCCCACCAAGGTGGCCAAGTTCGAGAAGACCGACAACCTCAACGCTGAGGACATCTCCGGCGAGGGTCTGTCCCTCCTGGACAGCTTTGGCAGCTCCAGCGCCGCCGAGTCCCCCTGGGCCGGCAAGGGCCCAGCCAAGCCAAAGGACGCCGCCCCCGCGGCCCCCGCAGCCCCCCCCGCAGCCAACAAGACCGCCGTTCGCGCCTTCGCGGACGAGCCCGCCCCCGACCTTGTCTTCCATGCCCTCGGGGACGAAAAGCCCACCCCCACCAAGGGCCAGACCGTGGTTGGCAGCCCCGAGGCCAAGCTTGGCCTGGAGCGCCAGACCATAGGCAAGCCCGAGGACGACGGGCCCTCCGCTGACGACATCGACTTCAACGCCCTGCTGGACGACCTCCCCGGCTCCGATGGCATCCCCACGGGCGGGGGCGGCGGGGGCGGCGGCTCCTACTCCGGCGGCGGCAGCAGCAAATCCAGCTCCGGCCTGGAGAACCCCGCGGCCCTTGGCGGCGACCCCTTCAGCATGGAAGAGCTGGATTTCGACAAGCTGGATGATCTGCCCGGCGGCTCCCAGCCCCGGCAGCCCGCCGTCTCCGAGGTCCCCGAGGGCCTGGCCGGCATGGAGCTGGACTTCGACCCCGTGGTGGAGATCCCCGGAGTGGAGGACACCACCCAGTCCCTGAACGTCCAAAGCAACGCCGCCACCGCCGCCCGCACGGAGACCACCGGCGAGCTGCGCTCCTCCGCCCCCCGGCGGCAGGCCAAGACCTCCCCCCTGTTGGTGCTGGGCCTGGTCATGCTGGGCCTGGTCCTGGGCACCGCGGCCCTGGTCTTCTCGGGGACCCTGGAGACCCTGCTGGAGATCTTCGGCGAGAGCAAGCGCACCGCAGTCGTGGCCGAGGCCCCGGCGAAGATCGTGGTAGAGCACAAGCGCGGCAGCATGGAGTACCCCACCCCGGACGAGTACAAGCGTCGGGTGGAGGGCCTGCAGAAGAAGCGCGAGATGAACAGCGGGGACAACCCCCGCATCGAGGACGAGGCCCTGTGGGTGCTGGCCTGGTTCCACTTCGTGTTCCCCCGGGAGTACGTCCAGACCACCGGCATGGACGACCTCTTCAACAAGTACAAGAAGCGCTACGCCCAGCCCGAGAGCCTGTCCGCCATGAAGCTGGACGCCATGAACCTGGCGGTGGAGGGACGGGGGAAGGAGGCGGGCGAGAAGATGGACGCCTACCTCAAGAAGCGCGATGCCCGCCTGGACGAGCTGATGGCCTCCAAGACCATGGCCCCCGAGGTGCTGCGGGAGGACCGCCTGCTGCAAGCCATGTTGCTGCTTGGCGCCGAGCGCACCAAGGAAGCCGCCGAGGAGACCGACCTGTACCTGGAGGCCTCCCCCAAGAGCATCTTTGGCCGCTACCTGCGCGCCCGCATGATGCTGGCCGCCGGCAAGACCCTGGAGGCCAAGGCCCTGCTGCTGGAGATCCAGACCGAATTCCCCGAGTACACCAACGTGCTGCGGGACCTGGCCGCGGTGGCCATGAAGGAGGAGAACTGGGACGAGGTGGTGCGCCTTGCGGACCTGCTCAAGCAGCTGTCCGCGGACCGCAAGAACCCGGACATGGAGATGGACTCCTACCGCCTGATGGTCCAGGCCCTGCGGCGCAAGGGCGCGGCGGGCAAGGACAGCCTGCAGGAGGTCCTGGAGAAGGTCGTCAAGCAGAACGGCGACGCCAACGACATGGTGCTGGACCTGGCTGACCTCTACCTGGAGGCGGGCAAGCCCGAGAACGCCCTGACGGTCCTCAGCACCTGCAAGACCTGCGACACCCTGCAGCACAACCTGCTGCTGATCAAGTCCCTGAAGGATTCGCGCATGTACGAGCGCGCCCTCCAGGTGGGCCAGTCCGTGCTGGACAAGCAGCAGCGCAACACGGAGCTGCTGATGCTGCTGGCCGAGCTGTCCCGCCAGACGGGCCGCGACAATTCCGCGGTGAACTACCTGCGGGATGCCCTCACGGTGGAGCCCGAGAACCTGGTGGCCACCATGCGGCTGGTGGACATCTTCGTGGCCCTCAAGAAGTCCGGGGATGCCCGGGAGGTGCTGCTGCGCGCCGAG
>CAIXZC010000291.1 GCA_903923815.1 uncultured Myxococcales bacterium
CACCCTCCGTCCCTGCTTTTGACCTCTCCCTTTCCTACCAGACCGCCCTGGGGGCCGTCCTGGCTGGCTGGGGGGGCCTGGGGGGCCTGACGGGTAGCGCGGACACCACCCTGGCCGCCCGCACCGACCCGCAGGGCACCTGGAAGGACCTGCGGCTGTCGGCGCCGGCCACAGGCCTCTCCGATCTGGACCTGGGCACCCTGACAATCCACGCCGCCCTCCAGCCCCAGGCCCCCGGGTCCCGCCTGGAGGCCACCCTGACGGGCGCTGCGGTGGAGGGCCAACTGACGGCCATCCTGCCTCTGGCTCTTGGCACCCAGGGGAACCTGGAGTTGCAGGACGGCCCCTTGAACGGCGATCTGGACCTGCGGCGTCTGGACCTGGATGCCCTCACCAGACGCTGGCCATGGCTGGCCCTGGGCGGGCAGCTTTCTGTGCAGGGCACCCTCAGCGGGACCGTGAAGAATCCGGACCTCAAACTGCAATTCCAGTGCCCGGCCCTGACCTTTAGAGGCGAGGCCCTGGGGGGCCTCTCGGGCACCCTCCTGCGCCAGGGGACCCGCACCTCCCTGACCTTCGCCATTGCAGACGCCCAGGGGCCCTGGTTGACGGGGACGGGGGCGCTGCATCTTGT
Organism: uncultured Myxococcales bacterium; assembly: GCA_903923815.1. Classification (GTDB taxonomy): domain Bacteria; phylum Myxococcota_A; class UBA9042; order CAIXZC01; family CAIXZC01; genus CAIXZC01. Next base: position 635 of record CAIXZC010000291.1, read on the forward strand.
CCTGGACTATCTGGGCAAGAAGGCCCTTTGGCTGGACGCCAAGGAGCTGTCCTTGGACCTGGAGGCCACGCGCCTGGATCGCCGCCGGCTGACTCCCGTCCTGCAGCTTCCGGTGGGGACGGAGGCTGCGCTGGAGGCCCGCTTGAAGGCCCGTGGAACCCTGGACAAGCTGGCCCTGGAGGGCCTCGTCGAGGGCTCGCTGACGGTGCTGGGTCAGGGGACCCACTCCGTCACCTTGCGGCTTGCCGGCGACTCCCAGACCCAGACCCTGGACCTGCGCTTCGGTGAGGATCTGGTGGTGGCGCGCGTGGCCGCCAAGGTCCCCCTGGTCGCCGTGCGCCGGGCACACAAACCCCTGGAGCCCTCCACCCTGGAGGGCAGCCTGAAGGTGGCCTTGGACCTGCCCCTGTTGGCCCCCTTCCTGCCCCTTGCTGTGGGCGCGCCGGAGGGCCGCCTGGAGGTGGACCTGACCCTGGGCGGCACCCTTGGCCAGCCCCAGCTTGAGGGCCGGGCGGTGGTGCTGGCACCGGCCTCAATGCTTGGGGACGGAGGCGCGGAACCAAGGGCCCCAGGTGGCGCCGCGTTCACCCTGGTCCCCGTGAAGCGCCGGCTGCATGAGGTCGTGCTGGAACTGAAGGCGTCGGGCCAACGCCTGGAGCTGGTGAAGTTCCAAGGCCTGGGCCAGCCGGGCCGCCTGGAGGCCTCCGGCGCGGTGGAGTTGTTGGCCAGCCCCCCCGGCCCCCCACCTGAGAACGGACTGTGGTCCAAGTGGCAGGCCAAGGGCGAGCTGAACGGTGTCCTGCAGGGCTTCCCTGTGCTGGTGGAGGGCCTGCCGGTGGGGCTGGCGGACGCCCAGGTGAAGGTGACGTTGGAGGCCTCGCCGGGGGACACCCGGGTGGCCACGGAGATCCGTGAGGGGCGCCTGTCGCTGACCCCGGAAGAGCTGCCCGAGCTGCGGCCCCTGCCCTCCAACCCCTCGGTGAAGGTGCTGGGCTGGCTTGGGGACGGAGGCACCCAGGGACTGTTCACCGGGACCACCGGGCGCTTCGAGTTTGCCCTGGCCATCGCCGACGGGTTTCGGCTCAAGGGGGGGGCAGGTGGACCTGACCCTGGCGGGCAGCATGAAGCTTACCAGGCAGGCGGAACTGGTGGCCGTGGATGGCGGGCTGGAGATCAAGCCCGGGGCGACCTTCCGGCTGTTCGACAATGACTTTGAGGTCAAGGGCGGGTTCCTGAGCCTGGCGGAGGGCAACCTGCTGCGGGAGTCCAGCGGCGGGGACGGAGGGCTGCTGGCGGAGGACCCCGACGCCGCGCCGGAGGCCGATCCGGCAGAGCCGGTCATCAAGCTGGTGGCGCGGTCGCTGGTGATTGACACCCACGTGCTGGTGGCCCTGGTGGGGCCCCTGCGCAAGCCCGAGCTGGTGCTGGTGTCCCTGCCGCACCTGCCCGAGTACAGCATCCTGAGCCTGCTGATCATGGGGACGCCGGATGCCGTGGATGACAGCAACGGGGAGGTGCGAAAGCGCGCCGCCGAGCTGGTAGAGCGCTTCCACAATCCTTCGTTGAAGAAGCAGTTGTTCGACCGCATCGGCGTGGACAACCTGGGCCTGGGCTTTGGCAGCAACGTCAGCCAGCCCATCGTGACCGTGGGCAAGCAGGTCAGCCGGACGTTGTACGTGGAGACCGTGTACCACCACAACGCGCCGCCGGACACCAACGGGCGCGAGGGGCACGTGCAGTACCGCCTGGACCGGAACTGGACCTTCGAGACGGTCTTCGGGGACGCCGCCGAGGGGGGCTTCGGCGTGTTCTGGGGGGCCTCTTTCGGGGGGCCGCCACCGCCGCCAGCGCCTGGGGATGACTGGGGGCTGAAGCGTCTGGCGGGGCGACCCGATGGGGACTCCGACGGGGTTGCCGATGCGTTTGATCTTTGCCGCGGCCAGACGGAGGACCCGGACCAGTTCAGGGATGGCGACGGCTGCCCGGACCCGGACAACGACCTGGATGGCATCACTGATACCCAGGACAGGGCCCCTCTGCTGGCCGAGACCTGGAACGGCTTTGAGGACAAAGATGGGGCGCCGGATGTGGCCCCCTTTGCCATGCAAGAGCTTCGGACCAGTGCCATTCCTCTGCCCTTCCGGCCCAACTCGGTGCAGGTGGGGCGTGAGCACCGACCTTTGTTGCAATCCGTCGCCGCCTTGCTGGCAGCCCTCCCACCGCTGAGACTGCGGGTGCTGGGGCACTCGGACCACGTGGGCAGCGAGGCGGGCAAGCTGAAGGTCTCGGGGCAGCGGGCCGAGTCGGTGGCCCGGGCCCTGCAGGCCTTGGGGGTTGGGGAGGCCCAACTGGCGCCCACGGGGCTGGGCAGCACGGCGCCCGCGGACCCCAGCTTCAGCGAGGAGAGCCGCAGCGCCAACCGCCGGGTCGAACTGGAGTTCACAGCGGAAGACCTTGCGTCAACGCCGGGTCTTGAAGCAGAATCCCGGCCGTAATAGCCGCATTGGAGTGACACATGAAGCGCATGTCGATGTGGGTGGTTTGCGTGGTGCTTGGGCTTGGGTGCTCTGAGGCGGCCAAGGATCAGCTTGGGACGGACGGCGGCGGGACCGATCTGGTGGTTGGGGACCAGCAGGGTCTTGACGGCTTCCTGGGGCAGGACAATGGCGCGCCCCTGGACCTGGTGTCCGAGGACGGCTTGGCCCAGGAGGACGGCACGGTGAACGATGCGGGACTCGGAGAGGACTTGACCGCCGAGGACACGGCCAATGGCGATCTTGGTCTGGACGGCGTCTCGGAAGACACCAGCTCTCCGGACCTCGCGCAGGAGGACTTGGCCCTCCCGGACACCACGGTCTTCGAGGACGCGGCCCCCCTGGACACCACGGTCTTCGAGGACACGGTGCAGGGCTCCAAGTGCGCCCCTGTGGGAAACCTTGGGTGGAAACGTCTGGATGGAATCAAGACCTGGGCGGAGGCCAAGACAGCCTGTGAAGAGGACTCCCGGCGCCTGCCCAACATCTGCGAGCTGCGAAGCCTGGTGCAGGGCTGCCCGGAAACCGGGGTGTCGGGCCTGTGCGGAGTCACCACCGAATGCACTGATTGGTGCGTCAACGGGGAGTACTGCCTTGGCTGCACCCTGAACAGCGGCCCGGGCGTCAACGGCTGCTACCTCTCCACGGATGGCCCCTGCGGCTACTACTGGTCCTCCACCGCCCATGGTTCCTGGCCCAAGTACGCCTGGATGATCAACTTCGAGACCGCCCATGTGTTCAACGCCGGCACCGCCGGCAAGGCCAATGTGTACTGCGTGAACTAATCCGCTTACTTCGTGCGCGGCTTGGACGAACAGGCCCTTCAAAACCTAGCCGCGAACGTAGTGAGCGGATCTTCCTGGAACTTGGACGAACAGGCCCTTCAAAACCTAGCCGCGAACGTAGTGAGCGGATCTTCCTGGAGCTTGGGCGAACAGGCCCTTCAAAACCTAGCCGCGAACGTAGTGAGCGGATCTTCCTGGAACCGCGCAGGGGGGTAAGGACTTGAAAATACGATCGCGGCGATCGGGGCTGTAACCTTGGGGACCTGGGCCGGCTCCTTGGGGCCGATGACAACGCCAGGAGGCACCCCATGATTACCGTAGTCAAAAGCTATTGTCCCCAGAACCACCCCTGCCCTACCGTGCGCCTCTGCCCTACTGGCGCCATTATCCAGCGCGGCAACGCCGCCCCCGAGGTGGACCCCCGCCAAGTGCATCGACTGTGGTCGCTGCGTGTCCTCCTGCCGGGCCTTCCGGCCGGTCTCCAAATAGTCCAATAACGGGGCAGTTACGGTGCAAACCATCAAAAAGTACTTGCCTTCCCCTTGGAGGCGATTTATTTTGTGCCCGGTTTTGGTGATGGTTTTGAAGACTGGTCGGGCATCTTCGTGTTTCTTCGATGGCACCCCAGGTTAATTCGGAACTTCGCCTGCAACGGGAATGTCCCGGGAACCGTTAGTATCTGCAGTGAAAGGAATCTCAAGATGCAGAACAAGCTTTTCGTGGGTGGCCTCTCTTGGAACACTGACAACGCTGGCCTCGAGCAGGCCTTCGCTTCCTTCGGCAACATCGAGGAAGCTCGCGTGATCACCGATCGCGAGACCGGCCGCAGCCGCGGCTTCGGCTTCGTGACCTTCACCAACGCCGACGATGCCAAGAAGGCTCTGTCGCTGGACGGCAGCACCCTGGACGGCCGCACCATCAAGGTGAACGTCGCCGAGGACAAGCCCCGCCGTGACAGCAACGGTGGTGGCGGCGGTGGCCGTCGCTGGTAATACCGGACGACTCCAAAAAAGAGGGATGGTTTGGGAACCCCGTAAAAGGGGCGACCCGAACCATCCTTTTTTTTTGCCTTTTGCGCTGGCAGAATGCCGCCCTCGTTTGGCAATAATCGGGGCATTCCATGAAGACCCTGGTGTCGTTGGCGTTCCTGGCGGCCCTTTTCCTGATACCAGCCTGTGGTGGCCCGGGCGGCGGTGACCCGCTGCAGTTCTGCAAGGCCTACGATCGCATCTGCCGCTACGAACGCGTCTATCAGTGCAACGTTGACGGGACGGACTATGAGCTGGTGAAAGCCTGCGAGGCCTTCAATCAGGTCTGCCGTGACGGTATCTGCGTGGCCCCCACCCTGGACGTTGGCGCAGACACCACGGGCGGCAAGGACACCGAATGGAAGGAACTGCCCGGCCCCGACGCCGCGCGGGACACCCTTCCCAGGGACAGCGACTCCCCGGACCTGCCCCTAGCCGACAACCAGACCCCTGACACGCTGACGGGCGACGCCCCCGCCCCCGACGCCCCCGCGGGCGATGTCCTCCCCGACGCCCCCACCCCTGATGGCACGTCCCCCGACACCTTGACGGACGACGCCCTCCTCCCCGACACCGGGGACGGAGACGCCCTGTCTTTGGACGCCCCGGCCCCCGACACCGCGGCGGACGACACCGCCTCGCCCGACCTGCAGCAGCCGGACATCGCTCCCTTCTGCGGCGACGGCGCCCTGACCGCCCCCGAGTCCTGCGACTGGGCCATCCTGGCGGGCCCCGGCAAGTGCCTGGAGGACTGCCCCGGCCCCGACGGCTGCCTGTGGTATCGCCTGGACGGCGCCCCGGCGGACTGCGACGTGCGCTGCACCGAGGTGGTCCTGGTGCTGCCCGAGAACAACGACGGCTGCTGCCCCGAGGGCGCCTCCGTGCTGGACGACAACGACTGCGAACCGGTCTGCGGCAACGGCCTGTTCGAGCCCGGCGAGCTGTGCGACTTCGGCGTCCCCAAGGGCAGCCCCGGCGCCTGCGCGGAAAGCTGCCCCGCCCCCCAGGGCTGCAACACCTGGGTGGTCCTGGGCGACCCCCTGGAGTGCAGCGTCCTGTGCGGCAAGGTGGTCATCAAGGACGCGGGCCCCGCCGACCAGTGCTGCCCCGCCGACGCCAACGCCAACACGGACCCGGACTGCGCGCCCCTGTGCGGCAACAGCGTGGTGGAGCCCCCCGAGCTGTGCGACAAGGCCATCGCCCCGGGCAGCGCCGGCGCCTGCCCCGCCGCCTGCAGCCCTTTGGACCCCTGCAAGACCGCGGCCCTCAGCGGGGACGCCCTGGCCTGCAGCGCCCGCTGCGAGCAGACCCCCATCACCGCCATCGGCCCCGATGACGGCTGCTGCCCCGCCACCGCCAACAGCCTCACGGACCCCGACTGCGAGGCGGTCTGCGGCAACGGCGCCGTGGAGCCCGGAGAGCTGTGCGACTTCGGCATCCCCCAGGGCCAGCCCGGCACCTGCCCCCTGGCCTGCCAGCCCAAGGACGGCTGCAACACCTGGAAATACAGCGGCGACCCCCTGCTGTGCGCGGTCCTGTGCACCAAGGTGGTCATCAGCAGCGTGGGCCCGGACGACGACTGCTGCCCCGCCCTGGGCAACAGCCTGAACGACCCCGACTGCCCGCCCGTCTGCGGCAACGGCCTGCTGGAGGCCGGCGAGGACTGCGACAAGACCATTGAGGCCGGCCAGCCCGGCGCCTGCCCCGACACCTGCGCCTCCGCCGACCCCTGCCTGGTCTCCACCCTGGAGGGCGGCGCCGCCGACTGCAGCGCCCGCTGCCAGGACACCCCCATCACCGCCATCGGCCCCGACGACGGCTGCTGCCCCGAGGGCGGCAACAACGTCACCGACCCCAACTGCACCTCCTTCTGCGGGAACTCGGTGGTGGAGACCGGCGAGTATTGCGACAAGACCATCGCCGCCGGCCAGCCCGGCGCCTGCCCCGCCGCCTGCCCCAGCGACGACCCCTGCAAGGTGGGCAGCCTCCTGGGCAAGGCGGACCTGTGCAGCGCCCGCTGCGACTACACCACCATCACCACCGCCGGCCCCCTGGATGACTGCTGCCCCGAGGGCGGCAACAACGTCACCGACAAGGACTGCGACCCGGTGTGCGGCAACAGCGTGGTGGAGGCCGGTGAGTCCTGCGACAAGGCCCTCGCCCCCGGCGCCGCGGGTGCCTGCCCCGCCTCCTGTCAGGCCAACCAGGGCTGCCAGGACTGGACCCTCCTGGGGGACGCGCTGGACTGCACCGCCCTGTGCTTCAAGGCCACCATCACCGAGGTGGGCCCGGCGGACGGCTGCTGCCCCAGCGGTGCCAACGCCAACACCGACGGCGACTGCGACCCCGTGTGTGGCAACGGCGTGTTGGAGCCCGGCGAGGCCTGCGACAAGGGCATCCTCAGCGGCCCCCAAAGCTGCCCCACCAAGTGCACCAGCCTGGACCCCTGCATTGCGGCGGTGCTGGAGGGGGCCGGGGGGGACTGCAGCGCCCACTGCGTGCTGTCCGACGTCACCCTGGCGGGCCCGGAAGAAGGGTGCTGCCCACCGGACGCCAACGCCAACACGGACGCCGACTGCGACCCCGTCTGTGGCAACGGCGTGGTGGAGGCTGGCGAGGATTGCGACAAGACCATCGCCGCGGGCCAGCCCGGCGCCTGCCCGACCTCGTGCCAGGCCCAGAGCGGCTGCCAGATCTGGACCCTGGGCGGCAGCAGCGCCAACTGCAGCGCCAAGTGCACCCAGGGGACCATCAGCACGGTGGGCCCCGCGGACACCTGCTGCCCCGCGGGGGGCGTGCGCCAGACGGACCCGGACTGCCCGGTGGTGTGCGGGGACAGCTACGTGGACAGCCCCGAGACCTGCGACAAGGCCATCGCTGCGGGGGGCGCGGGGGTCTGCCCCACCACCTGCCCGGCGGACCTGCCCTGCACCAAGTACCACCTGCTGGGGGCCAAGGCCTCCTGCGACGCGCGCTGCGAGGAGGAGGCCCTGCTGCCCGGCCCCAAGGACGGCTGCTGCGTGGACGAGACCACCCCCGGCACGGACCCCGACTGCCCGGGCGTCTGCGGCAACGGCGTGGTGGAGGTGGACGAGACCTGCGACCCCGGAGACCCAGCCACCAAGACCTGCGCAAGCCTAAGCAAGGGCCTGGGCACCATAGGCTGCGGCAGCGACTGCAAGTGGGAGACTTGGAAGTGCTATAACAATGGAATCTTCACCTACGAGAAGGTCCCCAACGCCACCTACCAGGGCAACTTCACCGACGTTGACTGGCATCCCTCCGGGGACTACGCGCTGATTGTCAGCGAGGGCAAGGCGCTGCTGAAGTACACCGCAGCGACCAAGACGCTGTCGGTTGTGTCCACCTTTGCGAGCCCGTTCCGGGTCAAGTTCCACCCCAGCGGGGAATTCGCGTATGTGGTGGGGTATCAGACGGTCAGCACAGTTGACCAGGCCCGGGTCTGGAAGTACCTGCACTCGGATGGGTCGCTCACCCAGCTTTCGCTTGGGACGCTGCCCGCCAAGATGAGGATGATGTCCGTCAAGTTCCACCCGGACGGGGACCGCGCGCTGATAGGCGGGGCCTACCCTCAGAGTGGCGGCTTCTACGTGAACATCCTGTACCGCATGGAGGCCCCCTGGAACACCATCGCCAAGACCTATCCGGGGTGGTCCAACGGCCAACTGTGGGACCTGATGTGGGGACACGCCACAATCAACAACTTTGACGGGGCGCAGTTCGCCATTCTGGCCATTGGCAAGCTGGCTCCGGTGGACTTCATGGCGTTCCTTGAAGCGCTGGATACGGGCAATGTGATCGAGACAGCCGGTCACAACAGCTTTGGAAATCCAGGCCGCTGTGAGTGGCGCCCGAAGGGCGAGTTTGGATTGGTGGCTGCTTCATCCACCAGGAAGTTCTATGTCTGGAACAAGGGCGCTTGGTCTATGTCCGATGTCGCCAACATGTGTAGCAGCATGTGGTCCGTCAATTGGAACTTCCTGGGCACCAGGGCGCTGGCGACCAGCGGCACCTGTCTGTCGAAGGCTGCCATGTCTGAGTTTCGGGTGGCCCAGGACAAAGGCTTCACCGACGGAGTCTGGTTCGAGCAAAGCCTGACTGGG
>CAIXZC010000292.1 GCA_903923815.1 uncultured Myxococcales bacterium
GATCTCGACCTTGGCGGCAACCAGCACCAGAATCCGGAACAAGTGGCCGCTTTCCGGTTCAAGGAAGTTCTTGTCCAGGTGCTCCCGCCACGTTGCCCAATAGGTGCGCTTTGACAACTCCAGCATGCCGTCCATGGCCCGAGTTGCCTGGTCCGCACCCACGTCCCCCTCCGTCGCGCCAAGGTCGCAGGCGGCCTCGCCGATCTTCTCAAGGTAGTACGGAGACAGCCAGCCCAGGCGGTCAATGATCGCCAATGAGGCTTCCGGTGCAAAGCGCAGCCCCCGTCGATGGCCGATCAGTTCCAGGAAATCCTTGGCAGTGCCCCGTTCAAACGGCCCGATGGACTCCAGTTCCAGGTCAACCAGGGCCCCTTCAATACCCTGACGTCGGGCCACTGCGTCCAGTCCGATGGACCCGGTGAACAGCCAGCGGACGTTCTTGTATTTCTGCCGGTAGGCCCGGAGCTGGTACAGAAAGTCGTGCGCGCGCTTGGGGCCGTTCTCTTCGGCCAGCAGGGAGCAAATGAAGATGGGCAACTCGTCCACCAGCACCACCCAGGGTCTGCCATCTGCGTCTTCGTTCAGGGTCCGCAGCAGGTGCCCCGCGAAGAGCTCCAGATCGCTGTTCAGCAACAACGCCCGCCAGTCCCCACCGCCCGCCACGCCCTCCTTCAGTTGCCCAAACCTTGCCACCAGGGCATTCAGCAGGCTCTTGGCGTTGCCGGCCTCCTCTTGGATGGTGGCGCACAGATGCCGAAAGAAGGCCTTCTCGTCCCGAAAACCTTCCACATCGACAAGCACCGCCCGGAACCCTTCAGCTTCGCTTTCCTCCTTCAGCCGGTTCAGCAGCACGGTCTTGCCAACCCGCCTGGGGGCGAGCATCAGGACGCTCTTCCCGGCCTTGAAGTGGCGCCACATCCTGGCGCTTTCGCGGTTTCGGTCAAAACACTCCATGGGGCACCTCCTCCTCAACACGACGGAAACGTAGCACAACAAAAATGTTTTGCAACGGATTTGTTGCAATATGGAGCGGCGCCCCGGCCTCCGTCCCCGCCCGGGCGGGTTGCTTTTTGGCGGGATTCCTGATTAGTATTGCCGGATTTTGACGTCTGGAGGCTCCCCTTGCTGGCCCGCTGTTGCTGCTTCCTCTTGATGCTCTTGCTGATCCAGGCCCCGGCGCCCCTCGTGGCCCAGGAGCTGAAGGTCTCGGCCTTTGGCAACCTGGCGGGCTCCATGACCCCCATGGATTGCCGCAAGAGCTTCGTGGGTGGGGGCGGTTATGCGCCCCTGGTGGCCGCCGCCCGGGAGGCCGTGAAGGACGGCGCCCTGGTGGTCTCCACGGGCAACCTGCTGGGGGACGACCAGTTCTCTCGCTATCTGGCCACCGCAGGCCTCCCCGGCTGGCAACGCCTGGCCTCCATGCTGCGCAAGGCCCGCCCCTCCCTCATCTGCCTTGGCCCCGGCGAGCTCATGCTCCCCTCCGGCCACTCCCTGCCCCTGCTGGAACACCTGATGGCCAACGACGTCCCCTACGGCGCCGCCAACCTGGTGTGCCGCCCCGGCTCCACCGTCTGCCCCAAGCTGCGCGCCGGCGGCCTGCGCCTGGTGGACAGCGGCGGCGTCAAGGTGGGCCTCTTCTGTCTGGTCAGCAAGGCCGCCCTGGCCGAGGCCAACCCCGCCAACGTGGACTTCTCCGGCGTGGAGGACCCCGTGGCCGCCGGCCGCCGCGCCGTGGACGACCTGCGCGCCCAGGGTGCCCAGGTGGTCATCGCCCTGGCCAACGTGGACGACGGCCAGACCTCCCCCACGGGCGCCCTGGACCTGGCCCGCGGCATCGCCGGCCTGGACCTGGTCGTCTCCGGCACCCACCAACTTCAGGAAGACCACGGCCCCCGCGTGGAGGCCATCACCCTCAGCGGCTCCGCCCCCGCCGTCGTGGAGGTCGCCCCCGGCGCCGCCGCCCTCACCCGCTTCACCCTCACCCGCGACGCCGAGCGCCCCTCCCAGGGCCCCACCCTCCAGGACTTCACCGTCCTCGACTGCGCCCAGCGCCCCCCCGCCGCCGACGTCGCCGACGCCCTCATCCAGACCCGCTCCGAATACTGCACCTCCTCCCTCCAGCCCCTCCCCTACGCCCACCTCGCCCGCCCACTCTCCGGCGCCGAGTTCCTGGGCTACGTCATGGAGGTCGCCCGCCGCAGCACCAGCTCGGACCTGTGCATCTTCTCCAGCAACACCCTGGGTGCCGCCCCCGAGGAGATCCTCGACGGCGCCCTCTCCGAGTCCGACTTCAACCGCATCTTCCCCGGCAAGGAGCTTGAGGTCCTGGAGCTCCGCGGCGCCGACCTGGGCCCCTTCCTGGACGCCTGGCTGAAGGCCACCAACGCCCCCGCCAACCCCCTGCGCATCCTGGGCGCCCGCCGCGCCGACGACGTCCTGGAGATCAACCAGCGCCCCCTGGAACCCGACACCCGCTACCGCATCGTCACCACCCGCGACCTGGCCCTGGGCGGCGGCGGCCACCTCTCCCCCATCCTCGCCCACGCCCGCCGCACCGGCCCCCGCGGCCCCCTCTTCCTACGCGAGCTCATGAAGACCTTCCTGGAAAAGGAACGCCCCCTGCTGGCCAACTCCGGCCCCGCCCTGGACCCCTCCCGCGACTTCACCTCCCTGTGGGAGCTCCCCCGCTGGGACTTCCGCCACATCCTGGGCCTCTCCTTCAACCAGACCTACATCCAGAACGACCAGGGCTACCAGCGCTCCCAGCTTGCCCGCTCCGAGGTGCTTGGCCTGCTGGGCGAACTGCAAAGCCAGGCCCGCCGCTCCAACCGCGTCCTCCTATGGAACAACATCATGCTGCTGCGCTACGGCGAGACCGCCATCAACGGCGAGCCCGCCCGCGAGACCCAGGACCTGGCCAGCCTGGAGACCGCCATCTCCTGGACCCAGCTTCGCAACGCCTACGGCCACGCCCCCTGGATGCCCGTCCCCATGCTGAAGGGCAAACTGGAAAGCGAATTCACCCAGGCCGACGACCGCAGCTACCACCACCTGGAGGGCACCGTCACCGTGGGCCCCCAGTGGATCATCACCGACGACTTCACCATCTCCGCAGGCTACGGTCTGCGCCGCGAACTGCTGTATTCCGCCGATTACACCAAACAGGGCTTCGAATTTCTTTACAGACTCGAATCTCTGCCGATCATACGGCGAGGGGGGACGAATCTGATGGAGCTGTCGTCCTGGTTTGAACTCTTCTGGTCCGAGCTGGGGTCCGCCAAGCCCATCCTGGAGGGCATCGGCACCACCTCCCTGGGTTTCATGGTTTTCGATTGGATGAAGATGAACCTGAACGTGAACCTCTATCTGTTCCGGGAGGGCAGCGGCAGACCGGCCTTCAGCGCCGACAACTCCGCTGGCCTGGCCCTGACCACGGCGTTCTCCGTTCAAAGGTATTGGTGAGGTCCCCATGGCAGACGCCCAGAGCCCGTTCCTGTGTCCCAAGTGCGGCTTCCCTCAAAACCCCGGGATTGAGTGCGCCCGCTGCGGCCTCATCTTCGCCAAGTTCAAAGAACCCGCCCGGCCCGAGCCCGTGGCCGCACCCCAGTCGACCGTTTCGGGAGGGGGCGCGGGGGACCCCGTGTTGGCCGGCGCCATGAAGCGCGTCCTGAACGGCAACGCCACGCCCGCCCAGGGCCAGCCTGACCCCCAGGCGCCCTGGCAGGCAGCGCCCGCGCCCCAGCCCCTCCCCCAGCCCCACCCCATGACGGTGCCAACCACCAATCCGCTGGAGGCCGTGGAGAGCATCCTGGACAAGGAGATCTCCCAGCAGCTCAAGTGGGTGCGCGCCATTGGCGGCTTCCTGGGCCTGCTGTTCGGGGCCCTGCTGTTCCGGGTGACCATGACCGAGGCGCCGTCGCCCCTGGAGGCCTTCCTGATGATTGCCTACCTGATGGTGGCCATCTTCTGGATCCTGACCTTCCGCACCCACATGCCCCTGCGGCGCTTCCTGCTGGAGCTGGTGCTGTTCGTGGCGGCCACCATGGCCCTCAAGGCGGGCAACCCCATGGTGTTCGAGCAGGACAGCGGCAGCGGCAAACGGCCAACCTTTGCGCAGCCCGCGGTGGCGGCGGCCACGGACGAGGAGTTCGTGCAGGCCCTGACGGTGGTGCTGACGGAGGGCCAGGCGGTGCTGGAGAGCGCTCAGCCCGATACCCAGCCGTTCCTGGCGGCCTTCGGGGACCTGGAGAAGGTCTGGAGCCGGCTGGAGCCCCAGGTGGCCAGTGAGCGGGAGGACCTGCACCGTCGCGCCCAGGAACTGAATGAAAGCGTGCAGTCCTTCGCCGACAGCCTGAACCTGGCCACCAAACGCAAGACCACGTTTCTGCTGGAAGACCTTAGAAATTCGCTGGGCCTGTAGAGGCCCGCTTCAGCATCACCGCCAAGACCACCCCAAGCACCGCCATGCTGGAGAACATCAGCATGGCCCCGGTGTAGTTACCCTGGGAGTCCCGCAGCGCGCCGGCGGCCAGGGGGAACAGGAAGAGACCCACGTTCTGCATCATGGCCGTGACGCCGAAGGCCGTGCCCAGCAACTCGCCGCGGACCAGCAGGGGAATGGCGGGCCACAGGGCGGCGGGGACCAGCGAGAAGGACAGGCCCAGCATGACCATGGGGATCAGCGGGTTGATGTCCGTCAGGGCCATGGACAGGTGGCAGGGGATCATCAGGAGGGAGCCCACGATCATCATCTTCGCGCGGCGGCCGTAGCGGTCCACCATGAGGCCGAAGAACCAGGTGCTGCACATGGAGATGAGGGTCAGCAGGCCCGTGAGGCTGCCGGCGGCTTCACGATCCATGCCGTAGCGCTCTTGGAAGAAGCGGGGGGCGATGGCGGTGAAGGGGAAGATGGCGGCGTAGTAGACCAGACAAAGCAGGGAGATGATCCAGAAGGCCCGGGGCAGGCGCAGGATGTCGGAAAAACGGAAGGCCTCGGGCTCCTCCTCGAGGGCCGTGAAGCCCCTGGCCTCGCCGCGGCGGTCAATGACGGAGTAGAAGAACATGAGGGGCACGGAGACGGCGGTGATGCCGGCGGCGACCATCATGACCAGGCGCCAGGAGTCCATCATCTCCACCATCTGGGGCAGGCCGAAGAAGGCCAGATAGGTGCCCGCGCGGCAGAGGAACAGGTTGAGGCCGAAGGCAAGGGCCAGGCTGCGATTCTTGAACCACTTGGCCATGACCTTGTTCATGACGACGTAGAAGCACTCGGCGCCGATGCCAAAGATGAGGCGGCCCACCAGCATCATGGGGAAGTCGCCCAGGGCCGTCAGGAACGCGCCCACGGTGAAGAGCCCCGTGAACAACAGGGAGGCGCGGCGCACGCCCAGGCGGTCGGCCAGGACGCCGCCGAAGACCACCAGGAAGATGACCGGGATGCTGTAGATGCTGTACAGCATGTTGACCTGGGAGGAGCTGAGGGAGAGATCCTTTTCGAGGATGTCGCCCAGGGGGCTGACCACGTCGTAGGCGAAGTAGGAGGCGGCCGCGGAGGCGCTGACCAGGAACAGGGACAGGTAGGCGTAGAGGGTGCCTGCCGGGCGGGTCTTGGGGGCAAGGGCGGCTTGGTCGTTCACGGGAGAACCTCGGGTGGTTTAGAGGAAAAGCAGAAGCCCGGCGCCCACCTGAAAGCTTTCGCGGTAGGCGTCGCCGGAGTATTCAGCGAAACGGGTCTGGGCCAGGAAGGCCACGCTGCCGAACAGGTGGGTCCAGAAGCCGGCCTCGGCCACCAGCCCGGGGTGGAAGTAGTCGTTGCGGACCTCGGCGCAGGGGCCCAGGCCCAGGAACAGGGCGAAGGTGGGCAGGGGCAGGACGTACTTGAAGACCACGGCGGTCTCGGAGGAGGCCACGCCGCCCATGCGGCTGAAGGTGGCGGAGGGGCTGACGTGGAAGCTTTTCATCAGCGGGACCTCAACCAGCAGGGCGCCACCGCCGCCCAGGTCCCAGTTGTGGCCCTGGCCGTTGTCCGCAAGGTTGCCCACGGCGCCATGGCCCAGCAGGCCAATGGCAAGGTCGGTCTCGGCGCGGGCGAAGGGGGCAAGGGCGAACAGAAAGGCGACGGCAAGGAGGGCTGAACGGGCGCAGCTCATTGGTTGTCGGGCAGGGGCTTGACGGGGTCCAGGTCTTCCAGGACGGACGCCGCCTGGCCGTAGATGCGGCTTCTGGTGGGGGCCACCGCGATGACCTCCTTGAGCAGCCGCACGGCGCAGGCCTTGTCGCCCTCCATGCAGGCCATGGCGCGGTCAAAGGAAGCCTGGGAGGCTGCCAGCAGCAGCTCCTCCACGCGGGGGTAGATGTCCAGGTTGCGCTGGTAGGAGCGGGCCTTGGTCAGGGCCCTGCGGGCATCCTTGGCTTCGCCTGATTCGGCCAGGGCCATGGCCCGGCGCGCAAAGCCCTCGGCGGCCTGCTTGGCCACCAGGCGCTCGTAGAAGCGGAACAGCACGCGGTCGGCCTCGATGGCCTTCTCCACCAGAGCCAGGCCCTCCGCCGAGGAGGGGTCCTCGGTCAGCAGGCGCATGCCCTCGGTGAGGCTTTCGTCAAAGGTGCGCATCTTGCGGGCCCAGTAGCGGGCCTTGTTGTAGACGTTCTGGTCCAGGCTGCGGACCTTCTGGGCGCAGGCCAGGAATTCGTTGAGGGCGCCGTCGAAGTCGGCGGTCTTGTACAGCTCCTTGGCGCGGTCCCGGGCCTGACGCAACATGCCAGCGGCGTCGGTGGCGGGGGCGGCGGGGGCCTCGGGGGCGGCGGGCGCAGCGGTGGCCACGGGGGCTTCGGGGGCCTCGGGGGCGACAGCAGGCGCGGCCTCGGCGGGGGCAGCCTCGGGCGCGGCCTCGGGGGCAGCCTGGGTGTCGTCGCCGGGGGCACCCTCATCGTCCAGAGGGGCGTCGCCGCGGTCGTCGTACTCGCCGTCATCGGCGGCGGTATCCAGGCGGCGCTCCAACTCGCGGACAAACAACTCGGCGCTGGGGCCGAACTCGAAGTCGTTCCGGGGGATGGCCTTGAGGCCCGCCAGGACCTCTTCCAGTTCGCGGCGGGTGGCGGTGCCGTCGGTGGCCACCGCAAAGGCCTTGGAGAGCTGGCCCTTGAAGGCCACCAGCCGGGTGATGCGATCCTGGATGTCGGTGAGGCGACCGCCAAAGGGCGGCGCATAGTCGGGGAAGCTGTCGGACAGGGTCTGCAGCTTGGTCAGGGCGGCCTGCAGGTCCCC
Organism: uncultured Myxococcales bacterium; assembly: GCA_903923815.1. Lineage (GTDB taxonomy): Bacteria > Myxococcota_A > UBA9042 > CAIXZC01 > CAIXZC01 > CAIXZC01. The sequence goes on from CAIXZC010000292.1 coordinate 7,265, forward strand.
CTTCCAATACAACTCCATGGCCTCGTCGAAGTACTTGCGCACCACATCCCGGTCGTTGTTGGTGACCGCGCGGTAGTCCGTCAGACGCTCCACCCGACGGGCCTCGCGCTCGGCACCGTAGCGGGCCTTGGGGCAGAAGTTGCTGCGCACCGTGGTGGGCGGCAGGACGGGCTCCTGGATGACGTCCGTGTAAAGGTCCATGCCGACCCACAGGCCGGCTGAGAACACCGCCACCACGATCAGCCAGGACACGCTGCGGGACAGCAGCCGGCGGAAGCCTATGCCCTGGGAGCGGCGGTAGACCTTGGTCTCGAAGTCGCCGTCCGTCTCCTGCACGGAGGGGCGCTCGGCGCGCTGCGGCACGGGGGGGAACTCGTGGGTGCGCTCCAGGGGCGGGGGCTCGTGGGACGGGGCCGCCGGCATGGAGGTCTCGGTGGCGCGGGTGGAGGAGGAATCCACCAGCCGGTGTACCTGCTTGAACGCAAAGGACAGCACGACGCCGCCCAACTCTATCTGGGAGCCTTCCTGAAGTTCGGTCTCTGCATCCACCAGACGCCCGTTGACCCGGAAGCCAACGCCACGCCCGAAGGGTCTGATGCGCGCATGCTCGCCGCTGATGGACAGCACCGCGTGGCGGGCCTCAATGGAGGAATCCTCCAGCTTGATGTCCGCATCGTCACCGTTGCCAAGGATGAACTCCTCGCCCAACAGCTCATATCTTTTTCCCCGTCCGGGACCGAACAGCACCCGCAGAATTCCGCTTCCGCGCTTGGCGCCTGCGCCGTTCCCATTGGGCATTTCATCCGAAGCCATGAGTCCTCGCTTTCCCTTCTTGCATTCAAGGCAAGGAAAATCCGGGGCCGATTGTAGCGCCCAACGCTGGTTTGGCAAGAAATGTATGGCGAAGCGGGGCGTTTGCGGGCGATCTCTTCAGGTCCGAATCGGAAAACAACGGGCGGCGTTATTTTACGTTCGGGCCGGAACCTAAAATAACGCCGCCCACCTAGGACAACTTGCCGGAAGCTTCCTCCAGCAGCCGGCCAGCCTCCTCGGCCAGGAAGCCCAGGGCCGGGGCGTCCACCAGCTTGAACAGCTCCCGGGGGTTGGCGATGGATACGGTCACCCCACCACCCGCAGCCTCAAAAACCGCCACCGTGCAGGGCAGCATCAGCCCCACCAGAGGTTCCTCGCTGAGTGCCCTGTGGGCCAGCTTGGGGTTGCAGGCCCCCAGCAGCCGATACTGCCGGAACTCCACCCCCAGCTTGGCCTTCATGGTGGCCTTGACATCCACGTCCGTCAGGATCCCAAACCCCACACCCTTCAAGGCCGCCACCGTCAGCGCCACCACCGCCTCAAAGTCCTTCCCCTGAATCGTCTTAGTGAAACCCAGTTCCGCCGCCGCCATGTTGCACCTCCAGCAAACAGTAAAGCGCGCCCAATATAGGCACGCGGTGGGCCAGCGCCCACGGGATTCATGCAAAGGCTTGAACGGCCTTCAGGCTGTGCCCCCGTCGGGGTCCGGGTCGGAGGCTTTGGGCGAGGCCTCAGCGAAGGTCAGGGTTTCCAACTTGGGCGCACTGTCGGCGGCCAGCGGAGGCGCCGACTCCCTTACGATGAGCATTGGATAGTCGGTCGCGATGGACGCCTCCCAACGGGGCACACCACGCTGAATGGCCAGCGCTTCCAAAGGCTACTGTACCGTTGATTGAAGGCGTCACACCCCAAGGCAAAACCCTGACGTACACTGACGTCACTGCCACACTGAACC
>CAIXZC010000293.1 GCA_903923815.1 uncultured Myxococcales bacterium
GGTCTCCCCCTTGCCCACCGGCGGGCAGCTTGCACAAACGACCCACGCTACCGCTGGAGCAGGCGCGCCTGGAAGGACGCCAAGGACCGCACGGACAGCAAGGACGAAAAGGACGCCAAGGACGGGATGGGGCGCGCTAAGACAATGGACCGGCAGCGCCGCGCCGCTTTGCGGCGCTGGCTGCCATGGACGGGGACAAGAAGAACGACCAGCAAGCACCGTTTCGGTCTCTTACACAAACCTGAGAGCTAGCTCCGTCCCGAAACCACTTTCGCACGCTACCGCGGCGGTGGGCTAGCTTCAGGCTGTTGCAGGGGGGGCCACCCAGCGGGCCCAGGTGCCGTTGGGCAGCTCCATTACGCTGGCGGCGCCGGTCAGCAGCATCTCGCCGCACTCCAGGTGGCCCTGGTCGCCCTGCAACTGGGCCAGCAGGTTCTGCAGGACCCGGGGGGTGAGGCCGGGGGTGTGGGAGGTCAGCAGCAGGAACACGGGGTGGTCGCTCAGCAGGGTCTTGCAGGCTGCCAGGGTGGCCATGAGGTCGTTCTCGATCTTGTACAGCTCGCCCTTCTTGCCCCGGCCAAAGGACGGCGGGTCCAGCATGATGGCGTCGTACTTGTGGCCCCGGGCGGCTTCCCGACCCAGGAACTTGGAGACGTCGTCCACGATCCAGCGGATGGGGGCCTCCGTCAGGCCGTTCAGGGCCGCGTTCTCCTTGGCCCAGTCCACCATCCCCCGGGAGGCATCCAGGTGGCAGACCTCGCAGCCCGCCAGGGCCGCCGCCAGGGTGGCCCCGCCCGAATAGGCAAACAGGTTCAGGACGCTCAGGGGCCGGGGAGACTGGGGGCCGCCGGGGCCCTTGGTCCGGGCCTCGTGGAGGGTCTGGGTGATCCAGTCCCAAAGGCCCCGGGTCTCCGGGAAGACCCCCAGATGGCCAAAGTCCGTGGTGGACAGCTTCATCCGGATGCCGTTGATCTCCGCCACCCAGGAGCGGGGCAGCGCCTCGCGGCCGTGCCAGTTCAGGCCCCCCTCCCGATCAAAGGTGGCCGTGGCCCGCTCCCAGAGGTTGGGGCGCTGGGGCTGCCACAGCGCCTGGGCGCAGGGGCGCGCCAACACGATCTTGCCAAAGCGCTCCAGCTTGGCGCCGTTTCCACTGTCCAGGAGTTCGTAGTCACCAACCAAAGCAAGGCCCTTTCCCAGGCTGTCCAGCGTACCCAAACCAACGGCCCGCACTGTGCCAGAACGGCGCCGGCTTGGCAAATGCCGCTCCCCTGTGTTACAGCATTCGGCCATGAACGAGAGGGCCCACCAAGACCTTTTGGATGCGCTCCTTGCCTTCCGGGACCGGTTCGGCCACCCGGTGGCGGGGTCGGCCGTGCTTTGTGCTGTGTCCGGGGGCGCCGACTCCCTGGCCCTGCTGGCCCTCCTGGCCCGACAGGCAGTCCCCTTGGGTCTTCAGATCCTGGCGGCCACCGTGAACCATGGGGCCCGGCCCTTTGGCCGAGAGACCCGCGCCCTCTCCGCCTGGTGTGCCCGAAACCAGATCCCCTGGACCCTGGTGACCCTGCCCCCGGGGCTGGCCCAGCGCGCCGCTGCCGCGGGCACCTCCTTTGAGGCCCAGGCCCGCTGCGAACGCTACGCCGCCCTGGAGGAGCTTCGCAGTGCCCAGGGGGCTCGCTACCTGGCCACGGCCCACCACCGCAGCGACCAGGCCGAGACCCTGTTGCTTCGTCTCATGCGTGGCGCCGGCCCCGGGGGCCTGGCGGGCATCCGGCCCGTGCTGGACGACCACATCCTGCGGCCCCTGTTGTTTGCCAACGCTGCGGACCTGCGCCAGTACGCCAAGGACCTGGACTTTCCTGTGGTCGAGGACCCCACCAACCACTCGCCCGCCCACCGCCGAAATCAGGTGCGGCACAGCATCCTGCCGGCCATGGAGGAGGCCTTCCCCGGCGTCACCACGGTCCTGGCCCGCAGCGCCTCCCTGTTTCGGGGCCATGATCTGCTGGCCCAGCGGCTGCTAGGCATCTCCGGTCGGGCCTCCTATTCGGCGGGGGTCTTCTCGTTTGACAGAGGGCCCGGCCGGGAGGACTTCCAGCGAGAGGAACTGCTGGCCCTGCTGCACCGCGCGCTGTGGTCCTGCCACCTGGGCCTGGGCCTGGACTGCGCCCACATCTGCGGCCTTCATGATCTGGAAC
>CAIXZC010000294.1 GCA_903923815.1 uncultured Myxococcales bacterium
GCTGGTGCTGGTGCTGGTGCTGGTGCTGGTGCTGGTGCTGGTGCTGGTGCTGGTGCTGGTGCTGGTGCTGGTGCTGGTGCTGGTCGTTGGGGTGTTGGGGTTGGGGGGAGGGGACTGGAGGGTGGCCAGGGGGCCGGGGACGGCGCCGTTGGCGCTGTTTGGTTGGTCGCACCTTCCGGGGGACAGTTCGGGGGCCGCCAGGGCACCCTTGGTACCGGAATCAGCACAGGCCCAGAGGCCCAGCACCAGCAGCCAGACAATGCGGGTCATGGCAACCCTCCACGGCAAAACGACGCCTGGAATCTAGCACAAAGCCGGCACCGTCGGGAAACAGGAAATGGGGGCGGGCCCTGCCATCGTTCCGGTTTCCTTTTTTCGGTACTTGGGGCACACTTCGGCACCTGATGGAGGTGGCTGTGGTGGTTCGGCTGGGGATGATTCTGGTGGGACTGCTGGTGCTGGCGGGGCCGGCGCTGGGGGACGAGCGGCTGGTCTGGGCGGGGCCCCGGCTGTTGCCCTCGGGGGCCTCCTCCACGCTGCACGCGGTGCTGCCCCGGGCGGGCATTCCCATCCAGGCCACGCTGCGCTGCGAGGGCGCGGAGCTGAGCCTGGGGGAGCCCGTGTTCGGCACGCCCCCGGGGACCCACTGGGCCTTCAAGGTGCCCGCCACGCCGGCGGGGGCCACGGGCTGCAAGCTGTCCGTGTTCTGCACCGACGGGCGCTCCTATGCGCACCCCGGGCCCATCACGCTGTCGGTCACGGCCCTGCGGCCCGAACTGCGCCCCAGCAGCACCCAACTGCTGGCCATCGCCCGGGGCAAGCTGCCCGTGGCCTTGACGGGACTATCCGGCGAGCTGCGGGCCCGCCTGCTGAACCTGGAGGACCCCAAGGGGTCGCTGTTCTGGACCATCAAGCTGCCCCCCCGGGAGGGCCAGCGCTTCCTGAACCTGACGCTGCCCAAGCAGGCCCCCGCCCCGGGCACCTACCTGCTGGTGATGGAGCAGAAGGACGGCCTGGGCGCCCTGGCCCCCGAGCCCCTGCGCTGCAGCCCCCTGGAGGATCTGGACAACCCATGATCGAACAGCGGGTCCTGGCCTACATCAAAGAGTACGACATGATCCCCGCGGGGTCCCGGGTGCTGCTGGCGGTGTCCGGTGGCAAGGACTCCATCTGTCTGCTGCACCTGCTGGCGGCGCTGCGGGACAAGGGGACGCTGGACTTCGAGCTGGCGGCGCTGCACGTGGAGACGGACGCCAAGTGCGACCCGGGGGTCTTCGAGCGCCTCATCGAGCCCCGCTGCCAGGCCCTGGCCGTGCCACTGGCCAAGGTCTACTTTCCCATCCTGGCCCAGGCGGGGGAGCGTCTGTCCTGCTTCTACTGCGCCATGCGGCGGCGGGCGGCCTTCTTCAAGTACGCCGAGGACCAGCACTTCGACCGCCTGGCCCTGGGGCACCACCAGGATGACATCGCCGAGACGGTCCTGATGAACCTGGCCTTCCACGGCAACATCTCCACCATGTCCCCCACCCAGGCCCTCTTCGGGGGCCGCCTCACCATGATCCGCCCCCTGTGCCAGGTGCGCGAGCAGGAGGTGCGGGACCACATGGCCCCCCTGGGCCTGCCCTTTCGCCCCAGCTCCTGCCCCTACTCCAGCGAGAACATCCGAGGCCCGGTGAAGCGCTGGCTGGTGAAGCTTGACCAGCGCATCCCCGGCGTCACCGCCAACGTCTTCAACGCCCTGAAGAACCTGCGCTGAGCGAGCCTCGAAGGGGTCAGGGTTCGCGCAGAGCGACGGCGCCGCGGGCGCGTAGGGCGAAGAGGTGGATGAGGACCCGGCGGGCGCAGTCCTCGGGGTCCAGGTTGGCGTTTTGGGCCAGGGCCTGGGCCACCTGGGCGGCCGTGCGCTGACCGTCCACTAGGCGCCAGACCTGGCTGCCCAGGTCGTCCAGGCGCACCGCCACGAACCGTTTTTTTTGGGGCAGGAAGCGCAGCAGGAAGGGGACGTCGATGCGGGGGCACAGCACCGTCACCGTGCCCTCGTCCCGGGCCTCGCAGAGGCGCCGGGGGGTGTGGGCCAACAGGTGTTGGTGACGCTCTTCGGGGGAGGGGTGGGGCATGGGGGCTACTTCAGCTTCTGGGCCGCCCGCAGGGGGACCTGGACCATCATGAAGGCGATGGCCACCAGCACCACCACGCCCACCGTGAAGGAGGGCTCGGCGAAGATGGCCGGGGGAGTGATGTTGAAGAAGGCCAGGGCGTTGATGAACAGGCCCGTCAGCGCCTCGCCGGCGATGAGGCCCGCGGCCACCAGCACCCCCGTGTTCTCCAGCACGGCCAGCTTGTCGGGGCCAAAGCCCTTGGCGGCTGCGCGGCGGTCAGCCACCCAGCGGATGAGGCCGCCCACGAAGATGGCGGCGGTGGTCTCCATGGGCAGGTACATGCCCACGGCCACCAGCATGGGGCTGGGGACGTTCACCA
>CAIXZC010000295.1 GCA_903923815.1 uncultured Myxococcales bacterium
CACCCGTCCATCATGTCCATAATGTCCATCCCGTCCGGCGTCCATGATGTCCATCGTCCATGGCGCGCCTGCTCCAGCGGTAGCGTGGGTCGTTTGTGCAAGCGGACCGGCGGTGGGCACAGCCCCCTCCCTTGCGGTCGGGGTTCGGATACAGCTGCCCCCTTCCCTTGCGCACCGTGCTCGACCTGTACTAGCATGGCGACCTTCGACCAGTGAGGTGCCCATGCTTACCAGACTGTTCCCTGCGACCCTGCTTGCGCTGGCCTTTGCCTTTGCGTGCAACTCCACTGACAGCGGCGATGACCTGGGTGACCTTTCCGGGGCCCGGGACACCGTCGCCGGGGACCTGCGCCTGGACACTGGCCTTGGGGACCAACCCATGGATCTGCTTGGCGACGTTGTCCCTGGGGACGCGCAGGATGCTGGCGGTGACGTGGTCCTCAACACGATTGGCGGCACCTCCAACTGCTGCACCGAGCACCCCACCCCGGGCTGCAGCGACCCCGCCGCCCAAAGCCAGGTCTGCATGGCCTACACCCACTGCTGCAACACCACCTGGGACATGATGTGCGTCATGTTCGCCCAGAACGCGAACCTGTGTCAGCCCGCCGGCCCCACCTGCGGGGACGCCACCTGCACCCTGCCATCGGAGAACTGCAGCACCTGCCCGGCGGACTGCGTCTGTCTTGCCCCCTCCACCTGCTACATCAACACCTGCTGCAACCCCAACTGCGCCGGCAAGGACTGCGGCGACAACGGCTGCGGCGGTACCTGCGGGGCCTGCGCTCAGGGCTCCTCCTGCGTGGTCGGCACCTGCACCCCGGACTGCACTCCGAGTTGCGCCGGCAAGGACTGCGGCGACAACGGCTGCGGCGGCTCCTGCGGCACCTGCGCGGACCAGAACCCCTGCACCGATGACCTGTGCAGCGGGGCCTTCAAGTGCCAGTTCCTGAATGACGACGTCAACACCTGCGACGATGGCGATGCCTGCACCCTGAGCGACTTCTGCGACAGCGGCACCTGCCGGGGCACCGGCCTGGACCCCGCCTGCGCGCTGGCCGTGGACTTGGGCGCACCCTTGGGGGTGATGAGCTTCCCGGTGGCCCTTGGGGGCGGTTGCTTCCAGGGCTCCAAGGCCTTTGGCAGCGAAGCAGGGCTGCCCTTTGCGCTCCTGAACGGCAAGGCCTGCATGGACGGGGACGTGGTGGTCAGCGTGGAGCTTTGGGCCGACGCCAGCTTCGGCAAGTTGGGCGGCGCCACCCTCGCCGGAGTCTGGGAGGACGACGGCGTCTGGTGCCTCCACGGGGATCTGGCCATCAAGCCTCTGCCCAAGTTCCCCGGCTCCTTCGCCGGCGCGGCTTCGGCCCGGATGTGCGTGGCGGACGGCGCCGCCCAGTTCGCCTGCGTGCTGACGGACGCAGCGGTCCTCCCCCACGCCCCCTCCATCAAGTTCAATCCTCTCGAGGGTGACTTCACGCTGGTGGATGGCCTGTGGACCCTGAAGTTCCAACACAGCGTCTCCATGCTGGCCCTGCTGCCCTGGGCCTCGGCGCCTCTGAACGGCCTCTTCGCGCGCCAGGGTACCTTCACGCTTAGCGCCGACGGCCAGGGGAGCTGGTCCAACGAACTCCTTGGCCTGGTGCCCGTCAAGGCCGGCACGGCGGACCTGGAGATGTGGCTGCGCGGCCCCCTGTCCAACAGCCTCAGCGAGCTGAAGGGGCAGAAGCCCGAGGGCCTGTCCGTGGCGGGGCTGGGCTATCAGGCCCCCCACTTCGACACGGCGGACGTGGTGCTGACCGTGGACCATCTGGCCATGACGGCCCGAGTGGACTTCTTCGGCTTTGGCGACATCGTGCTGTTCGGGCGCGGCCTGGACCTCAGCACCATCTCCGGTGGCGGCGCCTGGGGAACCGACACCCCGGTGGCCCTGGAGTGCGCCTTCAGCCAGGAGTCCCAGGAATGGCTTGAGCAGACCCTGGCGACCCAGCTTGGCTTCCAGTTCGTCATGGAGGGCGAACCCTGTCTGGCGGCGGGCTTTGGCGACGTGACGGCGCAGGCCTGTGGACAAGCGGTGGCCGAGGGCGTGCAGCTCTTTGGCAGGACTGGCCTGCCCCTGAAGCTTGAGGGCAAGATTGTCCATGGCGACTACCGGCTTGCGATTGAGGACTCCAAGGCAGCGACGTTCCGGGTGGGGGCCTCCACGGACTGGTTCCTGGCCACACCCTTCGGGAAGATCCAGGGCGTGGACTGCACCCCCGTGGTCTCCCAATTGTCCGGCGACGGGCACAGCGCCCTGGTGGCAAGCCAGGTGGTGATGGCCGGCCACCTGCGCCAAATCACCCTTGGCAGCTTCGAGGTCACCAAGACGCTGCGTATCGTGGGCCCCGCGGGCAGTGGCCCGGAGGGTGGCCAGACCCTGGTGGAGACGGACGCGGCCCTGGTGCCAACGCTGGTTCATCTGCCCCTGCTGGAGCCCGCCACCATGGCCGGGCTGCTGGTGCAGGAGGGGACCGTGCAGTTGGTCCTTGACCCCGTCGACAACCGCGCCGCTGGCCTGCGCTACCAGGGTCCCGCGACGGGGGTGCCCCGGGAGGGCGCCCAGCCGGTGACCCTGGACCTCAAGTACTACGAGGACTGCCGCCCCCTGGCCAACGCCTGGGGCCAGCCCATCCCCTCGCCCATCTTCTTCCTGGTCAAGCCGCCCCTCACGGGGATCGGCAGCGTGGTTGACTGGGTGCGAACGGTGTGGCCCCAGGACCTGATGGACCTATGCCTGGAGGCAGACTGCGGCAGCAGCGACCGCATCAGCCTTGCGCCCCTGGAGCTTACGCCCCTGAGCCTGGAGTTGAAGGGCGCCTCCGTGACCGCCGAGTTACCCCCCCAGGCCATGCTGGGCACAGGCATCTGGACGGCTGGGTTGCAGGTCAGTCTGGCCTCCTGGCTGGATGGCCAGAAGGTGACCCTGGCGGGCCAAGCCCGGGGTGGCTCCATGACCCTGCTGGGCAAGGCGACCCCCAACAACAACTTCCTGCCCACCCTCTTCCCCGGCGGCGTGGGCCCCGGCCTGACCCACAACCCCGTGAACCGCGTGGGCCGCGCCACCGAGCCCCTGGCCGGAAAGATGATCTCCGTTGATGCGACCGAGCCCCTCGTCACCGACGAGGGCACCGTCAAGGCCTGGGTCAAGAACGACTCCTGGTCTCCCCGCGCCTACCTCATTGACCGCGTGGCCCACGATGTCCTGTACGACAGCGCCCTGGAGGTCAGCATCTACGGTGGCAATGGCCAGGACGGGCGGCTGCGCGTCCGAGAGGTCAGCGACAACGGCACGGAGTCCGTGGGCATCTCCCGGGACGCGGTCATCCCGCGGGGCAAGCTGACGGCGGTGACGGTGGCCTGGGCCATGGGCGCCCGCGATGTGGAGATGCTGGTGGACGGCAAGCCCGTGGCGGTGGTCTTTTCGACCAAGAAGGACGTCGCCCTGCCCTCCCAGAAGCGCTTCCTGGTGGGCACGCGCCTGCAACTGCTGGACGACCTGGAATGGTGGACCAGTAGGATGACCAGCCCCAATGGCATGCTGGTCTCCCGGATCCAGGACGAGACCCTCAACAGCTTCTCCGCCCTGGCCCTGTGGCTGCGCTTCGACGGCGACGGCCCGACGGGGCTGGCGCTGGACGAAACGCGCCGGCTTGACCCGGTCTACCAGCCCGGCGCCGGTGCCTTCCCCTGGACCGCGGACGACGACGTGTATCTGAAACTTGAGGTCCAGGGTTCCGCAGTCAACGGTGACCCCGGCTTCTGGGTCCAGTCCGGCGTGGGGCTCCACCTGCCCGGCTTCCCCGGCGGTGGCCTGCCGGCGGCCGCAGCCCAGGTGCGGGTGGGCGATGGCAAAGCCGAGGGCAGCCTCCAGTTCCCCACCGTGCTGCCCCTGCTGCCCGTGGGCGGTCCCGGGCAGTTCGTGCTGGCGGGTAAGGCCGACTCGAAGCGCTCCACCTTCAACCTCCCCCTGCCCCCTCCCGAAGCCCTGGTGGACCTGGTGGCCAACAGCTTCAACCTGGAGGGCACCTTGGCCTTCCAGCGCCCCAACGGCGAACTGGTGCCCCTGCTGCCCGCCCGGGCCTCCTTCACCTGCCCCAAGGGTGGCTGTGATGACGCCTTCGCGGACGCCCTGTTGTATGTGTTGGCGGACTCCGCTGCGCCGCCCCCCTTCTGGCTTGGCGGCCCCGCCGTCAGCGGCGACAACAAGGCCATCCCCGTGGGCCTCATCCTGACCTCGGGCAGCCTCTCGTTTGAAGAGAAGCTGGCCCTCTATGTGCTGACCGTCGCCGGCAAGCTGCTGTATCAGGGCATGGAGTTCGGCTCCAACGCCATCAAGTTCGCCGCCACTCAGGCCACCCTGGCCAGCACCGTGGACCTGGGCAAGCTGTTCGGGGCCTTCGCCTTCGGGCCCACCAAGCTGGACCTGACCCTCAAGTACGCCGACTGGTCGCTGTGCGGCAAGGGCACCAAGGACCTGCCCCAGGGAAGCTGCGTGGCGGAGGGCTGCTTCGGGGACAAGGGCTTCAGCGGCAAGGTGGTCTGCAATGGCCAGCCCGCCTGCGCCACCGACGGCGACTGCGGGGCCGGCAAGTACTGCCTGGGCTTCCTGTGCGCCGACAAGCTGAACGACTTCGCCGCCTGCCTGCTGCCCAACCAGTGCAAAAGCGGGAACTGCGCCGGCGTCTGCTACACGCCGGAGTCCCGGGCCGAGGGCCAGACCTGCGCCGTCACCGCCCTGGACCAGTGCCAGAGCGGCCTGTTCTGCGGGGTGCGCTGCCTGGTGGGCAACATGAGCTGCTCCTCCGTGTGCATGGGCCACGTCAGTCAGGGCGCCCCCTGCTTCAACGGCAACCAGTGCCCCAACGGCCTGGAGTGCCGCATGCCCTTCATTGGCAGCCCCAAGCTGTGCCTGGGCCGCAACCTGGACGTGGGAGAGCGCTGCGCCCTGCCCAACGAATGCCGCACCGCCCTGTGCTTTGGCGGGGTCTGCCGCTGCGGGCCCGCGGACTGCCCCCCTGGGCGAGTTCTGCTCGGCCAGCGGCACCTGCGCGACCCAACAACCCAACGGCGCCGACTGCTGCGCCCCCATTGAATGCGCCTCGGGACGTTGCAGCACCACGGGCTGCATCCTGACGCTGGGGGGCGGCGTGCGAAACAAGGGCCGCTGCTTCGCGCCCTTCTCCGTACCCATCGGCGGCGAATGCTGGATGCCCGACCAGTGCCAGAAGGGCTTCTGCGGCTGGGACCAGCGCTGCCGCTGCACGGGCCCCTCGGACTGCCCCGGCCAGCGCTGCGACGTGACCTCGGGCCGCTGCCAGAACCGTCTGGCGGACGGCTCCTTCTGCCTGTTGCCAGAGGACTGCCAGTCGGGCCACTGCGGCACCCTGTTCACCACCATGCCCCAGTGCTACACGCCGGGGACCCGCAGCATGGGCGAGTTCTGCCTAGCCGTGGACCACTGCAACGGGCTTGCCTGCGAGCCCCGCTGCAACTGGACCCTGCTGGACACCCAGTCGCCCTGCCACCCGGTGAATGTGATGCTGACGTTCTCCATCCTTGTCGCAGGGCAGGTTCCCCCCGCGGGGATCTGGACCCTTGAGGCCCTGGCCGAGTGCGGCTGCGAGACCCGCTGCACCTGCAACGACAACGACGACTGTGCCGACGACAAGTACTGCGGCGACCTGACCATCGACGGGCTGCCCAGCGGCGGCCTGCTGAACCAGTGCCGCTCGCGAAAGGGGCCGGCGGAGCCCTGCGAAAGCAACGAGGAGTGCAGGTCCAACGATTGCTCCGTCTGCAACTTCCTGGGCTGCGCCTGCGGGTGCGCCAACTCGGACCAGTGCTGGGATGGAAGCTACTGTTCGGGCAACAAGTGCGTGCTCAAGAAGCTGCCCGGTCTGGGCTGCAGCGGCGACGTCCAATGCGCCTCGGGCAAGTGCCGGTCCACCTTCAGCGGAAAGGTCTGCGTGCTATGAAGACAATGATATTGATGATGCTGTTGGTGCTGGGGGCCTGTGGCAGCCCCGCGGGCGACGGCGGTGGCCAGGATGCCGTGGGGGATGGCGCGGGCCAGGAGATCCTTTTGGATACCCTGCCGGAGACCCTCGCGGACACCGCCCTGGACACCCTGGACACCACCGCAGACACGGCCCCTGACACCCTGGACACCGTTGACGGCGGCCTGCCCGACGGCGTCCTGTGCACCCCCCAATTCTGCGACGACCACAACCCCTGCACGGACGACCTTTGCCTGCCCCTATCGGGCTGCGCGTACAGCCCCAACACCCTCCCCTGCGACGACGGCCAGGTCTGCACCACCTTTGACACCTGCGCCGAGGGCCTGTGCCTCGGCACGGCGGTCCCCGGCTGCGACGACGTGGACTGCGGCGACGGCGTCTGCTCCGAAAGCGAGAACTGCGGCAGTTGCCCCCTGGACTGCAACCCCCTGGGCGGCGGCACCTGCGCCGGCACCTGCGACCCCACCGCCAGCCCCAGCAGTTGCAACGCCGGCTTCGCCTGCACGCCCATCATGGACGGCGACCTGTTCCTGGAGCCCGTCCTCAACGGCAACGGCTGGTGCGCCTACCCCTGCGAAGGCGACGGCGACTGCGACGGCGGCACCTGCGTCGCGGTGGAGGGCCTCAGCAGCAAGGGCATCTGCGCCGACACCTGCCAGGAGGATCAACCCGGCGCCTGCGGCCCAACGCACACCTGCGTCCCCATGGCCGGCGGCCTGGGCCTGGGCTTCTGCCTGCCCGGACCCGCCTGCCCCAAGACCAGCGACCCCACCTGCCAGTGCGCCAAAGTGGCCGGCCTCACCAGCAAGGGCTTCTGCGCCAGCGGCTGCCACGTGGGCAAAGCGGACGTCTGCCCCGCCGCCGTGGGCCAGTGCGTGACCCTCAGTGCCCTGCAGTACCACCAGGGCCTGTGCGTCGGCTCCTCCCAGTCCTGCGATCCCCTGGTGCTGGAGTCCTGCGGGGGCAACACCGTGTGCCGCCCCGTGGGTGGCCCCGGCTTCAGCGGTGGCGCGCTGGTCTGCCTGCCCTTCGGCACCCTTGAAGAGGGCAGCCCCTGCGACGCCGAGAACTTCAACGCCTGCGGCCCCGGCCTGCTGTGCCACCAGGGCGGCTGCCTGGACCTGTGCCATCCCAGCACCAGCACCTGCCTGACGGGCTCCTGCCTGGACCTGTCGGCAAGCTACGGACTGGCGGCGGACAGCGTGGGCGTCTGCACCACGTTCTGCGGCGACGGCTCGTGCGGGGACTCCGAAGGCTGCCTGACCTGCCCGGCGGACTGTGGGATTTGTCAAGGGGGCTGCGGGGACGGCACCTGCGCCCTGGACGAGGGCTGCGAGGTGTGCCCGGCGGACTGCGGCCCCTGCGAATTCTGCGGGGACGGCACCTGCGGCGAGGGCGAGGACTGCGACCTGTGCCCCGACGACTGCAAGGACTGCGCCCGCTGCGGGGACGACGTCTGCACCGCCCAGTTGGAGACCTGCGTCTCCTGCGAGGCGGACTGCGGGGCCTGCCCCACGACCTGCGGGGACGACCTGTGCGCCCCTTCCGAGAACTGCCTCTCCTGCGCCGACGACTGCGGTGCCTGCACGGCAGATTGTGGCGACAAGCTGTGCGGTTTCACCGAGCGCTGCTGGACCTGCGAGGCCGACTGCGGCGCCTGCGCCTGGGCCTGCGGGGACGGCACCTGCAACGAAAACGAGGACTGCGCCACCTGCCCCCAGGACTGCGCGCTCCTTGGCGTCCCGGGCTGCGCCGGCGACTGCGACCCCACCCTGGGCAAGGACACCTGCGGCGGCGCCCGGGTCTGCGTGCCCTTCTATTTGCAGCGGCTGTTCACGGCCCCCTTCCAGCAGGGCAACGGCGTCTGCGGCGTGGGTTGCCTGGAGGACGGCGACTGCCCCGAGGGCAAGACCTGCCTGCA
>CAIXZC010000296.1 GCA_903923815.1 uncultured Myxococcales bacterium
CACTGGTATCTGGGGGTGGTCAGCATAGCCACCGGCCACACCAGGGAGGCGGTGAGCGCCATGACCGAGGCGGCCAAGCTGTTCCCGGAGGACCCCAATCTGATGGATGTGCTGGCCATCGCCCAGGCCGCCGACGGGGACTTCCAGGCCGCGGACAGCTCCAGTGCCAAGGCCATGGAACTGGCCCGAGCCACCGGTCAGGCGGGCCTCATCGACTATATCGGCAGCCACCAGCGGGAGATCCGGGCCCGAGTGGTCCCCCGGCTGTAGGGGCCGCGTCGGGCGCCTTGGTCAGGAATACACATGCACGCTGCTTGCCGCCCCGGGCAGGTAGTTGACCCCGAACCAGCACACCAGCAGCACCAGGAAGGCCAGCACCAGGGTCAGGTTGGCGGTGCGCAGGTCCCGGGGCCGCACGTGCCGGAGGTGCAAGTAGACCAGATAGACCACCCAGGCCAGGAAGGCCCAGGTCTCCTTGGGATCCCAGGTCCAGTAGTGGCCCCATGCCTCCTTGGCCCACAGGGCCCCGAAGAGCATGGCGATGGTGAACAAGGAGAAGCCCAGCCGGACCAACTGGTCGGCCAGGGCCGCGCCACGGATCTCGGCACTGCCCCCGGTACCATCTGGACCTTCCGAACCGCGCGCGTCAGCAAGCGGGCCTGGCCTCCCCCACAACCCCCGGGCCGCCACCAGGGCCGCCGCCCCCAACACCGAGTAGCTGAAGATGAACAGGATGACGTGGGGGATGAACCAGGGACTCTGCAGCGCCGGCATGAGGGCCCGGTCGAAGTTCTCGGGCCGCGCCAGATTCAGCCCCAGGAACACGGCCGCCACCAGCAACGACCAGGCCAGCAGCCACCGATAACCCCAGCGAAGGTAGCAGGCCGCTCCCACCACGGGCAGGAACAGCGAGTACCACAGCCGGGTCTCCCCCAGGCTGCGCATGGGGGGCCGCCCAAGCTGCCACCACAGGTGCCCCAGGAAGCCCCCCAGCACCAGCAGGCCCAGGCCCGTCAGGGCGTGGGCTGCCAACAGGACAGGCCGGCGTCCCCCGGCCAGCGCGTACAGCGCCGCCGCCCCGCACCAGGCCACAAGCGTCACCCAAAGGACCGGTCCGAAGCTTCCCATCAGTCCCTCCCCTTGGCGCCCAGGAAGCCCAGCCAGAGGGCCCCCGCGATCATCAAGAAGATGCCCGTGTAGACCAGCGGCAGCCAGGGGTCCCGCACAGCCTCCAGAATGCTGACGTTGGACCAGCGGCCCAGGTCCTGGTCGTAGGACAACTGGTAGACCTTCCAGCCGGCCACAGCCAGGGGCTTGTTGACCTCCAGGGTGACCGCCCGGGTGGGGCCATCCTTCTGGTACAGCGTGGCCTCCGACAGGAAGCGTTTGGGCCGGGGCTGCAGCATCACCAACGAGAGGCGCGGTTCCAGGTCCAGCACCTGGGGCTGGCGCAGGAAGCTGCCGCAGGTTATCCAACCCTGGACCTCCAGGCCGTCGGCCACCCGCCGGGCCTGCACCAGGGCCGCCCGGGCCGTGCCCAGATCCCGCACCGCCACGTAGCGGTCGCCCACTCGCGCGGCGCTCTCAAGGTACTCCCGCACCGTCAGGTCCCAGGCTTGCAGGCGCAGCCCCGCGGGGTCTCCCTGGGGCTTGAGCGCGGCGGCGGGCAACTCCACCCGCTGGCCCCCCTCCAGGTCCCCCGTCCTGCGGTCCACCAAACCCACCTCCGGCGGGTACTCTTCTATGTCGAACCTCGTCAGCTTGAAGGCAAAGTCGAACTCGTGCTGCCGCCCCTGCCGGTCCTCCCCCTGCCAGGTCACCTGGTCTCGCTGCAGGTGCAGGGTGACGCGCTGCAGGTCGTTGGCCCCCAGGTGGGCCCCCGCCACCGCCAGGAACAGCCCCCCGTGGCTCAAAAAGAACCCCAGGTTGGCCAGCGTCAGTGGCCACAGCCGCCGGGCCGTCGCGAAACCCAGCACCAGCAGGAACCAGGCCACCGCCAGCAGGTAGGGCCAGCTTCCCGTTATGTCGTGCAGCCCCAGCCGATAGGCCAGTTCCGCCTCCAGCCCCGCGGGCGCCGGCCCCTGTGGCACCACGCCCATCAGCAGCCCCACCGCCGCGAACCCCACCGTGGCCCCCACCGCCGCCGGCACGCTGCCCAGCCAGCGCACCGCCCGGGTCCCTCCCCCCAGCCCCTGCCCCAGCGCCAGCAGGACCACAAGGCCCCCAAACAGCCAGGCATTGACGGGCCAGACCAGGGCGGGGGACAGGGTATTGGGGACCAGGTACTGCAGGACCAGACCCACCAGCACAAGCCCGCAGGGGATGAGCAAGGCCTCGGCGAAGCCCCAGGGTGGGGACCAGATGGAACGGTGTGGAGTGCTGAAGGTCTCGATGGTCACAATGCCCCTCATCCGACGCTGCGCGCCACCTTCCCTCGGGGGGGGAAGGCTAAATGGAAGGGGCCAGCTTCCTGCCCCAACCGGCCTCACGCTGTTTGGCAGCCTCCAGCCACTTGGGCAGCAGGTTCTGCTTGAAGACGTCCTTCTCCTGCTGAAGCTTGGGCAGGTCCAGCCCGATGAAGGTCTGGGCCTTGGCCTTGCTGCTGAGGTCCGGGTAGGGCACCTCCCCCGCGACCCCCAACGTGACCAACAACCCCGCCAGCTTGACCCGGGCGTTCTGGGCCTTGTCGATGCCCGCCCCCACCAACCGCGCAATCTCCACCGGCGCGTGGAAGCTGTTGCCATGCCCCGCCGCCGCGAAGTCCCAGCGCCACTGGGCGTGCCGGATCTCCTGCAGGATGGGCTTCATCTGCGCCTCCGTGGCCCCCGCGTCCCAGGCCGCCTTGGCCTCCAGGTGGGCCCGCACCAGCAGCACCTCCAGGCGGTCCCGGTTCTCCAGCAGCTTGTCCTGGCGCTCGTACACGTCCCGCACCAGGTCCTCGGTCTTCTCCCGGTGGCAGACCTGACAGGTCGCCTCCACGTTGTTCAGCGGGCTCTGGATGTGGTGGTCACTGAACTTCTGCATGCCCTCCGCCTTGTAGGGCATGTGGCAGTCCGCGCAGGCCAGCCCCCGCTGGGCGTGGATGCCCAACTTGAACACCTCGTAGTCCGGATGCTGGGCCTTCAGCATGGGCGCCCGGCTGAACTGGTGCACCCAGTCCACGTGCCCCACCTCGTCGTAGTAGCGCTCCATGGCGTCCACGTTCATGCCCTTGTCCCAGGGGAAGGTCAGGTAGTCCGTGCCCTCAATCTTGTGCTTGTCGAAGTAGTACTCCACGTGACACTGGGCACACACCAGCGAGCGCATTTCCTGGTGGCTGGCCTGCTTGATGTCCTTGCCCTGCCGCGCGAAGGCCTCCACCAAAGCGGGCCGCGAGATCTGCAGGTCCATGGTCTGCTCGTTGTGGCAGTCCGCGCAGCCGATGTAGTTCACAATCTGGGACCCCAGACGGGACCACTTGCCGGTGTAGAACTTCGTGATGCCCTCTTCATTCATCATCCGGGGAACGTCGGGGCTCTTGCAGGTCCAGCAGGTCGTGGGCTGGGGGCCGTCCTGGTCCGACGTGGGCCCCCCGGTGCGCAGCGTGTCGTACACGTCCTGAATGGCGTAGTAGTGCCCCCGCCCCTGCTTGTAGTCCTTGCTGAACGCGTAGCCCGCCCACAGCACCACCAGCCGCGGGTCCACCTCCAGCATGTCGATGGGAGCGTTGCCGTTGTGCTTGCTCTTGAAGTTGGTCTCGGCGGTCTTGGTGTAGCTGTCGTACTCCTTGGGGAAGTTCTCGCCCCAGATCTGGTTGCGCGGCTCGAACGCCCGGATCTCCACCGTGGGCTTGTACACATAGCGGCGCTCGGCCTCCCGCTGCAGGTACCTGGCGGACAGCGCCCCCAGCACGAACACGGCCCCCAGGGCCCCCAAGAACAACACCCAGTAGACGGCCGTCTGCCTCGTGAAGGCTTTGCACAGGTTCATGGCTTGCTCCTGTCGTTGGCTTGCTCAAGCTTCTGCTGCAGCCACCCTGGCAGGGGCCGCGCGCGAAGCTGGATCTCCATATTTGGCGTGGTGGTGAGGCCGTGGACCTTCCCGTGGGGGACCTCCCGGTGGCAGTCCCAGCAGCGCCGGTCTGCGCCCCCTCGCCCCGCCATGGCGCTCATCTTGCCAAAGTCCAGCGGGTCCACCAGTTCGCTGTGACAGCGGATGCAGTTCTCTTGAATGATCTGGCGCGTCTCGTCCGTGGCGTTCGCGATGTTGCGCTCTTTGCCGCACAGGTACGAGTACGTGTCCGAGAGTCCATCCTTGGCCTTGATGGCAAGGTAGTGCACGAAGCTGTCGTGGGGCAGGTGGCAGTCCACGCAGTTGGCCCGCTCCCGGTGGGAGCTGTGATTCCAGGTGGAGTACTGGGGATACATGACGTGGCAGTTGGCGCAGACCCAGCTGTCGGACCGGATGTAGGTGACGGCCTTGGAGACGTGCAGCATCAGCAGCCCCGCCCCCACCAGCAGCCCCGCGGCCACCACCAACGCCAGGGCCCAACCCCCGGGGGCCCGCCCCAGCACCTGCAGGAAACGGCGCGCCGCTGCCACCAGCCCGCACCCCGTCCCCTGCGGTTTTTCCAGCCCTGTTGGCACCGTTTCTGACCGTCCTTACAGCACCGAGACTGGCGGCAGGATCTCGGGCTTGTTGGGCACTTCCTTATAGGTAATCAGCGGCGGCGCGCTGACCGGGCACACGAAGCTGCACACCATGCAGGACAGGCACTTGCTTTGGTCCATCACGGGGCGGCGCTCTTTGGCGTCCCAGGACAGGCACTGGCCACCCGCATCCTGGCACACGATGTGGCACTGGCCGCAGCCGATGCAGCGCTTCAGGTCGTAGTTGGCGATGCCCTGCCGCGACAGGTCGAAGTCGTTGGGAGACACCAACTTGGGGACGGCCTTGCCCACCAGATCCGACAACTGGGCCACGCCCCGCTCCTGCATGAAGTAGGCCAGGCCCTCCAGGATGTCCTCCACGATGCGGTACCCGTAGTGGATGACGCCCGTGGTGATCTGCAAGGTGCTGGCGCCCAGCAGGATGTACTCCAGCGCGTCCACCCAGGTCTCGATGCCGCCCACCCCGGAGAGGGGCAGCTTCAGGTTGGGGTGCCGCGCCAACTGACTGATGGCCCGCAGCCCGATGGGCTTGATGGCCGGCCCCGAGAAGCCGCTGACGGCGCCCAGCCCGAACACGTTGGGCCAGGGGGTCAGGGTCTTGAGGTCCACGCCCGTCAGGCCCGCCACGGTGTTCACGGCGGTGATGCCCACGGCGCCGCCCTGCTTGGCATAGATGGCGGG
This sequence comes from uncultured Myxococcales bacterium, assembly GCA_903923815.1. Lineage (GTDB taxonomy): Bacteria > Myxococcota_A > UBA9042 > CAIXZC01 > CAIXZC01 > CAIXZC01. The sequence goes on from CAIXZC010000296.1 coordinate 5,331, forward strand.
CTCGGTGATGTCCGTGATGTTGGGGGTCAGCTTGGCGATGATGGGGATCTTCACGGCCTTGAAGGCCACCTCGGTGAAGTCCTGCACCAGCGCATGGGCCTGGCCCACCTTCATGCCCGCGCCTTCCACGGTCATGTGGGGGCAGGAGAAGTTCAGCTCCAGAATGTCCACGCCGGCGTCCTCGGACATGCGCGCCAGGTCGTGCCACTCGTTGCGCTTCCAGCCCATGACGCTGGAGATGACCACCTTGTTGGGCCAGCGCTTCTTCAGGTATTCCATGTCCTTGAAGTTGTCCACCGTGGGGCGGTCGGAGGTCTGCTCGACGTTCTGCAGGCCCACCAACTCCTTGTTCTGGTAGTCAAAGGACTTCATGCGCGGCGAGGGGTGGATGATCTTGATGTTGTCCAGGCCCACGGTCTTGTAGACCACGCCGCCAAAGCCCGCCTCGAAGCAGCGGCTGATCATCTCGGCGGTGTTGGACACGGGGGACGAGGACAGCATGACGGGGTTCTCGAAGTGCACGCCACAGAAGTCGATTCCCAGGTTCTGTTTGATGGCCATGGTCATGCCCTCCCTTCGGCGGCGGCGCCAAGTTTTTCCACAATCGCCCGGGCGGCCCGCTTGCCGTCCGCCACTGCCTGCACCACGATGGAGGGCCCCCGCACGGCGTCTCCGCCCGCATACACGGTGTCCTTGGCGGCCAGCCCCGTGTCGGGGTCCACGATGATCAGGTTCTGCCCCGTGAAGCGCAGCCCTCCGAAGGCCTTGATGCCGTCCTGGGGCTTGAGCCCGAAGGCCTCCACCACGACGTCCACATCGATGGGGTGCTCGGAGCACGGAATGGGCTGGGGACGGCGGCGGCCCGACTCGTCCGGGGCGCCCATGCGGGTGCGCACCACCTTGACGGCGGTGATCCTGTCGCCCTCGGCCAGATAACCCGTGGGCATGGTCAGGATTACAAAGTCAATGCCGCTGGCCAGGGCCACCTGCTTCTCTTCTTCCGAACTGGGCATCTCCAGCAGGCTGCGGCGGTACACCAGCAGGACGTCGGCGGCGCCCGCCAGCTTGGCACTCATGGCGGCGTCCATGGCGGTGTCCCCACCCCCGAAGACGGCCACGGTCTTGCCCGCCACCTTGGTCGTGAAGCCGGCCTTGTCTTCCTTGGCCAGACGCAGGAACGCGAAGGCGTCGTACAGGTTCTCGTAGCGGCGCTGGGCCAGGCCCCCGGCCACGGACTGCCAGGACCCGGTGGCAATGAACACGGCGCTGTAACCCTTGGCCAGCAGCCCGTCCACGTCCGCCTGGGATGCAATCTCCGTGTTGCAGCGGAGTTCCACGCCCAGGTCCGTGATGTCCTTGATTTCACGCTCGACGAAGTCCACCGACAGCCGATGGTCCGGGATGCCGTAGCGCATCATGCCGCCGGGCTGGGGCATCTTCTCGAAGACCGTCACGGCAAAGCCCGCCACCGCAAGATCCGCCGCGCAGGCAAGCCCCGCGGGCCCGGACCCGATGATGGCGACCTTCTTTCCATTGGGGGCGCCGGGGGTCAGCGGGTTGAAGCCAATCTCCCAGCCGTGCTCCACCAGGAAGCGCTGAATCATGTCGATATCAATGGGCCGATCCAGCCCCGTGGCCGAGCACTTCTGCTTGCACAGGGTGCCGCTGGGGCACACCACCCCGCAGACGCCGCCGAAGGGGTTGTTCTCCTTGATGGTCGCGATGGCGCCCTTCAAGTTCAAAAAGCGCATCTTGCGAATGAAGGTGCCGGGCTTGGTGGACGCCGGGCACCCCTGCGAGCAGGGCGCGTCATGGCACAACAGGCAACGGGAAGCCTCCGCCATGGCCCGGTCGAGAGTGGTACTTTTCTGCATTAGAGACTCCTCCCCGATTCAGCAAAAATGACCGACGAAAAATGCGAACTCGGCGGCTTTTGTAACACGAAGAGAAAGTGACGATCAAGCGCCGCGGCGGTTCACTTCGTTCCAGACGGCGCCCCAGAAGCCCGTGTCGGAAATCAGATCCCGCACGCCGTTGATGACGAACTGGACGCCGATGCAGATCAGCAGGAAGCCCATGATGCGGGCCATGCTGTTGACGCCGTTGACGCCCAGGAAGCGGCGCATGACGCCGGCGCCCCGCAGGACCGCCCAGGTGATGAGGGCGGTGATGAGGATGCCCAGGACGACGCCCGTGTAGGCGAAGATCTTGTCCACGCCCTTGTGGCCGGCGATGGCGGAGGACATGGTGATGACCACGGCGATGGACCCGGGGCCTGACAGGATGGGCATGGCCAGGGGCGTGAAGCTGATGTCCGCCTTCTCGATGGCCTCGCGCTGGCCCTCGTGGGACAGGTGCTCGTCCTGGGGGAACAACATGCGAAAGCCGATGACGCCAATGATCATGCCGCCCGCCACCCGGATGCCCGGGATGGAGATGCCAAAGGCCATCATGATCAGGTGCCCCGCCAGCAGGAAGGCCACCAGGATGCCGGTCATGTAGAGGCAGGCGCGGGTGATCTGCCGGTTGCGCTCCTGGGGCGTCAGGTTCTCGCTGATGGTCAGCAGCAGGACCGCGGCGTTCAGGGGATTGATGATGGGAAGCAGGGTGATGAGCGTGAGGCCCACACCATCCACGAAATCTGACAGGCTGTTCAAAACAGGGCTCCAATACCCCCCGGTGTCCGGGGCGCGCGTAATGTGGTAGCGAAATGGGGGTTTGTCAAGCTTCATGTTCAAGAACCCGGGCCAACATGCCGCAGTTGCTGCCGATCTGGTTCTCGGAGAGGTCCCCGATGCTGAGGATGGTGTCGTAGCCTACAGCCCGGAAGGACTGGGCCAGGGCCTCGCAGGCGGCGGGGTCGGCGGGGTCCAACAGGCCCACAAGGCCAGCCCGGGTGGCGGCGGCGGTGGGGTTGATGGGGGTGAGCTTGACGGTGAAGATTGCGGGGTCGAAGTGTTCCAGTAGTTGGGAGGGGGCCAGGGGGAACCCCAGCGCGGGGGCGAAGTTCAAGGTCAGCTTGCGGTCCCCCGGGGCGAAGAAGCGGCGGCCGTAGGCGGCCATCTGGGCGAAGGTCCAGGTGCGGGTGGGGACCAGGCGGCGGCGGGCCTCCTGGCAGGTGCTGTGCAAGGAGAACTGCATCTGGAAGCGGCCCCCGGGGTACAGCTCCTGCTTGAGGGCCAGCAAGTCGTCGAAGAACGCGTCGCGGCCCGCCGGGGCGATGGTGGAGATGCTGGGCAGCAGGCCCGGGGCCCGAAGGCGCAGGGGCAGGAAGCGCAGGACCTCCAGGACGGCGTCGTTGACGGCGGGGTCGCCCATGCGGGCGAACTGGATCTTGAACTTGGGGACGGGCACCTTCAGGTCCGGGTGGCGGCGCCGCACCAGGTCTTCTATCTGGGCCCAGATCTCGTCGGCGCTGAGCTTGCCGCGATAATCCCCGCCGGCGTCGCAGATGGGGCAAGCCACGGGGCAGCCCCGCAGGGTCGAGACAATCAGGACCCACTTCTGCTCCCGGGGGAGGGGCGGCTGGATGGCCTCGGCGTATTCGATGAGGGCGCCGTCCGCCAGGGCCGCCACGAAGACCCGCGCTACCTGGGCCTCGCTGCCCCTGGTGTCTACAACTCGAAGCATCACTTTCCTTCCAGAAGCCCCACCGCGGCGCTGGCCGCAGCCAGGCCATCCCCGATGGCAATTCCCACCTGTCCCAGGGCGCCCAGACGGGCGTCTCCCACCACAAACACCCCCGGAGCCGGCGACAGCGGCCCATCCTGCGCGAAAGAGACGCCGCCGCCAAGCAATTCCTGGGCGCGACTGCTGCGGCCAATGGCCACCAACAGGGCATCCACCTGCACCTGGGAGGCCTCTCCCGCGGCGTTCAGCAGCGACACCGCCAGTTGCGCGCCCTCGGTGAGCCCCGTGACCTCCACCCCAAACAGCGGTGTGACCAATGAACATCCCAGGGCCTCGGCGGCCAGGGCACCCCGGGCCTTGACCTGCTTGCCCCGGACCAGCAGGGTCACCTTCACGCCGGCGTCGGCGAGGCTGAGGGCATAATCGCAGGCGGCCTCCCCGGAGCCCAGGACCGCAACCCGGCGTGGGGCGGGCAGGGCTACCAGCAGGGGCCGAAGTTCGCTGAAGACCTGGCTGCCCAGCAGCCGCGCCGAGAAGGCAAAGCCCGGCGGCTTGGGGCGCGTGCCCGTGGCCAGGATGAGGGCGTTGCAGATGGCCTGGGACTCGCCCAGATCCAGGAAATGATCCTCACCCAGGGGGCGCAGCGCCCGTAGCGTGTTCCGTTGGACCGACAGGCCGAAGTTGCCCAGGTGCAGCGAAAGGCGCTGGACCAGTTCAAGGCCCGAGCAGGGCCGCTCCAGGAAGGGCAGGTTGTCCACGCGGCGGGCATTGATAAGCAGGCCACCAACCCGGCCCTCGCTGTCCAGCAGCAAAGGCTTGACCCCAAGGCGAACACACTGGACGGCGGCGGCGACCCCGGCGGGGCCCGCGCCTACGATTACTATTTCGTGCTGTTGCACAGGCTCAGGACCTCCTTCGTGTCATGCACCAGGGCCACACCATCCACCAAGCCCCGCAGGGCCCCCAGATGCAGGTCCTCAGTCTTGGACGCCAGGGCATCCACCGGCAGGTGAACCTCAAAGCCCCGGCAGAAGGCCGCCCGGGCGGTGGTGTCGCAGCACAGGTGGGTCTGGACGCCGACCAGCAGCACCTGGGACACCCCCAGGGCCTGAAGGCGGGCCTCCAGGTCGGTCCCAAAAAAGGCGTCGTAGCTGGCCTTGTCAATCACGGGCTCTCCGGGCAGCGGGGCCAGGGTGGGAAGGAACTGCCAGTCCTCCTCGCCCACCCGCAGGTAGTCCCGATAGAAGCGCCCAAACAGCCCCGGCGCACCCTCGGGGTGACCGTGGCGGGTGAACAGCACGGGGGAGCCACGGTGACGAAAGGCAGCCACCAGTTCAGCAATTCGAGGCACAACAGCAGGGGCCGCGGGCAGGAACGCCCGCCCCGCGGGGTCCAGGAAGTGCCGCTGGGCATCCACCACCAGCAGGGCGCAGCACAAAGGGTCCAGCCC
>CAIXZC010000297.1 GCA_903923815.1 uncultured Myxococcales bacterium
CGGCGGGGTCCAACTCATCAGCGCCGTCTACATCGGCGCAGACGGGGCAGCGGGGACCGTCAATGAGGGCCCGGTGGGGCTTGGCAACGGAACGGTCCTTTCCACCGGCAAGGCCGCCGATTTGAGCCAGAACCATCCGTCGAATATTGGGGAGGAATGGTTGGAGCCGGGCGACTCCCTCTGCGCCGAGATTATTGACGGCTACAAGACTCATGATGCGGCCCGGTTGGACCTAATCTTGAGAGTTGGCGAGGGATTCGACGGAATCCGCCTGAACTACATCGTCGGGTCCGAAGAGTACCCGAAATATGTTGGCGCAGTTAACGATGTTGCCGCCGTCTTTGTCGATGGGCAGAACAAGGCCTTGGACTTGGAAGGCAACCCCATCACCCTCAATGGCCCCTTCTTCGCTGGTAATACGGTCATCACTTCCACCGGGACGGCCCTCAACGGGTCCACTCCGCTACTGGCTCAGGAGATCAAGCTCTCACCTGGCACGCACACGGTTGTGATTGTCGTCTGCGATGCCATGGACAGCGCTCTTGATACCGCGGTCTTCCTGGGGGCGCTCAGGGGTTGCCAGGGCGAATGCTCGTCCACCACTTGGTGCGGCGATGGCAAGAAGGACGGAGACGAGGCCTGCGACGACGGCAACAATGTGGCCGGTGACGGCTGCGACAACACCTGCCAATCCGAGATCTACTGCGGAGACAGCAAGTGCCAGGGGGACGAGTCCTGTGGGACCTGCCCCTACGATTGCGGCGAGTGTCGGCCCCTCACCTGCGGAAATGCTGCCTGCGATGGCACCGAAAGCTGCCGCAACTGCCCTGACGACTGCGGGCTTTGCCCCGAGGGCTACGGCACCTGCAAGCCCTGCTGCGAGAACCCCTTGTCCGAAGCCAAGGTCGGTGGTGGCGCGGCCGGCTGCAGTTCGGCACCCAACGGTTCATCCTCCGGAGCGGCGGCGGTGGTGATGCTCCTCCCGCTGCTGGCTTTCCTCGGAATCAGGATCCTTCGGGCAAGGAAGCAGCGTCTGAATGCCGCCTTGCTTTCGCTGGCTTTTCTGGCCCTCCTGGGCGGCAAAGCCCAGGCCCTGGACATCCAGCCCAGCAACGACGCCAGCGCCCTGGCCCATCAGATGGTTGTGGGGGCGGGGATCCAGATAACCGGCGCGACCTTCGTGGGTGCTAATGTTGCTGCAGAGACCTTCACGGCAGGACCTCTTGGCCTTTCTGAAGGGATCATCCTGACCTCCGGGGCAGCGGTGGGCGCCCTCCCCCCCAACGATAATCCGGAACAGGAGACGGTTTGGAACTTGCCGGGTGACCAGCTTTGCGCCGGTTTGTCCGGGACCGAGACCTATGACGCCGCGCGGCTGGAGATAACCTTCTCCGTAGCGGCGGGTTACGACGGAATCCGCCTCAGCTACATCGTTGGCTCCGAAGAATACCCAGAGTATGTCGGGTCCATCAACGACGTGGCCGGGGTCTTTGTTGACGGGGTGAATGTCGCCCTTGATGCCGAGGGCCACGCCATCACCATCAACGGCCCCTTCTTCAGCGGCTCAACGGTCGTGACCGAGACTGAAACCGAATACAACGGGTCCACCCCTCGACTGGCTCAAGAGGTCCATCTCGGGACCGGTTCACACACCATGGTCATCGTTGTCTGCGATGCCGTGGACATGAGGCTGGACACCGGCATCTTTGTGGGCGCCCTGGGTGTCTGCAAGGGCCTGTGCCAAGGCACAAGCTGGTGCGGCGATGGGGCGAAGGACCCCGGCGAGGACTGCGACGACGGCAACAATGTCGAAGAAGACGGGTGCGGCAACAACTGCACCCTGACGGCTGTTTGCGGAGACTCGGAGTGTTTCGTCTCGGAGACCTGCGTGTCCTGCCCTGGCGACTGCGGCGCGTGCCCTCCCAATCCCACTTGTGGCGACGCCGAGTGCAATGGCGAGGAGAACTGCGACATCTGTCCTGCCGACTGTGGGGAATGCCCGCCGGTCGGTTGTGGCAATGCAGTCTGCGGGATCGATGAGTCCTGCGAAAGCTGTGCTGTCGATTGCGGCGAATGCACTCCTCACTGTGGCGACGGAATCTGTGCCGACGACGAGGTCTGTGATGTGTGTATTGCCGACTGCGGCGTATGCCAGACGCATTACTGTGGCGACGGCACTTGCGACCACAACGAGGTCTGCGATGTGTGTATTGACGACTGCGGCGAATGCCCGGTGCCTTCCTGTGGCGACGGAACCTGCGACGCCTCGGAGGCCTGCGACGTGTGTATTGACGACTGCGGCGAATGCCCGGGCCCTTCCTGCGGCGACGGCACCTGCGACGCCTCGGAGGCCTGCGATGTGTGTATTGACGACTGCGGCGAATGCCCCGCGCCTTCCTGTGGCGACGGAACCTGCGACGCCTCGGAGGCCTGCGATGTGTGTGTGGCCGACTGCGGCGAATGCCCCGCGCCTTCCTGTGGCGACGGAACCTGCAACGGCGAGGAGACCTGCGAGGACTGTGTTGCCGACTGCGGCGAATGCCCCGCGCCCTCCTGCGGCGACGGCACCTGCAACGGCGAGGAGACCTGCGTGGACTGTGTTGCCGACTGTGGCGCGTGCCCGGTGCCTACCTGTGGCGACGGCACCTGCAACGGTTTGGAGAGCTGCGAGCTCTGCCCTGCCGACTGCGGCGCCTGCCCTGCACCGGTCTGCGGCGACGGCGTCTGCAAGGGTGGCGAGAACTGCCTGACTTGCTCTGACGACTGCGGCGCCTGCCCTCCCAAGTGCGAAGCGTGCGAGTCGTCGGTGTGCGGTATTGATTCCGTAGTGGCTCCCGAGGGTGGTTGCAGCACGAATCCCCAGCCAGGCACTTCGTCAAGGGCAGGCCTCCTGCTGATCCTCTTCGCCCTGGCTCTTCTTGGGCTGGGCCTGAGGCGCGGTTTTTTTCGGGGCGGCCAGGGGATGTTCCTGGTGGCGGTTGTAGCTAGCGCGGCGCTGGCACCTTCCATCGCCCTGGCCCAGCAGAAGGTGCAGATTGAAACCCAGCTCTTCAAACCCTCCCCCTTCGTGGGCGACTACTTCACGGTCGGTACTGGCGATGTAATGGGGGAATGCCGCTGGAACATCGGGCTCATGCTCAACTACCAGAACGACCCCCTCGTGCTGGCCACCAACTCGGGGGACCACTTGGGGTCTCTTGTCGGGCACCAGACCACTGCCAATGTCCTGGGCGCCATCAAGCTTGTGGACTGGCTGGCCCTGGGTTTTGATGTCCCGGTGGTCGTCCACCAGGTCGGTGACAAGGTCACCGGCTTCCCCACCGCCGGTTCCGGCGGCATGGGGGACATCCGCCTGGTGCCTCGGGCAAGGCTTTACAAGTCGGCCGGCGGCCTCTTCTCCCTGGCGGCCGAGGCAG
>CAIXZC010000298.1 GCA_903923815.1 uncultured Myxococcales bacterium
CCTCGGTGGTGGCCAGGCCCTCGGCCCGGGTCAGCACCATCACCTGCACGCTGGTGACGTCCGGGTAGGCGTCAATGGGCAGGCTGCGCCAGGCCAGGACGCCCAGGACCAGGGTGAGGACCACGGCCAGGATGCTCAGGGCCCGCTGCTGCAGAAAGAATCTCAAGATCCACATGGTGTTGGTCCTTTCAGTCGGCGCAGCCGGCGCCCATCTTTTCGCGCAGAATGTCGCTCTTCAGGTAGAAGGCGCCCTGGCTGGCCACCACCTCCCCGGCGGCGAGGCCCTTCGTAACCCGTGTAAGGCCCGCTTCGGTGGCGGCCACCGTGACGGGGCGTTTCACCCAAAGCAGCCCATCTCGCACGAATACAAAGGCTTGGCCCTCATTCTCCAGGACGGCGCTGGCGGGGACTTCCACTGTCGGGACCCCATCGGGCACCTTCAGCACGGCGCCCACAACCATACCCGGGCGCAGGGTGCCTTGGGGGTTGTCCAGGACCAGCCGGGCCTTGAAGACGCCCAGCGCCTCGTCCAGCAGCGGACTCAGCAGGTCCAGGCGGCCTTCCAGTGGGGCTCCGTCCCCGGCCAACACCACGGCCGCTGCTGGCAGCACCAGCCGCGACGCCAGGGGCAGGTCACCAGGGTGCACCTCGCACCAGACCCAGACCCGCGACAGGTCCGCCACCCGCCCCAGCAGCTCGCCATCCTCCACCAGATTCCCCGCGGCCGTGTGCCACTCAACCACCGTTCCAGCGATGGGGCTGAGGAGGGGTGCGACCGGGGATGCCACCGGGGACGGAGGTGTGGGGACCTCCGGGGACGGAGCCCCCTCGCCGTGCACGTCGCACGCCAGTCCCAGGTAGCCAAGACCACCATGGCTGGCCTCCAAGCGCGCCCTTGCCCCAGCCAGTTCACCGTCCAGGGCGGCTTTCCGCGCGGCCAGTTCCAGCCCCGCCTCCTCGGTCACGGCGTAGAACCGGGCCTCCGCCGCAGCCAGTTGCTGTTCCGCTTCCACCATCAACCGGTCCGCTTCCAGGCGGGCCTCAGAACGTAGGGCCTCGAAGGTTGCCTTGGCAGAGCGCTGTCTGGCCTCCGCCTCAGCTGCCTCCGTCTGGCTGGCCGCACCTCCCTCTAGCAGGGCCTTGGTGAGCCCCAGACGGGTGCCGGCGAGGGTCAACTCAGACCGGGCCTGCAGCAGCCGCCCGGCCCAATCTCCCGCGCCGCCCCTGGGCCCTTTTTTGGATTCCTTGGCTCCAGCCAGGGCCGTCAGCCCAGCCACCCGCGCCAGCTCCCGACGATTGTCCTCCCGGCCACGCCACAGCGCCGCCGCCGCGTCCAAGATGTCTCCCTTGGTTTGACCACCTTCGGGCAGGCCCGCCAACTTCTTCAAGAGTTCGGGGCTCAACTCAGCGGCCCGCAGCTCCGTCAGGAGTTGGCCCAGCGATTGAGAGCGCTCCAGCAGCCGCTGGTTCTTGGCCGTGGCCAGGTCCAGCTCTCGGTGGGAGGCCTGGTGTTCCTGCTCCAGGGCCGGCAGGGCCGCGCCGCGTAGGCTAAGCAGTTCCTGCCCCGCCTTGACCTGTACCCCCACTCCCATGAGGACTGGACTGGCCTTGCCGGTACCCTCGCCGTGGGCCTCCTCGACCACGCCCGCCATCCGGGCACGCAGATCAACTGTTCGCGACTCGTCCAGACCCACCCGACACTGCAGCCGCAGGGTCGCCGAACGCAGGGCCGCCGGGGCGGTCTTGAACTCCTCGATGAGCCTCTTTTCCAGCGCCTGGTCAACGCGCACCGAGCCGGTCTCATAGCGGCACTCGTCGCAGTCCCTTATGGGAACGCCGTGCTCGCACAGTTCCACCTCGCCCGCCTCGCTCGCCGCAGACTCCTGGCCCGCCGCTCCGTGGCCTTCATGTTCAATTGGCTCAGCCGCGGGCATCGTGCCCTCCTGCTTGCGGCCGCATCCCAAGGTCAAGGCCATTACCAATGCAAGAATCCCCAACATGGCCCTATTCATGGCTCACCTCCGTCCCCGTCAGCAGGCTCTGTTCAAGTTCAATTCGGCGCGCCTCAGTTTGAAGCTCCAGCTCTCGCAGCCTGGCCTCCAGAAGTCGCTCTCTGGCGCCCATGAGGGCCGCAAGTTCGCCCCCCGTCCCCGCCTGACGAAGCCCAAGCGCCTTCACCAGCCGCTCGAGGGCGGGCTGGGTCCAGGCGTGCAGGCGCTCAAGCTGAACCCGCACGGCCTCCAACCGCTGCGCAAGTTGGGCCGCCTTCAAGGTACCTTTGATGGCCACTTGTCGTTGGATGGCTTGGGCCCGCCGAAGCTGCGCCGCCGCGTCTCCGATGCTTGCTTGATTACGGTCGAACACCGGCAGTGGCAGGGCGATGGAGAACACCAGCGTCTGGCCATCGAAGCCGTCCAGCCCCCTAAGCCCCGCCCCAATCGCAACATCCGGGATGGCCAGGCTGTGTTGGTGTTCCAGGTTGGCCCGGGCCTGTTGGACGCCAACGCTGGCGGCCTCCAACTCAGGCCAGGCCTGCTTGTCTGGCTGTACCGAAGCTGGGGGCGTTTGTGATCGCCGCAGCGTGCCCACCGGCCGCAGCCTCTGCCAGTCAGGTTCCCCCAGCAGCCCCGCCAAAGCCGCCAGTTGCTGTTGGTAGCGGTCGCACTCCTCCAGCAGGGCCCCGCAGGTAGAGGATAACTCCGCCTCCCAGGCCAGCGTCTCGTGGCCCGCGCCCTCGCCAAGCCCTTCGCGCTGGCGCAGGCGGAGCAGTTCTCGGCGGGCCTCCTCCTGGGCGGCGGCCAGCAGGTTCAAACGCTGGGCCTCGGCGAGGGTTTCAAAGAACAACGCAGCTGCCTCCGTCCCCAGCAGTCGACGCGTCGCGGCCAGGTCCAATGCGGCCTGGCGAGCCTCCAACTGGGCGGACTTGGTTTGTGCCCCCCGGCGTCCCCCCAACGGCAATTCTTGAGTCAGGCCCAGGGTGGTCTGGGACCGGGAGAAGGCCGGGTTGGACAAGCCCAGGTCCTCGAACTCCCCGAAGAGTTCGGGGTTGGGCAGGCGTCCTGCGCCCTGGGCTCGGGCAACCGCGGCAGCCTCCAGGGCCTTGGCGGCCTCCAGTTCGGGCAGGCCATCCACCAAAGCCAACAGTTGGTCCAGGTCAAGCTCGCGGCAGGATTCTCCCGCGCAAACGGTCGCGGCCTCGCAGCGGCATTGAGGAGGCTCATCGGTCAGGGGCAGCAGCCCCCAAAGCACCAGCAGAATGGAATACATGAACAGGACTCCCGGGTTCGAGTTGAACAACAGCTATCGCGGAGGGCAGCCGCAGGGCCGCGCCGCGCAACGGTCGTCAAGCGGGACCTAGAGCAGGAGTCTGACTGTGGTCAGCAGGGGGTCCTGGGGGAAGGGAGGGGCCTGGGGGAGGATGGTGGCAAGCAGGGGCGTGACGCGGGGGGACGCAGGCAACTCAAGCGCGGGGGACAGGACCGCGACGTCAAGCCCGTCCAGGTCAGGCGGGGACGGAGGCAGGCAGTCGAGATCAATGGCCAAATCCACACAGGCGCCACGGCCGCAGTCCGAGGGGCAACCGAGGTCGCCGCCGTGCTCGTCACCGTGGTCATGGCCGTGGTGGGTCTCGGCGCAGGAGCGTCCCGCCACGAGGGCATGGGCCTGATGGCCTTCACCCAGGCACACCGCCAGAACCGCAAACCAGGCAGCATGCACCAGCGCTATGATCAAGAAGAACACCAGACGCTGCAGAATCGGGCGAGTCACAGGCACCTCCAAACTGACGCGACGGAAGTTAACCCCTTTGCGAGACATTTTCAATGCCGGCGGTGGTTCACTCGAAGCTGGCTTCGGTGATCAAGAAGTCCACGTACTTGTACGGGCCCTCAGGCAAGTCCCAGGTACCTTCCATTCGCGACGGTATCCGGAAACCCTGAAAATCCTTGTAGTCCAGGCAAGTCCCCAGGAAGGTGGCCTTCACGGAGCCGCCCTTGGCGGAGTAGTAGCGTTCCACCACGGCACGCTCGGGCAGGGCATCCTTGCCAAAATGGAAGACCGCTCGCGCTTTCATGCCACCGTCGTCCAGGGTGACCTTGGCGCTGGTGGCAGTCAGCGGCTCCCAGGTGATGCCGGGGCCGGGCAGCAGAGCGTGGGGCAGCATGACGAACTCGGCAAGCAAGCGCCCTTGCGCGGATACGTCAATCTCAGATCCGGTGGCGTCCAGCATGGTGAATGTCCCCAGAAGCTTGATCAACATACGCCCCTTCCCGTCGAAGTAGCTATCCCTGGCCACCACAGGAACCAGTGGGAGGTAGTTCATCGAGCCGAACCAAGCAAAGGATGGTTTGCCCGTCGTCAGGAAGTACTCGCCTGTGATGTTCGACCAACCACCATCAGGGCTTGGCCTGAATTGACCGGCGTGCTTGAGGTGGGCCCCCGTAACGCGGTTTTTGCCCAGCACTCCAGCCGCTTTCATCCAATTCTTCACCGGTTCGGGTAGACCCTCCAGATCCTTGTCTGTGACGGGAACTGCGGGTTGGGTTGGAACGTCCTTGCGAATCCTTGCCGCGTCAGCCAGAAATTCTTCGTAGTTGCTTCGCCCAGCGGTCACCACGGCCACCACCGCCAGGGCAATCAAGACCAGCACAATGACCAAAAAGATCTTCACTGGGCTACCTCCAAGGGCGTCAGGCCCGGTCAACCATATCAGCGCTGACGTTAGTGCCCCTGGCCCTTCGCTGTCAATCCGTGCAGGAGCAGAGCCCAGGGAGGGCCCGGAACGGGTACCGGGCGCCGGGGACGGAGGTACCGGGCGCTGGGGACGGGCGCTGGGGACGGAGGGACGCCTGGGGCTGGTCCTTGGCCCCAATCGCCCGTCCTGCTTGGCTTGCATCCACACCGGTGTTACCTTGCAAGCCACACCTAGGAGGTCCACGTGAGCAAATTGGGAAGCATGCTGCTTGGCAGGGAATCCTTCTCTGAAATTGTTATCGGCAACACCGCGCTGGCTAGAGCAATGCTGGAAACGGGCACCAGAGTCGTCACCTCCTACCCCGGGTCCCCCACGCCGGAGATTGCGGACGCCATCCTGGGCATCCCAGAGGACCAGCGTCCCCTCTATTTCGAGTTCTCCACCAACGAGAAGGTTGCCACCGAGGTAGCCTTTGGTGCCAGCGTCAACGGACACCTATCCTGCGTCTTCTTCAAGAGCGTGGGGCTGAACGTGGCGGCCGACAGTTTCGTTCAACTTGCCCACATGGAGTTGCTGGGTGGATTGGTGATCATCCTGGGGGATGACCCTGGCGCCAACTCATCCCAGAACGAACAAGACAATCGCCATTATGCGCGCCTGGCCCATATCCCCATGTGGGAGCCAGCCTCCGCCTCCGAGGCCTACCTCATGTACAAAGAGGCCGCCCGTCTTTCGGTGCAGCTTCGTAAGCCAGTGATTCTGCGTATGACCACCCATGTGTGTCACGCCAAGGAGAGGGTGCAGTTTGATGCCTGGGAGCCTGTGGCCCTGAACCCCACGCCCCGCTTCGACCCAGCCAACGGGCCATACATACCTATCGCCAGCGCCGTCTTCCCTCTCAAAGCCAGGGCACGAGCTCGCCTCGGGGATTTCGCGGCCCATGCCGAGGGCTGCAGCTTCAACCGCCTGTTGGACCACAATAATTCCCACCGTGGGGTCATCACCGCCGGGCTTCCTTTCCTATCCCTCCTGGATTGTCTGGAGGACGTGGGCGCCAAGCCCGATGTCTTGCGTCTGGGCATGGTGTTTCCAATGGCAGCGGAAAAAATCGCGGCCTTCCTTGCCGCTCACGACGAGGTCCTTGTGCTTGAGGAGCTTGATGATTTCCTCGAGCAGGCGATCAAGGCGTTGGCCTATGACCGAGGGTTGCACACCAAGATCGTGGGCAAGGTGGCCCCCGAAGACTGGCTGGGCGAGTTTACCCCCGGAAAGGTGCGCACCATTCTTGGCCGTCTGTGGCCCGACTTGGGGTTGGCCGTGGCAGCCAGGGACCTGCCCCTCCCCAGTCCCCGTCCCCCACAACTCTGCCCCGGGTGCGGCCATCGCGCCGCCTTCTGGGCCATCAAACAGGCCCTGGCTGACACGGATATCACGGTGGCCGACATCGGGTGCCATACCTTGGGTTTCCAGGCACCCTATCGCATGGGCCAAGCGCTGCTGTCCATGGGACACTGTACGGGCACTGCCGCGGGACTGTCGTTGTTCAATCAGACCCGCAAGGTGGTGGCCTTCATTGGAGATTCCACGTTCTTTCATGCTGGCCTGCCGGGCATCATCAACGCCATCTTCAACCACCACAACTTCACCCTCATCGTCCTGGAAAACGGCACCACCGCAATGACAGGCCACCAGGATCACCCGGGCAGCGGCCACAACGTCACCGGCCCTTCCCATGCCATGTCTTTGGACCGCATCCTGGAGGCCCTGGGCCCGACCAGCCTGCGTCGCACAGATGCCTACGCCGGCGTGAAGCTCAGGCAAATGGTCACGGAGGCTGTGGCCGAGCCGGGATTCAAGGTCATCATCGCCAGCCATCCGTGCATGCTGAAGGCAACGCGCGAAGCACGCCGGGCAGGCACCTTCAAGGACCGGATGGTGACGGTGAACCAAACCACCTGCACCTTGGCTCATGATTGTGTGTCAACCTTCGCCTGCCCGACATTCCAGATGGACGCCGAGGGCCGGGTTACCACGCATCCCGATCTGTGCATTGGGGACGGATCCTGTTTGCAGTCCTGCCCCGCCAGGGCAGTGACGCCACCGGCTCCACGCGGCAACGGAAAGGAGAGCTGACCATGACCAACCAGCACTTTGACATCTACATGATTGGCGTTGGCGGTCAGGGTATCGGGCTGCTGTCAGAGACGCTCATCCGAGCGGCCGAACGCGCTGGCCATCAAGTGCGCGGGGTGGATACGCACGGGTTGGCCCAAAGGGGCGGCACAGTGACGTCTTGCTTGCGCTTGGGCGAAGGAGCCCACTCGCCGATGATCCGCGAGGGAGCCGCTGACTTGGTCCTGGCGTTGGAGCGTCACGAGGCTCTGCGTGGAGCTGCCACGTTCCTGCGGCGTGCTGGCACGCTGCTGTACTTCGATGCACTGTGGCAGCCACTGAACGTACGCCTGGGTGCCCAACCTCAGACTACCACGGCCGAGGTGGAGGCTGTTTGCGGCCAACTTGGGGCACGGCACTTGCGCATCTTCGATCCCAACCTGCCAGACCCTCGCATGCAGAACGTGTCCCTTCTACGCACCCTTCTCCAGGAGTCCCTAGTCCCCGGGTTGAAGCTTCAGCACCTCGAGGGGGCCCTTGGGGAACTGCTGACGGGCAAGGTCCTTGAGGCCAACCTTGCACTGCTGAATGCCTAATGCCGGGGACGGAGGTGCCTCGGAGTGCCTAATGCCGGGGACGGAGGTGCCTAATGCCTTGGACGGAGGTGAATTCCGGGGACGGAGGTGCCTCAGAGGGGGCGGGGACGGGGATGCCTCGGTACCGTATGTTTCCGCGACAATACAATCTGGTTTTTCGAGATCTTGTTGCGTTTACGATGGGAAAACGTCGGAGAGCAGGTGCCGTCCTGTGTGCAGGGCTTTTCTTTTTCCGTGGCTTCGAGCCTGACTTGAAGGTCTGTGGGTTGTTGGCAGGTCCGGCGCGGTCATGGCCGTTCGATCGGCGGCCCGAGGTCCGATGTCGGCGTCTGTCGCCCTCGACGTCGCCCCTTGTCGGGGCAGAATGGCAGCACTGTCTGAGGTGAGAGCAGGGCGAGCTCGAAGTAGCCGTCGATTTCCTTGCGGGGCACGGTCTTGCGGCACAGCCAGTTGGCCAGCCGGCGCAGCACGGTGTTACGGGCGGTCTCGAAGGGTGCGGAGCCAGTGGCGTGGCCCGAGTCCGCGCGCGCCTCGAAGTCGTCGTCGGGCAGCATGCGCTCGGCGTTGTAGAGGTCGCAGTCCTCGCGGTAGCGAAGCTGGCGCTGCTCGGGCTGGTCGGCCAGTTCGAGGTACCACTGGGGCGGCGTGAGCTGGCGGGTCCACTTGTTGACCTCGCCAAAGGCGTAGAAGCGGTAACTGGAGAAGGGGTATTCGGAGGGGTGCTGGCACATGCCGGCGCGGACGGGGTTCCAATCGTGGTAGAACATGGTGCGCTTCAAGGACTCCTGGTCCTCGGCGACGATGGTCTTGGGGCGGTCCTGGGCGACGGGCCCCCTTCTTCGGAGCTTTCTATTCAGCCAGACGGCGAAGGACGAGTGTGCGGAGCGAGCCCAGTTTGACATGGGCTGGTGGCCGCCGTTGAGCTTGCCAGCCAGGTGAAAATGGTTGGACATGACGACGAAGGAGTAGACCTCGACCTTGCCCTTTGCGACCTTGAAGAACTTGAAGAAGCGGTCGAGGAAGACCTCCTTGACGGAGTCCTCGGCCAGGAAGAACTCGCCATTGATGGCCCTCCACATGAAGTGGAACAGGCAGAAGGCCGGAAGTGTGAATCTGCGTGGAACTCTCATGCCCCAATGTTTCGAACGGACGCGAAAACGGGGAAGGGATTTCTGCTTCAGGCAGGGCTCCGTCCCCGGGGGCGGGACGCGAAAACGGGGAAGGGATTTCTGCTTCAGGCAGGGCTCCGTCCCCGGTTGAAGGTGCGTCTGCGACGAGTCTCCGTCCCCGGTTGAAGGTGCGTTCAGCGGCGCCAGAAGTGGGGCGAGAGGAGGATCAGCACGGTGTACATCTCCAGGCGCCCGGCCAGCATGGCGATGGTCAGGGCCCATTTGCCCAGAGGGTGGATCAGGTGGTAGTCGGCCATGGGGCCCACGGTATTCAGGCCCGGTCCTACATTGCCTATACAGGACGCTGCCGCAGAGACGGCGGTGACAAGGTCGCTGCCCAGCATGGCCACGATCAGGGCCGTCACCATGAAGCCCAGGACGAAGAAGATGGCCACCCCCACGTTCTCCCGGACTACCCGCTCGGGGATGACGCTGCCGCTCATGCGGATGGGAGCCACGGCCCGGGGCTGGACAATGGTCAGGATCTCCCTGAAGGCGGCCTGCACTCCAACCATGACGCGCACCACCTTGATACCGCCGCCGGTGCTGCCCGCGCAGGCGCCCAGCAGCATGAGGCCTAGCAGCAGCAACTGGGAGCCAGCTGGCCAAAGGGCGAAGTCCCGTGTGGCAAAGCCAGTGGTGGTGATGATGCTGGCCACCTGGAAGGCGCTGGTGCGCAGGGTCCCCTCCGCACCCTCCCAAAGCCCGGCATTCCAAAGGTCCACGCCCACCAGCACCACGGCCACGGCAACCACCGCCAGGTAGCCCTTGAACTCCGAATCCCGCCAGTACACCACGCGACGCCGGAACAGCAGATAGTAGTGCAGCACGAAGTTGGCGCCGGCCGCCAGCATGAAGAAGGTGATGACCCACTCGAAGTACGGGCTGTTCATGCCCATGACGCTGGTGCGAAGAGTGGAGAAACCACCTGTGGCCATGGTGGGACCGGTGTGAGCCACGGCGTTGAACAGGTCCATTCCGCCGGCCATCAGGGCCGCCACCTGGGCCAGCGACATGATGACGTAGACCTTCCAGAACAGTCGCGCAGTGTCCGCAGCCCGGGGTGTCAAGCGGCCTGGCGTGGGGCCTGGGACCTCAGCGGCCATCAGGTCCGTTCCGCCCCCGCCCTCCACCGTCAGAACCGTCATCACCAGCACCAGGATGCCCATGCCTCCAAGCCACTGAATGAGGGCGCGCCAAAGCAGCATGCCCCTGGGTAGTCCCGGCTTGCCCTCCGACAACTGGCTGTCCAGAGAGTCCCAAAGGCCCGCGCTGATGACCGAGGCGCCCGTGGTGGTGAAGCCCGATACGGATTCGAATACGGCGTCCGTGTAGTTGCAGAACTCCTTGGCCGGGTGCCGCTGGTCCGCGGGCAGCTCGCAAATGCTGATGGGATGGGCCGCGGTCTGGGGGGCCCAGGCCGGGTCCGCCTGATTCAACCGGGCTTGGAAATAGAAGGGAAGGGCGCCCACCAGGCCCGCCAGGGTCCAGGCCAGCAGCACCGCCAGATAGGATTCCCGACGCTTGAGGTTCAGACCCTCTCGCCGTCGCAGCCCCAACAACCCCCCCGCCCCCAAAGCCAACGCCACAATGGCCGAGATCAGCAGGGGCAGCGTGTCGTTGCTGTCGTCTGCCAGGGCCAGCGCCAGACAGGGCAGCATGGCAAGCCCAAGGAACAGCATCACCCACGCGTTGATGTAAAGGATTCCCCGTGGCCTCATGCGCCTACCACTTCCAGCTGGGGCTGAAGACCCGCTCCAGGGCGCCCACGGAGCCGCGCTTGCAGAAGATGATGACCCGGTCGTCGGGCTGGATGGCGTCGTCGCCCCTGGGGAGGATGACTCCGTCCCCGCGTTTGATGAGGGCCACCAGGGTGCTCTTGGGGAACTTCACGGTCTTCAGGGGCTTGCCAAACACCGGCGAGTCCTTGGGGGGCACGAACTCGAAGGCCTCCGCATCCTCGCCGGCGAAGAGGTTCACCTCCAGCACGTTCACTTGATGCACGTTGCGCAGCACAAAAGAGGCCGCCAGATCAAAGGGATTCAAGGCCACGTCCACGTCCACCGCCCGCAGCATCTTCACGTACTGCGGATCCCGCGTCACCACAATGGTCCGCGTCACGCCAAGCTTGTGAGCGAACTGGGCCGTCAGCACATTCAACGTGTCCTCCTGGGAGGCCGCGATGTAGGTGTCCACGCCATCGGAAAGCTGTTCGTCCAGCAACTCCAGGTCCGCCGGACTGGCCTGAATGACCACCGTGCCAGACAGGCGCTCGGCAGCCCTGCGGGCCAACTCCGGGTCGTCAATCATGAGCTTCGTTGACCAGCCACTGCCCTGCAGCACCGAGGCAAGATGGATGGACATCTCCCCGCCACCCCCGATGAGGATCGACTTCACCGGCGACACCGCCGGCCGCTGCAGCTTGACCAGGTCATCCAGCGCCTTCTTGGGCGCCAGGAAGTAGGCCAGGTCGCCAGGCATCAGTTCGTCCTTGCCGCCCGGGATCAGCAGCTTGCGCCCGGATCGCGCCGACGACGCCTGCCGCAGGATGGCCCCCACCATGGAGGTGTTGTCCTTCATGTCCCGGCCAATCTCCGCCAGGCTGCGTCCCACCAAGGGACTCTCCTTGCTGATCTCGAAGGCCACCACATAGACCTGGCCCTCCTCGAACACCAGCACGTCCCGGGCTCCCGGGATGGACAGGATGCGCTGAACGCGCAGGGCCAGCAGGTCCTCGGGGTTGACCAGGAAGTCCACCTTGAACATGGCGGGGATGCCGGGGTCGTTGTAGTACTCGTGCTGCCGCACGCGGGCCATCCTGGTGGCGCTTTCGGGTAGAAGCTGGGAGGCCAGCAGGCTGCACATGAGGTTGGTCTCGTCGGAATCCGTCACTGCCACGAACATGCCCGTGCGTTCAAGCCCGGCCTGGCGCAAGGAACTGAGGTGGGTCCCGGAGCCGCAGATGATCTCCACGTCCAGGTCCTCCTCCAGCGCGGCGCAGCGCTCTGCGTCACGCTCGATGACCACCACCTCTTCGCCCGTTCGCGACAGGAACCTGGCCAGGCTCTCGCCCACCTGTCCTGCGCCGATGATTACAAAGCGCATGCCCACTCCCCTGGCAACCCGAGCGCCGGGACCATAGCACAACTCGCTTTTGAGATCACCGGGTTTTGCGACCCCCGGTCAGGCGTCCAGAACCTCTCGGACGCGCTGGGCCAAGACCTGCAGGGAGTAGGGTTTGCCCACGAAGTTGACGCCCGGGTCCAGGACGCCGTGGTGCACGATGTTGTTCTCGGTGTAGCCCGAGGTGAACAGCACCTTGATGCCGGGCCGAAGTTCCACAACCTTCTTGGCCAGATTGCCGCCGTTCATGCCCGGCAACATGACATCGGTCAGCAGCAGGTGAATGGGGTCGCCCAGCCCCGGCAGGGCATCCAGAGCGGCCTCGGCGGTCAGGAACGGTAGCACCCGGTAGCCCAGTCGCTGCAGGACTCTTGCGGCGATGTCCTTCACCGCCGGCTCATCCTCCACCAACAGGACCGTCTCGGTGCCCGTGGGCATGGTCAACATGGGCACCCGAGGTTTGGGCGGGCTGGGTGCCTCCTGCACCTCCGGAAGATAGATCTTGAACGTCGTACCATGGCCCACCTCCGAGTAGACCTCCACCGAGCCCCCCGCTTGCTTCACCAGCCCGTAGACCATGGACAGCCCCAGCCCCGTCCCCTTGTCCCGCGACTTGGTGGTGAAGAAGGGCTCAAAGCAACGCTCTCGGACCTCCGGTGGCATGCCGTGTCCGGTGTCCGACACCGCCAGCATCACGTAACGCCCCGGGGACACGTGCGCGTGGGCTGCGCAGTACTCCTCACCCAAAGTGACAGACTCCGTCTCCAGGATCAGGCGCCCGCCATCCGGCATGGCATCGCGCGCGTTGATGGCCAGGTTCACCAGGACCTGCTCCAACTGTGACGCATCGGCCTTCACCTGACCCACCTTGCCGCCCTGGGCGACCTCCAGGCGAATGTTCTCGCCGATCAGCCTGCTCAGCATCACGTGCATCCCGCCAACCAGGTCGGCCAGGTTGAAGACCTTGGGATCAATGATCTGTTTGCGGGAGAAGGCCAGCAGTTGGCGAATCAGCCCGGCTGTGCCCTCGGCGCTGTGCAGGATCTCATTGAAATAGCGGGCGGAGCGTTGCTCCGGACCACAATCCAGCAGGCCCAGGGACGCGCTGCCCATGATCCCCGTGAGGGCGTTGTTGAAGTCGTGGGCGACCCCGCCAGCAAGTCGCCCCACTGCCTCCATCTTCTGGGCTTGGCGAAGCTGGTCCTCAAGCTTGCGCCGCTCGTTCTGGGCGTTGTCCCGCTCGGCCTGGGCGCGTTTCTGCTCGGTGATGTCCATGGTGATGGTGCCGAACTGCCCCCTGGCAGGGCTGAAAATCGAGATGAAGAACCACTTGTCCATGGGGCCGAAGTGTGTCTCCAAGGTCTTGGGGATGCCGGTCATGGCCACCTCTCCAAAGACCTCCAGGTAGGGTGCCGTGTTGGTGCCGTACAGCCCTGACGCCAGGGCCCCCAAAGCCCGCTCTCTAGGGATGCCGGTGATCCGCTCGTAGGCAGTGTTGCATTCCACGATTCGGTAGTCCTGGGGCCGCCCATCGGCGTCCAATACCACCTCGTGGAGAGCAAGCATCTCGCTCATGGAATCGTATAGCAGCCTGAGCTTGTCCAAGTCGCCTTGATGTCCGGTCATGGCCAATCCAATCCCGGCCCGGGGCGGGGCCAGCTTCAACGCGGGTTATTTGACCGCGGCACCATAGCACAGGCCCGAGGCGTGAGCCACCCAACTTTTTTTGTTCCCCCAGGCCCCTTGCACGCCCATAATGCGCGGACGTTTTGCTGAGGGACGGAGGCGTGGTCGTGGGTGAGCTGGCGATTCAATGTACTGGCCTGGTGAAGCATTACCGTGACGTCACCGCGGTGGCTGGGCTGGACCTGGACGTTCGGGCCGGGGAGTGCTTCGGACTGCTGGGTCCAAACGGCGCCGGCAAGACCACCACCATGGAGATCCTGGAGGGCCTCACGCCCCCCGACGGTGGCGAGGTCCGGTTGTTTGGCCACGCCTGGAACAAGGGCGACGCCCGCCTGCTGCGGCAGAAGATTGGCGTGGCCCTGCAGGAGACCCGCTTGCCGGAAAAGCTGACCGTTCGGGAGGTCATCCGGCTGTTCCGAAGCTTCTATCCGGCGGGCCGGGAGGTTGATGAGGTCGTTGCCCTGCTGGATCTGCAGGACAAGGCCAAGAGCATGGTGGGCAAGCTCTCCGGTGGGCAACGGCAGCGCCTGGCCTTGGCCTGCGCCCTGGTGGGGGCCCCCCAGATCCTCTTCCTCGACGAGCCCACCACCGGCCTGGACCCCCAGGCCCGCCACCACATCTGGGAGGTGGTCTCGGCGTTTCGTGCGGCCGGCGGCACGGTGCTTATCACGACCCATTACATGGATGAGGCCCAGCGCCTGTGCGACCGGGTGGCGGTGATGGATCACGGCCGCTGCATCGCCCTCGGGACTCCCTCCGAACTGGTGGGCGCGCTTGGCGCGGACCACGTGGTGGAGCTGCGAACCACACCCTCCGTCCCCGGGTCCCTGCTGCTGAGCACCAGGGGCGTGCAGAAGGTCTCCGAACTGGCCGGCTCCCTGATGCTCACGGTGGAGCGCCTGGAGGAGACCATCCCCGCCATCCTAGACACCCTGCGGGCCGCCGCGGTGACGGTGGACACCCTGTCGGTCCACAGCGCCACCCTTGAGGACGTCTTCATCAGTCTCACGGGAAGGGGGCTGCGGGATGAGTAACCCCAATCAGCATCGCCATCCCCTGTTGGCCCTCACGGGGGCCCGCATCCTGGAATTCTGGCGCGACCCCGGGGCCATCTTCTGGGTCTTCGGCTTCCCCGTCCTGCTGGCCATCGCCCTGGGCGTGGCTTTCCGCGACCAGGAGCCCCGTCCCCTGAAGGTCGCCCTGGTGGCCCCGCCCTCCCAGTGGGAGGCATTCCAGTCCACCTCGGACCTGGAGTTCCTGCCCCAGAAGCGCCCCGCCGCCCTGGAGGCCCTGGGCAAGGGCCGCGTGGATCTGGTCCTTAGCCTGGGCGAGGACCCGGCCGTGGGGGGCGTGGAGCTGTGGCTTGATCCCCAGCGCCCCGAGACCCGCGAGGCCCGCCTTGCCGTCACCGAGGTCCTGCGCCGGGTGACCCACACCGCCGCCCTGCCCTGGAAGGTCACCGAGGTCGCCGTCCAGGAACGGGGCAGCCGCTACATCGACTTCGTCATCCCTGGCCTGCTGGCCCTGAACATCCTGGGGTCTGGCATGTGGGGCCTGGGCTACACCATCGTGGACAACCGCCGCCACCGGCTGCTGCGGCGCTTCACCGTGACCCCCCTGCGGCGCAGCCACTTCCTGCTGTCATTCATGCTGTCCCGGCTGGTGTTCCTGGTGCTGGAGATAGTCTTCCTGCTGCTGGCCGGCTATCTGGTCTTTGACGTCCACGTCCGGGGCTCCCTGCTGGAGGTCTTCGCGGTGGCCCTCCTCGGCGCCGCCTGTTTCAGCGGCATCGCCCTGCTGATCAGCAGCCGCACGGAGAGCCCCGAAGTTGCCACGGGTCTCATCAACCTGGTGACCCTGCCCATGTGGATCTTCTCCGGCGTGTTCTTCTCCTACGAGCGCTTCCCCGAGGCCCTCCACCCCTTCATCAAGGCCCTGCCCCTCACGGCCCTGTGCGACTCCCTGCGGGCCGTCATGAACGAGGGCCTCACCATGGTGGCCGACCCCCTGCCCCTGGTGGTCATGGCCGCCTGGGGCCTGCTGTGCTTCGGCATTGCCCTGAAGATCTTCCGCTGGCAGTGAGTCAAGGTTGGCCCAGCACCTGTCTGAGCTTGGCGCCCAGGGCCTTCAGGTTGTAGGGCTTGCCCAGGAACGCCAGCCCGTCCTCCAGGACCCCGTGGTGGGCAATGGCATCCTCGGTGTAGCCAGACGTGAACAGCGTCTTGGTCTCGGGGCGCAGCACCTTGAGCTGTCCGGCCAGGGCCCGCCCGCTCATGCCCGGCATCACCACGTCGGTCAACATCAGGTAGATGGGCCCCTCATGGCCTCTGGCCACTGCCAGCGCCTCGGCCCCGCTGCCCGCCTCCAGCACGCGGTAACCCAGCTTGCCCAGGAAGCGCCTGGCCAGATCCCTCACGGCGACCTCGTCCTCCACCAGCAGCACCGTCTCCCCTTGTCCCTGGAACTCGGGCACGGTTGAGGCCCGCTCGGGCTGGGCCTTCTCCCGCACCTCCGGGAACATGATCCGGAAGCGGCTTCCCATCCCCGGGGTCGAGTCAACCTCCACCCGCCCCCCGTTCTGCTGCACCATCCCATAGACCGTTGCCAAGCCCAGGCCTGTCCCCTTGTCCTTGTCCTTGGTGGTGAAGAAGGGCTCGAAGAGGTGCTCCTTGACCTCCTGGGTCATGCCCACCCCGGTGTCGCTCACGGTCACGCACACGAAGCGCGCCAGGTCGGTTCCAGCAGCCTCGCTGTGCTGCCCGTTGGTGGTCTCGATCCGCAGCGTCCCACCATCTGGCATGGCATCCCGGGCGTTCACGGCGAGGTTCACCAGGATCTGCTCCATCTGGCCCGGGTCAGCCCTCACGCAGCCCAGGTTCGGGGCCAGGGCCAGCTCCAGCCGAAGGTCCTCCCCGATGAGCCGCCTGAGCATCTTCTCCAGCCGGCCCAGCAGGGCGTTCAGATCCATGGCCCGGGGTTCGATGATCTGCTTCCTGGAGAAGGCCAGCAGTTGTCTGGTCAGGCCCGCCGCACTGTCAGTGGCCCGCCGCACCTCGGCCAACTGCGCCAGCATGGGGTCACCCGCCGACAGGTCCATCATGATCAATTCCAGGTTGCCCGTCATGGCGGTCAACAGGTTGTTGAAGTCGTGGGCGATGCCTCCCGCCAGCCGCCCCACGGATTCCAGCTTCTGGGCCTGTTGAAGCTGGGCCTCCAACGCCGCCTTGCGGGCCTCCTGCGCCCGCCGCTCCGTGATGTCCCGCACATAGGCCAGGGTGGCCGGGCCGTCCGCAAGGTCCACCTGGCAGACCCTGACCTCGCTGGCGAACACCGTCCCGTCTTCCCGCAGCCCATCCACCTCAAGGGTCGCCGGAGCCCCCTCCTTGTGGCTGCTCGCGACCAAGTGGTTCGCCACCTGTTCCCGGAAACCGGGGGCCACGAAGTCCAGCACGCTCCTCCCCGCCAGCGCCCCCACCGGGTCCGCCCCCACCAAGCGGGCGAAGGCCAGATTTGCGAACAGAGTCACCCCAGCCCGATCCAGCAGGATGGGCTCCGGGGATGACTCGATCAGGGTCCGAAAGCGCAACTCGCTCTCTCGCAGGGCCTCCTGCGCGCGAAGCTCCTCGGTGATGTCCCGGTCGAAGACCATCACCATGTGGACCTTCCCGTCCCTCCCCATCAGCGGGTGGACCCGGTCCGACAGCACCCGCCCCAAGCGGCTGCCCACGAAGCTGGCGCTGTCCCCCGAGGAGACCAGCTTGTCCAGCTTGGTCTTTCTCATGGCGGCGACTTCGGGCGTGACCAGATCCAGGGCGTTGCTTCCCACAAGCTCCTGGAGGGACTTGCCCAGCCCGGCAGCGGCGACCCGATTTGCGGCCAGCACTACACCGGCTGTGTCGACCAGGATCACGGCTTCGGGGGCCGTGTTTGCTCTGGTTTCGGAGGGAACCGAGGCACTTTGGGACAGAGTTGCGGTCATGGGGCATTCAACTTTCAGGTTCGGAGGCAGTCGCCAGTTCAGGGGCAGTTGATGGTGATGCAGCAGTCCTCAGTGCAGAACTCTTCTCCATCTTCGAAGGGGCCCAGGGGAGTGTTGGGGTCGTCACATTCGGCCCAGCATTCCTGGTCCTCCCAACCTTCGCACAGGTCGGCGCAGTAGACAGAGCGCAGGCCCGTGCACTCGGTGGCATCGAACCAATCGCAGGGGGATGGAGTGAGGGTCACGCCCGTGTCGCCGCAGCGGCAGGTGCTGCCTCCCCCGGAGCCCCCTTCGCACTTGCCGTTCACGCACTCGGCGTCGCCGTCGCACTCGCCGCAGAAGCCGCCACAGCCATCGGGGCCGCACTCCTTGCCGGTGCAGGTGCGCAGGTCCGTGCCCTTGCAGGTGCCGTCCACGTCGCAGGTGTCCGGGCCCGTGCAGTCGTCACCGTCGCTGCAGCTTTTGCCGTAGAGGGCAACGTAGGAGCAGTTGCCCTTGCGGCAGACGCCCCGCTCGCAGGGGTTGGAGGTCTGGCAGTGCCAGTCCCGGCTGCACTGGGTGCCCGGGGCCACGCAGTCGAAGAAGTCCACCGGGCGGCCGCCGGTGCGGGCGCAGAGGTAGTTGGTCTTGAAGGTGCTGAACAGGTAGGACCTGCAGCAGACCTCCTCGCACTCGGTGACGTCCGCGATCTTGCCGCCGAAGGATTGGCAGGTGCCCCGGTTGGACATGTCGGCGTCGCCCCACAGGATGCAGCACACGGAGTCGCAAGTTGCCGCGTCCACGGGGCCGCCGATCTCGTCGCACAGGGCCTTGGGCATCTTGACGGTGCCCGAGAAGCCCAGGGCGGAGAAGGAGCAGCAGACCTCGCTGCACTCCTCTTCGGAGGAGGCCTGACCCTGGCTTTGGTCGCAGTACCAGCGGGGGGTGACCTTGGCCACCGCGCCGCTGCCACCCGCCAGCAGGCAGCAGACCTTCTCGCAGGCGCTGTCGTCCTCAAGCGAGCCAAAGGCAGCCTCGCAGGCGCCTCGGGACATGGTGGCGGCGCCGCTGATGCCCAGGAAGGAGATGGCGCAGCAGACCTGGTCGCAGGCTTCTGGCTCCATGGCGGTGCCTCCCAGTTGGCTGCAGTTGCCGGCCTCGGCCAGCGAGCCGAAACCATCGTTGGCTGCGCCGCCAAGGAAACAGCAGACGTCGTCGCAGAGTTCGGCTTCGACCTGACTGCCCGCCTCGTCACAGGCTGCCTTGGGAAGGATGGACACGGCGGTCAGGCCAAAGGCGCTGACGGAGCAGCAGACCTCGCCGCAGGCTGTGGCGTCACCGGTCACCTCGCCACCTTCCTGGGCGCACTCATCGCGGGTGGTCAGGGCCACAACGTCCGCAATCAAGCAGCAGATCTTGTCGCACTCCGCAGTGGCCGTGGGGGTGCCGCTGGCGCTGGCACACCTGGCCTTGGTGGTCTTGACCGCGGTGGTGATGCCCCCCATGTCCGTGGCGCAGCAGACCTCCTCGCAGTGTTCGGCGTCGCCCGGCGTGCCGCCCAGTTCTTGACAGGTGAAGGTCGAGACCACGGCTGCGCCCACGGCATCGAGACCGTCGGCCATCACGCAACAGACCTCCGCGCAGGCGGCGGCGTCCAGTTCGTTGCCCAGGTCCTGGCACTCCGCCCGGTTCATGAAGGTGGCCCCGGCGACGATGGGGTCGGCCACCCCGCAGCACACGGTCTCGCACAGGGCGTTGTCCGCTTCCACTGTGCCTGCGCCATCCAAGCAGGCGCCTCGCTCAGTGGTAAGGTGGGCGTCCCCAGCGGTCTTGCAGCAGACCTGCTCGCAGTCGGCTCCGGCGGCAATAAGGCCACCCAGGTCAGCACAGTCCGCCCAGGGCAGCTCGTCGTAGTAGTCCTCGCTGATGGCGCAGCACACCTTGTCGCAGTCGTAGACATCCAGGGTGGCGGTGCCCCCCACGGCGTCGCAGTTGGAGCGCAGCATCTTCACGGCGCCCTCGGGCCGCAGGCAGCAGACGGGCTCGCAGTAGGCGGTGGTGGCGAAGGTGCCGCCCCAGGCCTGGCAGGTAGCGCCGGCGGTGTAGAACAGGTAGTCCACTCCTTCAACCAGCAACTGGCAGCAGACGTCGGCGCAGAGCCCGGGGGCAAGAGCCTGCCCGCCGCGGCCGGTGCACTCGTCGGGGGCCAGCAGTTCAGCAAAGGTGTCCTCGCCAGAGGTGTAGGAGCAGCAGGCCTTGGAGGTCTGCAACGAAATGGGGCCTGCAAGGGAGAATCCCTCGGTCTCAACAGAGATGGTCCCCAGGTGCCAGTCCACCAGACCGGCCTTCACCACCCCGGAGGTCAGATAACCCACGGTGCTCTCCCAGTAGACCGCCAGCATGGGTTGCTGCGCGCCCTGGGCAACGTTGAAGGGAAAGGTGACCCGCACGGGCTGAAGGAAGCCCAGGCCCTGGGGCTCGAAGACGCAGAACTTGCCCAGCCTGGTGTAGGAGGAGTCCAGGAACTGCGTGTCCCCTTCGGTGACGCGGATCAGGACCTCGGCTTCGAGGGCGTTGGGGGGCACCACCAGCACCGCCCCACAGTCGCTGGAGAGGGTACCGCCGGCGGCGCCGATGAGGGCGGTGTTGGGCTCCAGCACAGTGTCCGTGCCTCCATCCAGGCGGCCATCCAGGCCCAGGTCGCCCCCCACCACGTCCCCAACCGCATCCCTGCCCCCCTGGCCACCGCCATCCGTGCCCTTGCAGGCCGGCAGCGCCGCCAGGGAGACCACGATCACAAAAAAGACCAGGCCAAACGTTTTACGGTTTTGCATGACCCACCTCGATTTTTGATGCCCGGTGATTCTCAACCGGAACCCGCCCTCCGGTCAAGCTCCAGAATGGTCCCAAGGTTGTGCTTCCCAAGCCGCCCCAAACCGGCTAGCGTTCACCACCATGGAAACAATTCGCACAGACGCCGCTGACATCATCCAGGCCATCCCGTCGGGGTTGTTCATCTATCGCTACGAGGCCCCTGACAGGCTGTACTTGCTTAGCGGAAATCCGGAGGCGCAGCGTCTCACCGGGCTGGACCCTGAGCAGTGGGTGGGCCGGGAATTCCGGGAGCTGTGGCCCGAGGCCACCAAGGCGGGCATCACGGACGCCTACCTGAAGGTCATGCAGACGGGGCAGACCTTCGAGACAGACGACATGAATTACCGCGACCAGCGCCTCGACGGGGCCTTCCGGATCAGGGCCTTCGCACTCCCGGGGCAGCGTCTGGCCGTGGCCTTCGAGAACATCACCGAACGCAAGAGGGCCGAGGAGGAGCTGAAACGCAGCCAGGAATTGCTGGCCCTTTACATCAGCCGCAGCCCCATCCACACCTTCATAAAGCGCTGCACCCCCGCGGAGAGCCGCGTCCTCTATGCCAGCGAGAACTACCAGCAGATGATTGGAATCTCCGGCAGCCAGATGGTGGGCAAGTCCATGTTTGAACTCTTCCCCGCCGAGTTTGCCGCCAAGATCACCGCGGACGACTGGGCCGTGGTTTCCAGGGGCGAGGTGCTGCATCTGGACGAGGAGTTGGGCGGGCGCAGCTACACCACCATCAAGTTCCCCATCACCCACGGCGGTCAAACGGTGCTGGCCGGGTACACCATTGACATCACCGAGCGCAAGGCTGCCGAGGCCCAGCGGCTGCAACTGGAGGCTCAGCTTCAGCAGGCCATGAAGATGGAGGCCGTGGGCAGGCTTGCGGGGGGCGTGGCCCATGACTTCAACAACCTGTTGACTGGCATCGTGGGCCAGGCCGAGCTGGCGCTGCTGCTGCACCGGCCAAACGAGGCCCTGGCTGCAGCCTTCAAGGAGATCCTCAAGGCGGCGGGCAGCGCCTCGGACCTGACCAGGCAGTTGCTGACCTTCTCCCGCAAGCAGCCCATCGCGCCCCGGCCCGTGAACCTCAACGAGCTTGTGGAATCAATGCAGAAGATGCTGGTGCGGGTCATAGGTGAGGACATCCAACTGGTCACGTACCTGGCCCCGGATCTGGGCACGGTGATGGTCGATCCGGGGCAGTTCGAGCAGATCCTCATGAACCTTGCGGTGAATGCCCGGGATGCCATGCCGGACGGGGGCCGGCTGACCATTGCCACCGCCAATCTGGTGCCCCCTGCACCGGGCGATCTTGCCGCTTCTCCGGCTGCTTCGGCGGGGCAGGTGGTGCTGACCGTCAGCGACACCGGCCAGGGAATGAGCCCCGACGTCAAGGCGCACCTCTTTGAGCCCTTCTTCACCACCAAGTCCCTGGGCAAGGGGACGGGGCTGGGGCTGGCCACCACTTACGGGTCGGTGACCCAGATGGGGGGCTGCATCGAGGTTGAGTCCCAGGAGGGCAAGGGCAGCACCTTCAGCATCCGCCTTCCCCGTGCGGAGGGGGCCCCCACAGAACTGTTCAAGGCCGCCGAGCCGCCCCGGATGGTGGGTGGCACCGAGACCATCCTGCTTGCCGAGGACGAGGCCCGGGTCCGGGAACTGGTCCTGACCATATTGCAGGGGCTGGGTTACAAGGTCCTGGCCGCCGAGGACGGAGCCCAGGCCCTGGCCCTCGCAGAGCGGCACCTCCAGCCCATCCACCTGTTGCTTACGGACGTGATCATGCCCGGCATGAACGGCCGTGAACTGGCGCGACGCCTGGCCCCCCTGCATCCCGAGACCAAGGTTCTGTTCACCTCCGGCTACGCCGAGGACACCATCGCCCACCACGGAGTCGTCGAGGCGGGCCTCAGCTTCCTGGCCAAGCCCTACCACCTGCAGACCCTGGCGCTGAAGCTGCGCGAGGTACTGGACCGGCCCCTGGGCTGAACCCCGCCACATGACCAAAGAGGCAAGACCATGAACAAAAAGACAGTCGCTGCGTCGGTGCTGCTGTTGGTACTGCTGGCCTGGGGTCAGGCCTGTGGTGGTGATGGTGATGGTGGGGGGGCCGGGGGGGCCCGGGGGACGGTCCTGCGCGACTGCGTGCTGGTGCCACCTTCTGGCTTTTCGGACCTGGGCGCCCCCGTGGCCCTGGAGTATCCCGAAGGGTCCCTGTGGGTCTTCGAGTCCCTGCCCCGGGAGGGCGGCGGGGAGCTGCGCAACACCCTGGCCCTGGTGTCCGACGTGGACGCCCTCTGCGCCCAGGGGCCAACCCTGGAGCTGGATGGGGATCAACAGCCTGTGGTGGCCCTGGCCCTCAGTGAGGCGGAGGTGCAGGCCAACGCCGCCCGCACCGACGGTCGCCGCCTGGATCTGGTGCCCCTGGGGGGCTTCGTCCACGAAGGCCTGGGCTACCTGTACTACGACCAGCGCCTCAGCGGCCCGGGCATCTTCGACAGCGAGCTGCTGGGCCGGGGGCTGTGCATCTTTGAGGAGGGCCCCACGGCCCCCTGCCTCCGCGTGACGGTTGGCGGCCAGACCCTCCTTTGGGGACCCGTCTCCCATCCCTTCAACCGGGGCGGCTTGGTGGAGGGTGACTACGCCCTGCTGCCGGGCTGCTTTCGGCCCGCGGCCTTCGAGGACATGTGCACCCTGGCCCGGGCCCCCCTGGCTTCCCTGGAGGACCCCGCCACCTACCAGTACCACAACCCCTTCAGCGGTTGGCAGTCGGACCCCAGCAACGCCGGCGTGCTGTTCAACCACGCGGGCCAACTCAGCCTGCGCTGGAACACCTTCCTGGGCAGCTACCTGGCCCTCGGTGCGGACATCTGGGAGTCCCAGGTGGTGGCCTACACCGCGCCCGTCCCCACGGGCCCCTGGGAGGGCCCGGATGTCCTGTTTGACGCCGTCCCACCCGCCAGCTTCTTCCTGGCCGGCGGCGTGGAACACCAATCCCTGGCCGCCCAGGGCGACCAGTTGCTGCGGCTCAGCTACTTCACCAACACCACCGGCCCCGCCCACGGGCTGCACCTGGTGACGCTGCAGTTGGAGTGACCGACCGAGACTTATGCCCCCTTGAATACTGGTCGTCCAGGCCTTATCGTGCGCGGGTATTTCTTTGGACATGGAGTCCCCAATGCTGCATTTGACCCGATCCTGTTTGCTTGCCGTTGCCCTGTTCTCCTTCGCCGTCGCCGGCTGCTCCAGCAGCTCGGACAGCCCCGCGGGGCAGGACAGCACCCCGGGTCTCGATGTGGTCGAGGGTCAGGACGTGGCGGTGGACCCCGGCGACGTGGTCGCGCCCGACCTGAACCCACTTCAGTTCCCCGACAAGAACGCCATTGTGGGCCAGGTCCTCAACTCCGGCGGCGCCCCCATCCAGGGCGTGGAGGTGTCCCTGGGCGCCAAGACCACCACGACGGACTTTGAGGGCTTCTACTTCCTTGATGGTCTGGCTCCGGAGGCCCGCCTCGTGGTCCGCTTCGCCCACCCGGCCTTCGCCACCGTCACCAAGACGGGCACCATGTTCACCGATGGCCGCGCCACCGTGAACGCCATTCTCCTCCCCCGCGCCCCCGCCCGCACCGTGGACCTGGCCTCCGGCAGCGAGCTGGCCTTCCCCGGCGGCGTGGTCTCCATCCCCGCCGGCGGGCTGGTGGACGCCAACGGCGGTGCCGTTTCCGGCGAGGCCCTCCTGCGCATGAGCTCCATCGACGTGAACTCCCCCGAGGTGCTGGCCGCCCCCGGCGACTTTGGTGCCACCACCGAGGCCGGCGCCGAGGCCCAGCTTGAGACCTTCGCCATGGCCGAGTTCCAGGTCCTGGACGCCGACGGCAATCCCTTGAAGATCAAGGACGGCGAGACCATCACCGTGGAGCTGTTGCTGCCCGAGGACACCACCCTCACGGAGAACGAAGAGGTCCCCGCCTGGCACTTTGACGAGGCCAGCGGCAAGTGGATCGAAGACGGCACCGGCGTGGTGCACAAGTACAGCCAGAACGGTGACCGCTTGGCCTTCGTCACCCAGGTGGGCCACTTCTCCTGGTGGAACTGCGACAAGGAAATGGAGACCACCTGCGTCTCTGGCACCGTGCTGAAGTGCGACGGCACGCCCGCCTCCGGCGCCGACCTGATGATTGACAGCGCCGAATATGACGGCACCTCCTCGGGCTTTGGTACCGCCGACGGCAGCTTCTGCATCCTGGCCCGCACAGGCTCCGAGGTGCGCGTCATGGCCGCCCACGGCGTGGGCCAGCAGCGCGTGGCCGCCAACACCACGGTCACCACCGGGTCCGCCGCCAGCCAGTGCCCCGGCGCCTGCACCACCGCCAACATCCAGCTTCCCTGCACCCCGGAAGAGTCCGACCTGGACTGCGACGACAGCTTCTTTGTGGGCTGCAAGGCCTGCCTCAAGGGCCGCGTCGTGACCGAGGACGGCGCCCCCGTCCCCTACGCCGTGGTGGACGTCAGCACCGGCTCCACCGGCTTCAAGCGCCTGGCCGATGCCCAGGGCAACTACTGCACCCCCGCCGCGCTGGGCACCCTCACCACCATCCAGGGCAAGGCCTCCACCGCCTCCGCGGGCCTGGTCAGCTTCACCGCCACCCAGCCGGGCACCTGCCCCTCCTGCGAGGCCGTCCCCGACCTGATCCTCAAGCCCCAGGACCAGGAGGACCTCATCCCCACTGACACCTGCGTCCAGGACGTGGCGGGCGTGACCCTCACCTCCGTGGTGGGCAACGGCGTCCACCAGAAGCTGCTGAACCTGGACTCGGGTTGGGGCGGCGTGACCCGCGCGGTCAACACCGAAGACGGCACCGTGACCCTGACCCTGGACCTCTTCGTGGTCAGCAGCGAGGCCGCCGGCGCCCTCTACGGGCAGCCCTGGGTGAACTTCTCCTTGCAAATCACCGAGGCCGTCACCGGCGCCCGCACCTACGCCCTGACCTACCAGGACGGCGACCCCGCCTACACCTTCAACGGCCGCGCCGCCGCCTCCCTGGGCGACGTGGTGGGCCTGGGCAACGAGACCTTCCTGCTGGACGACGGCCAGGGCCAGGATGGTGGCTCGGTGACCTTTGACGGCGCCTTTGGGGCCGCGGGCACCACCGCTGCGGGCTCCTTCGTGCTGCGCTTCGCCCCCGACTGCGCCCGGGAGGGTGCCAGCTTGCAGGTTAGAGGCACCTTCAGCCTGCCTGTCTTCGACAACGCCTCCCTCTACCAGCCCGGCGGCACCGGCACCATCGACATGCTGACCTATCTGAAGTGCAGCCTGCTGTCCCTGTACGCCTGGGCCAGCAGCATGGAGCAGATGTTCGTGGGCACGGTCCAGATGGAGCTGGACGGCCTGCCCATGACCAACGCCGACGGCAGCCCCTTCGGCAGCGCCTCCTACGGCGCCGAGGATGACCGCCTGACCATCAGCATGTATGCCGACGACAACGTCTCCCTCTCCGTGAATGCCCCCGGCGCCGGCGAGAACGCCGTCTCCACCGCCTCCCTCATCACCGATTCCTGCTACTACACCACCGGTGTGGGCACCGTGACCCTCAGCCAGTTCGGCGACCCCAGCGTCACCACCTGGTGGGCCGGCAGCTTCAGCGTGGTCTTCGAC
Organism: uncultured Myxococcales bacterium; assembly: GCA_903923815.1. Lineage (GTDB taxonomy): Bacteria > Myxococcota_A > UBA9042 > CAIXZC01 > CAIXZC01 > CAIXZC01. The sequence goes on from CAIXZC010000298.1 coordinate 25,868, forward strand.
AACGGCATGGTCACCGGCGAGGGCGCCACCTGCCCCTCCCGCACCGCCACCGGCACCTTCGGCGCCGCCGTCTGCCAGTAAAAGGCTGCCCACCCACCCATGAAGAAGGTCCTCACCAAGCGCTTCGGCTTCGCGGCCTTTCGCCCCTTCCAAGAGGCGGTCTGCGAGGCCGTGGTCGCCGGTCAGGACACCCTGCTGGTCATGCCCACGGGGGCGGGCAAGTCCCTGTGCTATCAGCTCCCCGGCATTGCCCGCGGCGGCACCACCCTGGTCATCTCGCCCCTCATCGCCCTCATTGAGGACCAGGTCGAGAAGCTGGCCGCCATGGGCTTTCGCGCCGAACGCATTCACAGCGGTCTCACCCGGGAACACTCCCGGGAGGTCTGCCGCCGCTACCTGGCCGGCGACCTGGACTTCCTGTTCATCGCCCCGGAGCGCCTGGCGGTGGCCGGCTTCCCAGAGTTTCTGGCCCGCCGCCCCCTGGCCCTCATCGCCGTGGACGAGGCCCACTGCATCTCCCACTGGGGCCACGACTTCCGCCCCGAATATCGCCTGCTGGGCGAGCGCCTCCCCATCCTGCGCCCTGCCCCCATCATCGCCATGACCGCCACGGCCACCACGCTGGTCCAGGAAGACATCGTCCAGCAACTGGCCCTGCGCGACCCCCAGCGCTTCATCCACGGCTTTCGCCGCACCAACATCGGCATTGAGATAGTCCAGGTCCAGCCCACCGCCCGCAACGAACTGGTGGTGGACCTGCTGACGGACCCCGCCCGCCGCCCCGCCATCGTCTACTGCCCCACCCGGGCCAAGACCGACGAACTGGGTCGCCTGCTGGCCGCCAACCTGCCCGCCGCCGCCTACCACGCGGGCATGCCCCCCAAGGATCGGGACGAGGTCCAGACCGCCTTCCTGGGCGGGCGCCTTCAGGTCATCGTGGCCACCATTGCCTTTGGCATGGGCGTGGACAAGGCGGACGTGCGCACGGTCATCCACACCGCCATGCCCTCGTCCCTGGAGGGCTACTACCAGGAGGTCGGCCGCGCGGGCCGTGACGGCAAGCCCAGCCGGGCCATCCTGTTGCACTCCTACGCGGACCGGCACCTGCAGAAGTTTTTTCTAGAGAAGGCCTACCCCGAGGTGGGCGTGCTGAAGGATCTGTACCTGGAGTTGGGTCCCCAGCCCGAGCCTCGAGAGCTGCTGCAGGAGCGCTTCGGCAAGCCCGAAGACGAGTTCCAGGCGGCCCTGGAGAAGTTGTGGATACACGGGGGCGCGGGGGTCAGCAGTGACGATTTGGTGACCCGGGGCCACGACCGCTGGCAGGCCTCCTACGTGATGCAGAAGAAGTACCGGGCCGAGCAGTTGGAGCTGGTCTTTGGCTTCGCCGAGGGCAACCAGTGCCGCATGGGCGCGCTGGTGCGGCACTTCGGCGACAAGAGCGACGACGGCCACCCCTGCGGGCTGTGCGACTGCTGCGCCCCGGGCGAGGTGGTGGCGGGGCGCTTCCGGGCGCCGGACGCCAAGGAGACCTCCGTCATGCTGGAGGTCCTGGAGAAGCTGAAGCTGCGCAACGGCGCCACCACGGGCCAGTTGTTCACGGACTGCGCCGAGGGCCGCCGCCTGGATCGCAACCAGTTCGAGAAGCTGCTGGACGCCATGGTCCGCGGGGGGCTCATCTCCCTGCTGGATGACAGCTTCGTGCGGGAGGGCCACACCATCCGCTTCCGGCGGGCAGAGCTGGAATCCCAGGGACGTCACGCCGGGGCCGCCATCGTGGGGTCGCTGGAGTTGTCGTCGCTGGGGGACGGGGCCGCCAAGCCAGTAAAGGCCACCAAGGCCCGGGCCAGCGTCAGCCGTCGCAGCCGCGCCGCCAAGGAAGAGGCTGCCCCCGAGGCCCCCCCAGCAGCCGAGAAGCCCACCAAGACCAAGGCCAGGGGCCGCAAGGCCGCGGTCCAGCCCGATCAGCCCCTGGACCAGGACGAACAGTTGTTCGAGAAGCTTCGGGCCTGGCGGCTGGCGGAGGCCAAGCGCCGCCACATCCCACCCTTCCAGGTGCTGACGGACCGCACCCTGCGGGACCTGGCCACCGCCCGCCCCTCCAGCCTGGAGGACCTGCTGCAGGTCAGCGGCATCGGCCCCTCCAAGGCCCAGAAGTACGGCGACAAGGTGCTGCAGGTGATCGCCGAAAACTAAGCCCGTCCAACCCTGGCCCTTGCCGTCCGAACCCCGACCGCAAGGGAGGGGGCAGCTTTCTGTAACCATTCCCCGCCGCCTGTCTCCAAGTGCACGTCAACCAAGAAGGAGACGCAACCATGTTGGACACGAACCTCAAGCACATCACCAATGATTCCGAGTACCAGGACGCCCTGGCCAAGAACGAGAACGTCATGATCTGCTGCGGCCGCATGGGCCCCATGTGCATCCCGGTCTATGACGTCATGGAGAACCTGGAGGGCAAGTACCCCAAGGTGGCCTTCCGGGACCTGCCCTTCGACGAGGCCGTGGGCATGAACATTCGCCGCCTGCCCGAGTGCAAGTCTTTCACCGGCCTGCCCTTCGTGGTCTACTTCAAGAACGGCAAGGTGGTCAAGGCCACCAGCAGCATCCAGACCAAGCCCCAGGTCACCACCATTCTCGATGAGGTCTTCCCCAAGTAGACGAGGTGCCCCATGGAAACTGCCTTTGATGTGATTGTGCTGGGAGCTGGGCCGGCGGGCCTGACGGCA
>CAIXZC010000299.1 GCA_903923815.1 uncultured Myxococcales bacterium
CTTCAACGGTGATGACGCCTTCCTTGCCAACCTTCTCCATGGCCTCGGCGATGATGCGGCCAATCTCGGCGTCGTTGTTGGCAGAGATGGTGCCCACCTGGGCGATCTCTTTGTGGTCCTTGGTGGGAGTGGAGATCTTCTTGAGTTCCTCAATCACGACCTTGACGGCCGCGTCGATGCCGCGCTTCAGACCCATGGGGTCGTGCCCGGCGCTGACCATCTTGGCGCCTTCGCGGAAGATGACCTGGGCCAGCACGGTGGCGGTGGTGGTGCCGTCGCCGGCCACGTCGGAGGTCTTGGAGGCAACCTCGCGCACCATCTGGGCGCCCAGGTTCTCGAACCGGTCTTCAAGCTCGATTTCCTTGGCCACGGTCACGCCATCCTTGGTGATGGTGGGGGAGCCAAAGGAGCGCTCGATGACCACGTTGCGGCCCTTGGGACCCAGGGTGGCCTTCACGGCGTCGGCCAGGATGTTGACGCCATTGAGCAGCTTGTTTCTTGCCTTCTCATCGAACATGATCAGCTTCGCAGCCATGGGAATTCCTCCTGCTATATTGATTGGTTACCTTACTTCGTGACGATGCCCAGGATGTCCTCTTCGCGCATGATCAGGAACTCGTCGTCCCCGACCTTGACTTCGTTCCCGCCGTAGCGGCTGAAGACCACGCGGTCGCCCACCTTGACGTCCAGGGGGACGCGCTTGCCATCCTTGTCGCGCTTGCCCTCACCCACGGCCACCACTTCACCCTGAACGGGCTTCTCCTTGGCGCTGTCGGGGATGATGATGCCACCAGCGGTTCTCTCTTCGGAGTCCACTCTCTTGACCAGGATCCTGTCGTGCAACGGTCTGATGTTCATCGCTTTGCTCCTTATGTGTCGGGCCATTGTTCCAATGTCATCCCCGCCCGGGGGCGGGTTTCATGCCCGGTAAAATAATGGGGCCCCCCTGGTTGGCAAGGGCGCCCCTCCAAAAAAACTCAGGTGTAAAGGATCCGATGCAGCTCCGGGTTGCGTTGGGCCAGCTCGGTGACGGGGTCGTGGAGCCGGTGCACGTTGTGGGGATACACCACGGGCACGTTGACCGTCTTCAGGTAGAAGTCGGGTTTTTCGAAGGCCGGGATGGAGCTCCAGGTGGATTCGTCCTTTGGGTTCCAGAACAGGCTGGCCACCTTCACCTTGTTGTCCCCCAGGTTGCGCCGCAGCACCCGTTTCATTTCCTCAAAGGCGCGGTTCACCAGCTTGCCGCCCTTGAAGGTGGAGTCGATGATGAGGATCTCGTCCTCGCGGTTGATGCGCCGGGCAAGGTACTCGAGGCCCAGGATCTCCCGCTGGTTGTAGGTGAAGCTGTGGACCGTGTTGAGGCTGATGTGATCCGGCAGCTTGGTCTTGGTGCCCGACTTCTTGGCCTTGAACTTGAAGACTTCGTGGACGGGCAGACCCACGGAGATGCCGCCGGGCCACATGGCGATGAGGAAGTCCGGGCGGTAGCCGCTGTCGAAGATGTTGACCCCCAGCTTGAAGGAGTCCAGCAGCAGTTCGCGCGGGGTGATGTACAGGTAGGGCAGCGGGGACTGGATGTCCTCCTGGGCGAAGCGCGGCTGCTGCAGCAGGTTCCAGGCCTCTTCGCTTTTCTGAAACAGCAGGGGATCGCCCGCCTGTCCGTCAACCAGATCGGCCAGCTCGTGGGGGTAGTCGATCCAGGTGTCGTCGGGCAGGTCGTACAGTGAGACCGCCTCCACACCCTCCCAGGCCACGCGGCCGGGCTTGCGGTGGATGGTGGCCACCATGATGCGCTCCGGGGTGTTGGCGCGGGCCTGCTCGCGGATGGTCTTTACGATGGCGTGGACCGTCTCGCCGCGCTCGTAGACGTCGTCCACGATCAGCAGCGGATCCTCGCGGCACACCACGTTCACCAGGTGCTCCAGACCCTTGACGATGACTTCCTTGGCGTTGCCCGGCCCGGTGTAGCTTTCGGTGGCGATGGTGCTGTGGTTCACCTGCACGCCCCGGTTGCGGAAGAAGGCGTTGGCCCCAAGGCCGACCTGCGTGCCCCCCCGCCAGACCGACAGCGAGTACTTGGGGCGGAACCCCGACTCGTAGACCTTGCGGCCCAGCCGGAACGAGTCCAGCAGGAGCTGCTCGGGCGTGATGTGAAGAAACTGCATGGGGCCCCCTCCAGTAGAGCGCGAAGAATAGCCCAGGGCGTGGCGGGACGCAAGGGTGCCCATTTCCCCGGAGGCAGGCATTTTTCCCTTCCCCGTTTTGCCCACCGTTCGAAACCCTTGGAGGTCTTAGCGCATGGAGGCTTGGCATGACCGGACATTTGGGAGGTGTGGCGTTGTGGTTGCTGGGGCTTGGGGGCCTGTGGCTGGGGATGGAGCCCGGCGCGGGGCGCGGCTTCGTGCTGCAGCCCGAGGAGGCGCCGGTGGAGGCTGGGGGGGCGCGGGGGGGCGCGGCGGCCGATGCCTGGCCCTGGGATGATCCCAACACCCCATCTTGGCCCCAGTCCCTCCAACTTAAACCGAACCCCGACCGCCAGGGAGGGGGCAGCGTCCCGCCCCCCCCCACCCTGGCACCAGGAGCACTGCTGGTGACGGAGTTGATGATCGACCCGGCGGCGGTGCCCGACAGCGGTGGCGAGTGGCTGGAGCTGCTGAACCGCAGCGGCGCGGAGGTCAACCTGCGGGGGCTGGAACTGCGGGACTGCGGGGTGGACCGCTTCCTGGTGGCGCAGGACTTCAGGCTGGCGGCGGGGCAGCGGGTGGTGTTGGGGGCGGCACCCCAGGGGCGGGAGAACGGGGGTGTGCCGGTGGAGCTGGTGTGGGAGGAATACCAGCTTGGGAACCGGCGGGACTGTGTGGTGGTGACGGCCGGAGAGACGGAGGTCGACCGGGTCAAATGGGAAGGCGGCTGGAAGGTCCCCGTGGGGGCGGCGCTACAACTGGACGCGGCGGCGGAGGCCCGGGGGGACAACGACGACCGACGGCGCTGGTGCCGGTCCAGGGCTTACGGGGACAACCACGAGGGCGACCGGGGCAGCCCGGGCAAGAAGAACCACCGCTGCGGAAGGCGCTGATGGGGGCAGTCGGGTCGCCGGCCGACGTCGGGCACGCGAGCCCAGCGGGGGCTGCTTGCACACCGGCGGGCTGCTTGCACGCCGGCGGGCTGCTTGCACAAACGACCCGGGCTACCACTGCCCGCCGGGGAAGATCCGCTTACTTCGTGCGCGGCTTGGACGGAACAACTGGGCTTGGACGGAACAACTGGGCTTGGACGGAATTTCAGTACCCGTAGCACCAGCAGGAGGCCCCGCTGCCGTAGCAGGCGGCCTTTTCGCCGCAGGAGGAACCGTAGTAGCAGTAGTAGCTGCAGCTACCGTTGTACTCGCACCACTCGGCCGTGCAGCCGTTGCCGTCGTAGCAGTGGCCGCTGTCCGTGCAGGAGACGTTGCCGCACACGCAGGAGTTGCCGCTGGCCATGCACTTCTTGCGGGTGCCACAGGTGGTCCACTGGTTGCAGGAGTGCTGGCACTTGAGGTTGTTGCAGGTGTCCGTCGTGCAGGCGTTGCCGTCGTCGCAGTTCTTGGCCTCCAGGCACTCGAAGAAGACGCCGCTGCAGCTGCACACGCCATCCACCGACTTGCAGGCGTCGTTGGTGGTCTGGGCCAGACCATCATCGCAACTGAAGCCCGAGCGGCATTCGTGGAGGCACATGCCGGTCGTCTTGTTGCAGGAGTCCGTGGTGCAGGCCACGTTGTCGTTGCAGTCGGCATCCTTGGTGCACTGCACCGGGGTGCCCGCGCACAGACACTGACCGCCAGCCTTCATGGTGCACTTGTCGTTCATGGTCATGGCGTTGCTGTCGTTGCAGGACTGACTGCTGCAGGCCGCGTGGCAGACCCCGTCGCCGTCGCAGTAGTCGATGGTGCAGGGGTTGCTGTCCTCGCAGTCCAGGTCGCTGGTGCACTCGGCCTCACCCTCGCAGACACAGGAATTGCCCGAGATCTTGCAGCGGTCGTTCTTGTTGTCCACCACACCATCGTCGCAGGTGCCACCCTGGATGCAGTTGTGCTGGCAGACGTGGCTGCGGCACAGGTCCTCGGTGCACACCTGGCCGTCATCGCACTCGGAGTCAAGCATGCACTCGACCGTCGCAAAGCAGTGGAAGTCCAGGCACTGGGAGCCCTCTGGACAGGTGCCGCAGGTCTTGGTGCAGGAGGTGCCACACTCCTTGCCCGTGCAGTCCGGCAGGCAGGCACAGACGCCCTGGACGCAGGTCAGGATGGCGTTGCAGGTCCCGCAGGAGCCTCCGCAGCCGTCGTCGCCGCACTTCTTGTTCGTGCAGTTGGGCACGCACACGCAGCGCCCGTCCACGCAGGGGCGGTCCGGGGGGCAGGTCCCGCAGGAGCCGCCACAGGCGTCACTGCCGCACTGCTTGTTGACACAATCCGGGGGGCACACGCACTGGCCACCGAGACACCGGTTGCGCCCGCCCACGGCCCCGCAGACCAGTCCGTCCTTCAGGGGCTCGAAGACGCAGCCCAAGGCGGGGTCACAGGAGGCATCGGCGCACTCGCCGGGATCGTCGCAGACCGTCGGAGTGCCGGGCTTGCAGGTGCCGTCCACACAGGCCTCGGCACCGTCGCAAAGGTCAGCGTCGGCGCAGCTGGTACCGGTGAGGCCGTCGTGGCTGCAACCCAGGTCCTCGATGCACTGGTCCAGGGTGCAGGGGTTGTCGTCGGCACAGTCGGGGAGGCTGCCGGGCTTGACCTCGCAGACCCGCTGGCCTGCCCCGGGGGGGCAGTAGAGGGTGCCGTTGCAGGGGTCGGTGTCGTCCAGGGGGGCACAGTCCGCCAAGGCGTTGCAGAAGCAGCCCGCAATGGCCAACTCGGGCAGGCTGAGGGGCAGGCCACCACAGATGCCGTCGGCGCAGAAGTCCTGCTTGGTGCAGGGGTTGCCGTCGTCGCAGGGGCGGGAGTTGTTCACCGTGGAGCATTTGCCGTCCGGCAGACAGATGTCCTCAGTGCAGATGTTGGAGTCATCACAGGTGCCGCAGTTGCACTCGCCGGAGAGGCCGGCGGGACCGCAGGTACGACCGGTGCACAGGGCGCCGCAGTCGGCCTTGCACTGGTAGTCGGGGTCCTGGCTGCAGGCGTAGCCGTCGGGGCAGGGGCAGGCCTGGCCGCAACCGTCGGCAGCGCAGGAGAGCTGGGTGCAGGTGGGCTGACAGATGGTGTCGGGCAGGGTGTCCTGGGTGTCGGCCTTGACGTCCGTGCCCTGGTTGTCAGGGGCCACGTCGGTGGCGGCGTCAGTGGCATCTCGGGGCAGGGTGTCCACGGCGTCTGCCTTGGTGTCCGCCAGGGTGTCGTGGGCCGTGTCCACGCCGCCATCCCGGGACAGGTCCTTGAAGTTCACGTCGCCGGCGTCGCGGCCATCGGGTCCCGCATCCTTGGTGTCAACGCCTCCCAGGAGGTCCTTGTTGAACCCTGCCTGGGGGCCGCTGGTGCTGCCTCCGCCGCAGCCAACCAAGAGTCCCACAAGCAGCAGAATGACGGACAGTCCAACGGTTCGGCCCATGGTGCGGCTCCTTCGCAAAATTCGCGCCCAGTCTAGCGTGCCACCAGAAAATATCCACAGCTTCGTGAAGCGCATTACAACACACCCGCGCGCGTTGACACCGCCCCCTGCCTCTGCTAACAAGGGATGTTCAATTTGCGCCGGACAACTGCGCGTGGGAGACGAAGATGTTGAAGGCTTTTTGGGGGTCGGTGGCGTCGATTGTGCTGGGCTTCGTCATCGTTGGATGCTCGTCCGGGTCGGACGGCAACACGGTGGACTTTGGCGACCAGGACGTGCTGAACCAGATCCTTGGCGAGAACACCGCCGCAGCCTGCCGCAACAAGGCTGATGACGACGGTGACGGCTTCACCGACTGCGCCGACCCGGACTGCGGTGGCTTTGTGTTCTGCGTCACCGTCAAGCCCACCGAGCAGACCTCCGCGGAGTGCAGCGACGAGGTTGACAACGACGAAGACCAGAAGACCGACTGCGAGGACCCCGACTGCGAGGGCTTCGTGTTCTGTCAGCCGGACCGCGAGGAAAGCGTCGCGGCCTGCACGGACAAACTGGACAACGACGGCGACGGCGTGACGGACTGCGGCGACGGCGGCTGCAAGGGGTTCACCTTCTGCGCCGCTGGCACGGAGAACGACGCCTCCGCCTGCAAGGACGACGAGGACAACGACGGCGACACCAAGACGGACTGCGACGACCCCGACTGCCAGGGCTTCGTATTCTGCCTGACCCCCACCGAGGCCGACTCCGTGACCTGCAGCGATCTTGCGGATAACGACGGCGACACCATGGTGGACTGCGACGACCCCGACTGCGGCTCCTTCGTGTTCTGCAGCAAGGGCCGGGAGGACCGCGCGCCCCTTTGCAAGGATGGCCTGGATAACGACGAGGACCTGGACTTCGACTGCGACGACGCGGACTGCCAAGGCTTCACCTTCTGCCAGCCCCCGGTGGAGGACACCGTGTTCCTTTGCAGCGATGACGCCGACAACGACGGCGACGACAAGGTCGACTGCGAGGACGGCGACTGCGCCCTCTTCCTGTTCTGCCAGGCCGGCCGCGAAGAAAGCGCCGGGGCCTGCAGCGACCTGGGCGACAACGACGGTGACACCTTGGCGGACTGCGACGACCCCGACTGCCAGGGCTTCGTGTTCTGCCTGGCCCCGGTGGAGAACACGCCCGAACTGTGCCGCGACGGCCAGGACAACGACGGTGACGGCAACGATGACTGCAAGGACAC
>CAIXZC010000300.1 GCA_903923815.1 uncultured Myxococcales bacterium
CATCAGGCTGGCCCAGGTTCTTCTTGTTACCGACGTTCTTCCGAATCTTCATAACCATAGGAAAACCCCCAGGATATGGTGCCGTGACAGGCAATTTAGCGGGCGGAGTCTAGCGCCCCCTCCCGCGCGTTGTCAACAGCGTAGATGCGCCTGGGTGTCAGTTGAACGAAAGCCCCGCGGTCATCAGGAGCCGGCCGAGGGCGACCGGCGGCATCACTGCTGGAGGCTGCGCACGCAGCGCACGCCCTCGTCCACGTTGTCGGTGGCCAGGTAGCCAACCCCGCCCTGGTTGAAGTTCACGCTCCAGGCGTTCTCCGGGTAGTCCTCTACCTGGGAAGCGGACCAGAACAGGAAGCAGAAGCCCTCCAATTCGGTTACCCAGTAACAGCCCTCGTCGGGCCCCAGATCCGGAGTGCAGGGATCCCAGGGGACGGCAAGGCAGGACATGGTCAGGCAACTGTCACTGACTGCGCAGTCCCCACCGGGCATGGTGCCCGGGCAGCCCCGGATCAGGGATCGCAGCTCGCTGATTGTGGGCAGGCGCCAGTCCGTCAACCCGCCAAGTTCGAGGGCTTCGCAGTAGGCCTGGGCCTGTTGCCAATTGAAGTCCCCGTCGGGCGGGGTCACCTGCCACAGCCTCCCATTGGCCTCGTCGTACCAGGCCAAAGCCTGGGAGACGCAGTCGGGGTAGCCCACATACCCCTCGGCACACTGCTTGTTGGCGTCGGACCCAACCTCGCTGACGTCCGCCAGCACTTCGCTGGTGTCGCCGCTGACTTCTTGGAGTTCGCCCTGGATCTCGGTTGTGTCATCCCAAACTTCGATCCGGGCGGCGTCGCCCCCGATGGTGTCAGGGACCGGGGCGGTATCGCCGTCGCCGCCGCCTTCGGTTTGGGCGCAGGCCCACATCGATAGAAGCGCCACCAGCACGCTGAACTTGCGGTTCTTCATTGCGTCGCCTCCTGTGGTTGGGTACCGGGCCACTATGGGCCTGCGGTGGGACGAGGTCAAGGAGGCCTGGGAGTCGGGGCCCGTCTACCCTGAGGCCGGGGCCTTTTCCCTTGCCTTGAGGCCAGTTGCCCCTTATAAGCCGCCGGGTGACGGATGGGCTTTGGAAGCGGGGACTTGCCATGTTGAAGTTGGACCTTTTGGGACGGGATTCCACGACGCTGGCGCGGCGCGGGCGGCTTACCACCAATCACGGCGTGATTGAGACGCCGGTGTTCATGCCCGTGGGGACGGTGGGGACCGTGAAGGGCATCCTGCCCTGGCAGGTGGAGGACACGGGGGCCCGGATTCTGCTGGGCAACACCTACCATTTGTATCTGCGGCCGGGCATGGAGGTCATGGGGAAGATGGGCGGGCTGCACAAGTTCATGCAGTGGCCCCATTCAATCCTGACGGACAGCGGCGGGTATCAGGTCTTCTCGCTGTCGGCGTTGCGCAAGATTGAGGAGGAGGGCGTGGAGTTCCGCTCCCACCTGGATGGCAGCAAGCATCGGCTGACGCCGGAGTCGGTGGTGGCGATTCAGGAGACCATCGGGTCGGACATCATGATGGTGCTGGACGAGTGCCCTGCCCCCGACGCCCCCTTTGATTACACGCGCAGATCCTTGCAGCGCACGACCCGCTGGGCGGCGCGGAGTCTGGCGGCCCGGAAGGGACCGGGGGCGCTGTTCGGGATCCTCCAGGGTGGCGTGGTGCCGGAGCTGCGGCGGGAGCACGCGGCGGAGCTGACGCCTCTGGACTTCGACGGGTTCTCCATCGGGGGCCTGAGCGTGGGTGAGCCCACCGAGGTCATGTATGAGATCTGCGCGCTGGCGGCGGGGCTGCTGCCGGAGCACAAGCCGCGGTACCTGATGGGTGTGGGCAAGCCTGCGGA
>CAIXZC010000301.1 GCA_903923815.1 uncultured Myxococcales bacterium
CCCCGGAACAACTGGCCAACCCCACCTTCCTGGCGGACAACAAGACCATCGTCATGTGCAACGTGGACGTCCTGCGCCTGTACGACCTGGAAACCAAGGCGGGCTCGGATCCCATCTGGGATGGCTGGCGCAGCACCGCCTCAGGCGACGGCGCCGCCCTGCTTCTGGAGGGCAGCAACGGCTGGATGGGCCTGCGCGACGCCCAGCTTGGCGGCTACCTCGACTACGACCCCTGGGACATCGAGGCCCACGTCCAGCAGGTCCACACCGAGGACCCCGCCCGCATCTTCCGCGTCGCCGGCACCACCAGCGCCTGGACCAAGCCCAAGTGGTGCCTCAAGGACAACCGCATCCTCTACATCGACAGCGCCGACAAAAGCCTGCGCCTCGTCACCCTCGCCAGCGGCCTGGAGTCCGTCTCCGACGCCCAGACCCTGGTGGCCGACAAGCCCGTGGGCGCCGCCGCCTGGTCCTACGACTGCAAGTACATCGCCTACGCTGTGACGAAGAAGGAAAAGGAAAAGGGCGGGCTCTACATCCTGAACCTGGAGGACAACGGCCACGAACTGCTGCTGGCCGCCGACCTCAACGACCTGTGGAACATCGATCTGGCCTGGGCAAAGTGAACCCCAGCTCCTCGTACTTTGACGCACCCAATTCGTGGTAGGGCAACACCTCAAAGCGCGTCAAACCCAGCTCCTCCAGCAGCGCCCTGGTGGCCCCCAGATTCGCCTCGCTGTCATTCGCCCCGGGCACCAGCGGCATGCGCACCAGCACCTCCCCCGGCCGCCGCGCCGCCAGCCACCGCAGGTTCCCCAGGATCTCCTGGTTGTCCCGCCCCGTCAGCGCCCTGTGCTGCCCCGGGTCCAGGTGCTTCACATCGAACAGGAACAGGTCCACCAGAGGCTCCGCCGCCGCCAGCACCTCCCGCGGCACCGCCCCACAGGTGCTCACCGCCGTGGAGATGCCCTCCGCCCGGCAGGCCCCCAGCAGCGCCATCAGGAACTCCGGCTGGGCCAGCGGCTCCCCCCCCGAGAAGGTCACCCCGCCCCCGCTGTTCCGGTAGAACTCCAGGTCCGCCCGGACCCGCGTCATGACCTCCTCCACGGACCACTCCTCGCCCCACACCGCCAGAGCCCCCTCAGGGCAGCCCTTGACGCAGGCGAAGTCCGGACATGACGCACAAATGACGCGTTGAAAGTGGGGACGGGGGGAGGAACCAGTCCCCGCCTCCACGCCCCCCCGGGGGCAGGCCCCGACGCAGGCCAGACAACCCGTGCAGCGCGCCACCCTGTGACGCAGCTCGCGCCCGGGGTTCCAGCTCTCGGGGTTGCAGCACCACTGGCAGCGCAGCGGACAGCCCTTGAGGAACACCAGGGTCCGAATCCCCGGCCCGTCATGCACCGCGTAGTGCTGGATGTCGAAAACCAGCCCTCTCACAGGCTGTGCTCCGTCCTCCAGATGACCTGGTCCTGCAGCGCCCGGGACATCTCCACCCAGTAGGCCGAGAACCCCGCCACGCGCACCACCAGGTCCCGGTAGTTGTCCGGGTGCTCCTGGGCGTCCCGCAGCATGTGGGAGTCCACCACGTTGAACTGCACGTGGAAGCCGGGCTTTTGGAAGTAGGTCTTGATCAGCGCCTGCAGGTTCCTGGTCCCCGCCAGCCCCGCCAGCGCCGACGGGTGGAACTTCAGGTTCAGCAGGCCGCCGCGGATGCGCGTGTGGTCCACCTTGGAGGAGGACCGGATGACCGCCGTGGGCCCCAGCGTGTCGGTCCCCGGGAAGGGCGACGTCACGCCGTCCGCCAGGGGCTGCCCCGCCAACCGCCCGTCGGGGAAGGCCGCGCAGGCCTTGCCAAAGGGGACGGGCGTGGAAATCGCCAGCATGGAGGGGTCGTAGGGCCGCCCCAGGTAGTTGTCCTGCCCGCCCACGAAGCGGCAGTAGTCGTCGAACAGCTCCAGGAAGATGCCGTCCACCTTGTCGTCGTCGTTGCCCCACTTGGGGGCCTCCAGGGCCCGGCGCCGCAGCAGCTCGTGGCCCTCCCAGTTGGCCCGCACAGCGGCCTTCAGCTCGTCCAGGGTGCAGACCTTGTCCTCAAAGCACAGCTTCTTTACCACCGACAGGCTGTTGGCCACGTTGACCATGCCCGAGGACAGCGTCGTGGGCGTCCCGTTCACCACGGCCCCACCGTCATCCATGCACTGGCCCCGCCCCAGACAGTCCTGCACGAACACCGAGCAGAACACCAAGGGCACGGTGTCCCTGTGCGCTGCCATGACCAGGTTCCAGTACTGCTGCCAGGTGCGCACCGCACGGTGCATGACGTCCTGGAAGGCGCCCTTCACGTCCTCGTAGCTGTTCAGAGGCCGCGCCGGGTACACCTTGATGCCCGTCACCGGGTCCACGCCGTCGTTGAACACCACATCCAGCAGCTTGCCGTGGTTCACGAAACCCGCCTGCACCACGCCGTAGGACATGCCCTGCAAGGTGGGCTCGGTGCAGCCCCCCATGGCCGCGTGCTTGCGCACCACCTCCAGGGGCAGCCCGCTGACGCGCATCTCGTGCTCCACGTACACCTTCTGGTTGAAGAAGGCCGGATACCCCACGCCCGTCTTGACGCACTCCACGGCCCGGTCCAGGAACTCCTGGGGCAGGCTGTCGTCGTACCACACGGACAGCGTGGGCTGGGTCATCTGCATGTTGATCTGGGCCTGAAGGATGGCCATCGACACGGGCCCGACGGAGGGTTTTCCGTGGGCATCCAGGCCGCCCAGAATCAGGTTCTGGTACAGGTTCCCGTGCCCCAGCCCCTGCCAGCTCAGGGACGCGATGTACTCAATCTGGGTCATCTTCACGAACAGCTCTTCGAACAGCTCCACGGCCTGGGCCTCGGTGGCGCAGGGGTCCTTGGCGAACCAGGGCTGCAGCACCTGATCCAGCCGCCCCGGCGAGTACCCCAGGTGGGCCCCCTCCAGGTGCCCCAGCAGGTAGGTGAACCAGAAGGCCTGCACGGCCTCGCGAAAATTCCTCGGAGGTTGGGCCGGCACGCGCTCGCACACCTCAGCAAGTTCCAACAGCTCGGCCCGGCGGGCCCCGTCGGTCTCAATTGCCGCAAGCCTTCGCGCCTCCGCAGCGTAGTTGGCCGCGTAACGCAGCGCGCCCTTCAGCACCCGCCGCGCCGCCCGCCAGAAGTGCAGCTTCACCCCGTCCTGGGGCGAGGCCGGCCGGAACGCCGCAAGCTTCCCCTCCAGCTCCCTCAACAGATCATCGTAACCCCGCCGCAGCGCCGTCTCGAAGTCCAGCACCAGCCGCCCCTCGGGGCAGGGCTCGTGGGGCGCGGTGTACAGGCCCATGGCCCAGCCGTCATCAATGAACGACTCCCCGTCGAACTGCTGCCGCCAAAGGCGTTCGCCGGCGGCCATGAAGCAGCGCTGCTCCCAGTACTCGCAGATGCCCTCGAACTCGTTCAGCTCCTCTTCGCTGATGAGGAACTTCCCCGAGAACACCCGCAGCGCGCCCTTGCCGGCCTCCTTCAAGGCCACCGCAATGCCGCCGCCGCTGCCCTGGTCGATGTGTTTCTGCTGGGCGTCCTGCTCCTGGCGCCGCAGTTCCCTCAAGAAGGGCCCCGCCGCGTAGTTGGCGTAGGGAATGGCCCCGCGAATGTAGCGCGTCTTGTTGCCCGCCAGCCGGTCCAGCGGGTGAATCACCGGCGTCAGGTGTTCCAGCGCAAAGGCATGGTCCTCGGCCCGCCGCTCCAGCGTCTCCAGCCCGTCCGTGCGTCGGTTGGATTCGGTCAGCAGCCGGATGTACTCCAGGTCCACCATGAGGGGCGCCGTCAGGTAACGCTGCTTCAGCATCCCGCTGCGCTCACCCGAGGGATTGCCCTTCACTTCCCGCTGCTCAAAACAACAAGCCATGCCTGCCTCCAGGGTCTGGAAATCACAAGAGGTGCAACATTAGGTGTCGTGCGGGCGCGCGTCAAGGGCAGCTCAAGCAGCAGCGCCTACCAGCCGCCGAAGACGTATTTGGCGGTGAAATAGATGCCCAGCACCAGGAACAGCAGCCCCGTCACCAGCCGGGCCCACTTCTCCACCGCGGTGACGGCCGCGAAGGCCCGCCCCAGGGACTGGGCCGCAAAGCCCATCACCAACGCGAAGGCCAGCACGGGCAGCGCCGTCCCCAGGCCATAGGCCACGGGCACCAGCACCACCGAGCCCTCCTTCACAGCCAGGGGCAGCAGGCTACCGAAGAACAGCGCCGCGGAGATGGGACAGAAGGCCAGGGCAAACAGCGCCCCCAGCAGCAATGGCGCCAGAGCCCCACCTCTGGCTGCCAGCTTCTGTCCCAACTCCGCCACGCGCCCGCCGCCCCGGGGCAGCTCCACCAGCTCCAGCAGGAACACCGCCACCACCAGGAACAGGGGCCCCAGCAGGCGGTTCATGTGGGTCTGCAGGAAGTTCGAAACCCCAGGCACCGAAGAGGCCCCCGCCACCAGCAGCGCCGACAGTGCCGTGTAGGCCAGCATGCGCCCAAGGGTGTACAGCGCCCCCGCCACCAGCACGGCCCGGGGGCCCGCGATGCGCTTGCCCAGGAAGGACACCGCCGCGATGTTGGTGGCCATGGGACAGGGGCTGACGCTGGTCAGCAGGCCCAGCCAGAGGGCGGCACCGACGGCACCAAGCATCTCGTTCATGCGCCACCGCCGGGCGCGGTCAGCATGGCCCTGATCTCGCCCACCAGATAGGTCTCGAACTGGAACTCGTCGTACATCAGCTCCCAGGTCTTCTCGCAGGTCCGGGTGCTGACCTTGCCCCCTTCAACGCGCGCCAGCATGACGGTGCTGAAGGACAGCTTGAAGGTCTTCTTGAAGTGGGCATGGACGGGGTCGTCGTAGTCCACCTCGGCCCACTTCATGCGGCCATCCGCCAGCTCTGCCGCGAAGTTGTTCTCCACAGCCGCCCTGGCCAGGGCCTCCAGCTTGAGGCAGGTCTTGCAGCGGCTGTTGCCGTGCAGGTAGTAGACCACCAGAGCGTCCTTGCCCGAGGTGAGTGCGAGGGGGCTGACGGGGTCGGATCCGCTTACTGCGTGCGCGGCTTGGACGGACCCGGATCCGCTTACTGCGTGCGCGGCTTGGACGGACCCGGAACCGTTTGCTTCCGGCGCGGATTGGACGGACCCGGATCCGCTTACTACG
>CAIXZC010000302.1 GCA_903923815.1 uncultured Myxococcales bacterium
AGGACACCAAGGACGGCAAGGACGAAAAGGACGTCAAGGACGGGATGGGGCGCGCCAGGACAAAGGACGGGCAGCAGCGCGCTGCTGACGCGGCGCTGGCTGCGATGGACAGCCGCGGTACGGGCGAATGGGGGTCAGGACCTTACACATTACACAGCCACCCTTACAGGCTGACCAGCAGGTAGAAGCCGGCGGCCAGCAGCAGGACCCCGAAGAGGACCCTCAGGGAGCTGCCCATGCGCTGGGCCCAGGGGACGGTCTTGCCCAGGGAGACGCCCAGGAGGATGGCCCCCAGGGGGACGCTGAAGCCCAGGGCGTAGGTGGCCAGGAGGGCCAGGGCCCAGAAGACCTGCCCTTGGAGCAGGGCGGCGCCCAGGACGATGAAGATGCCCGGGTTGCAGGGCAGGGAACTGACCGCCACGCCGCCGCCCATGACCACGCCAAGGGCGGCGGTGCCCAGGGCGGCGTAGCGGGTGCCGGCGAGGTTCTGGAGGGCCTGGGGGACAGGGAGGGGCAGCAGCTTGAGGGTCACCAGCCCCAGGATGATGGCTACGAAGCCTGCGAAGACCTTCCAGTAGAGGCCCAGGGACTGCTGGGCCACCTGGCCCACGAGGCCGGCGATGAGGCCGATGACCAGGAGGGCCACCACGATGCCCAGGGTGAACATGGCCGAGAAGCGCAGGGCGGCAGCGCGGCTGGGCTGGGCGCGGGTGCCCGAGTAGCCCAGGAGGATGCCCAGCGTGGGGAGGGTGCAGCAGGCACTGGAGGCGGCGCTGACCAGCCCCAGCAGGAAGGAGAGCGCCAGGGCGATGGGTTGGTTGGCGGCCTCCTGAAGGGCATTGACGAAGTAGGCGACCATGGTCACTTCCCGCCGCAGGTGGCGCCCTGGGCGCAGTTGCAGCCGCCGCCGGCGGCGCCCAGGGTGGCGGCCACGTAGGCCTGCAGCAGCTTGGGCTCGGTGACGGGGGCCGTCAGCAGGCCCGCGTCGTAGTTGTCAGCCACCAGGGGCTTGCCGGCGGTGCGGGACAGCACCAGCACCCCGGGGAGGGCGTGGCGGGCGGCCAGGGCCGGCAGGTCCGGCGAGTTGGGGGCCAATGCATAGAGGCCCACGGCGATGCCCTTGGCGGTGAGGGTCTGGAGGGTGGCGTTGACGGGACCGGCGATGGCGTCGCCCACGGTGCCGGCCTCCCGGGTGGGCACCAGCACGAGGACCGCATCCTGGCCCTCGGCCACCTGGTTCAACTCCTGAAAGGTGTTTAGGTTCGCGGCCACGGGCGCGGGGGCGGGCGACGAAACACCTGCGGGGGCGGCGGCGGGGGCCGTGGGGGCCCCAAGGAATTTCCAGCCCACGATGGCAGCGGCCGCCACCAACACTACGATGACCACCGTGCTGCGCACGCAGCTTGCCTTGGGTTTGGTGTTGCAGCAGCAGGAGGGGCCGCAGCAGGGCGCGGGGCTGTCGGTGGCGGGCACTTCAGGCTTGATCTGGTCGTTCATGTGGATTCCCCCTGGTTGAAGTTGAACCTAGCGGCCGCCGCAGGAGCCGCCACCGCCGCCGCAGGAGCCTCCGCCCCCACAGCTCCCCCCGCCACCGCCACCACCGCAGCCGCAGCCGCCGCCACCCTGTTTTGGGGCGGGCCCGGTCAGCTGGGCCTTGCAGCCGGCGAATTCGGGGTTGGCCTTGCAGATGTTGGTCTGGATGGTCTTGGGGTCCAGGGCGCTGAATTTGGTCTTGTTGTTCACCAGCCAGGAGGGGCTGCCGGAGACGCCCAGGGCCTGGGCCAGGCGCAGGTCCTCGCGCAGAAGCTGCTTGCCCTCGTCGCCGGCGGCGCAGGCGTTGAAGGCCGTGGGGTCCAGGCCGGCGGCGCTGAGGCAGGCCTCGAAGGAGGTGGAGCGGATGTCCTTGTCCCGGCACCAGATGTACTCCATCCATTTGTAGTCAGCGGGGGCGAGTTTGCGGGCGCACAGCTCGCGGATGTTCTCGTCCACCTCGGCCTGGCCGTGCAGGGACTGGAAGCCGGCACCGTCCTCGCTGGCGATGAAGTGGACCTCGAACTTGAGTTCGCTGCCGAAGGCCTTGAGGACCTCTTGCATGGCGTCCAGGGCCTTGACGCCGTAGGGGCACTGGGACATCACGAAGACCTGCAGGTCGCCCTTCACCTCGGGGCGGCACAGCAGGGCGGCCTTGCAGTCATCGTCGTCGCAGTCCACCTTGCCGTTGCCCGTGTCGTCCGCGCCGTTGTCGCAGATTTCCTTGGAGGGGTCGTGGCTGGCGCGCACCTGCAGCACCTGGAAGCCGCCCTTGGCGCTGGGCTTGAGGAAGCGGCCCAGCTTGGTGGAGGCGTCGGCCTCGCCCTGGAGCGCGGGGTCGAAGATGAAGGCGGGCAGGAACTGGAGGCCGTGATCGGCGAAGGCGGCCTTGCCCTCGGGGGTGGCCCAGTCCAATTCCGTGACCACGAGGCCGGGGATCAGGACCTTGATGGAGTTGAGAACCTGGTTGGTGTTGCAGGAGGGGTCGGTGCAGCGCTTGTCGCCCAGACCGATGACGGGGACGGGCTTGACCGGGGGGGCTGCGGGGGCGGCAGGCGCGGGCGTGGGGCCGGGGGCAGGGGCCGGGGCCGGGGCGGCTGCTTCGGGGGCGGGGGCCGGG
>CAIXZC010000303.1 GCA_903923815.1 uncultured Myxococcales bacterium
GCCACCGGCATCGAGCCCGCGTGGTACATCAACGTCCAGGCCGGCGACGTCTCCGTCGTGAACCCCGACCCGGGCATCACCACGGACGTCATCCTGTTGTTCTACGGCAGCCCCGGGCAGCCCATCAGCTATCTGGCCCACTCCAACCTGGTGCCCCCCGGGCAGACGGTCCTCACGGACCCCCAGGTGCGCACCCTTGGCGACGCGTTGGCCGCCATCCACCAGCACTTCCTGCCCATCTACGGCCCCGCCGTCGGTGAGGCCAGCTACTACGCCATGGACGTGGAGTTCAAGTTCGAGGACTTCGGCACCGGCGAGGCCCCCCAGCTTCAGGTGAAGCAGGCCCGGCCCCATTCCGGTTGGGGAGCACAGCCATGATTGCAAGATCCGCAGGCGCGCTGTTGTTGTTGCTGTGGGGGGCCGGGGGGGCGGGCTGCGCCTTTGACTCCGACTGCGGCTGCCAGGGTGACGCCGACGCCGGCGAGGTCGCCCAGGGCACAGACGCCGCGCTGGACCAGGTCCCCGGCGATACCCTTCAACCCGGCGAGCTTTCCGGCCTCTGCCCCTACGACACGCGACTGGGCGGCTTCTCCGCCACCATCGGCCCCCAGTATTCCTTCGTGGAGGGCAAGGTGGGCATCGGCGTGCTGCCCTCCACCGTGCTCGATGTGGTCACCACCGAGGGCACCTGCACCCTGTACCGCCGCCCCAGTCTGGCCTGCCAGCCTCCCTGCACCTCCCAGCAGACCTGCGACCGGGGCAACCAGTGCATCCCCTTCCCCTACAACCAGGATCTGGGCGCCGTCACCGTCAAGGGCCTGGCCGTCCCCGTCAGCATGAACGCCCTGCCGCCGGGCAAGAACTACTCGGCCACCGAGGTCCCCCGGCAGCTTTTCAACCCCGGCGACCCCATCCTGCTGGAGGCCCCCGCCACGGGCCCCTTTGGCGCCTTCAGCCTGGACGGCGACGGCGTGGCCCCCCTGGAGGACGTCCCCGCCAGCACCATCGTCCAGGAGAACCTGGCCCTGACCCTCACCTGGACCGCCGACCCCACCGCCCAGGGCCGCACCCAGGTGGACCTGAAGCTCTCCATCGACCAGCACGGCTCCTCGCCCCTGTCCCTCGAGTGCAGCTTCCCCGACAGCGGCAGCGGCACCGTCCCCGTGACCCTCATCAACCAACTGCTGCAGTCCGGCGTCACGGGCTACCCCAACGGCAGCCTCACCCGGCGCAGCGCCGACAGCGTCCTGGTGACCCAGGGCTGCATTGACTTTTCCGTGTACGACCGCAAGGACCTGACCGTGCGGGTGGCGGGCTACACGCCCTGCAAGAAGCAGGAAGACTGCCCCCAGGGGCTGACCTGCAACACGCTGCTGGAGATGTGCCAATGAGGTGGACCCTCCACGGGGCCCTGGCCCTGCTGCTTGCGACCACGCTGTCGGGTTGTCCCGGTGGGGGCGCGGGGGGAGGTGCGGGGGCCACGGCGACGCCCGGCCCCGGCCAGCAGCACGACCCCCTGGCCACAGAGACCCAAGACCCGGCAACCGATGCCCAGGCCCGCGACACTGCCCGGGACCAGGGCCCCGATCCTCGCCAGGACGGCGGCCCGGACCTGGCCCCCGCGACCCCCTTCAACGCCAAACTGCGCTTCGGCTGGGTGCTGCGTCAGGACCTGGCCGCCATGGCCCGCCCGGGGCTGTACGTGCCCCTGGACCAGGACCTGACCTTCCTGCAGAACCAGGGCGTGGACCTGCTGGTCAGCCTCACCGAGACGCCCCTCCCGGCGGACCAGTTGGCAACCTACGGCCTGGACCTTCTGCACCTGCCCATCCGCGACTTCCACGCCCCCACGCTGGAGCAGATGGACGCCTTCGTGGCGGCGGTGGACCAGCGCACCCAGGAGGGCCAAAGCACCGGCGTCCACTGCACCCGAGGCCTGGGCCGCACAGGCACCATGCTGGCCGTCTACCTGGTCTCCCGAGGCATCCAACCCCAAGCCGCCATAGATCAAGTCCGCGCCCTGCGCCCCGGCTCCATAGAGAACCAGACCCAAGAACTAGCCGTGTTCCAGTACGCCCGGCACCTACAGCAAAAGTAATCCAACACTTCCAAAACCTAGCCGCGCACGAAGTAAGCGGATCTGTCGGCCGGATCCGCTCACTACGTTCGCGGCTTGGACGGAAAACGGTGGACCGGCGCTTCCAAAACCTAGCCGCGCACGTAGTAAGCGGATCGCCGGATCCGCTCACTACGTTCGCGGCTTGGACGGAAAACGGTGGACCGGCGCTTCCATAACCTAGCCGCGCACGTAGTAAGCGGATCGCCGGATCC
>CAIXZC010000304.1 GCA_903923815.1 uncultured Myxococcales bacterium
ACCCCGCCGCCCCGGACCCTCCTGATGAAGGTCACCTGGTCCCTGGGCTGCTTCTCCGTGTACTTCATCGTCCCCGGCCTGTTCACGCGCTTCGTGTTGCGCAAGCCCCTGACCTACCTGGGCATCTCCCCGGCGGGGTTCCTCAAGCACTTCGGCCTGTACGTGCTGCTGTTCGCCCCCGTGGCGGCCTCCGTGTACGTGGTCTCCTTCCGCCCCGAGTTCCAGGCCACCTACCCCTTCTACCACACGCCCGCGTCGGTCTGGCATCTGGTGGCCTGGGACCTGTTCTACGCCCTGCAGTTCTTCGGCCTGGAGTTCTTCTTCCGCGGCTTCATGCTGGCGGGCTGGAAGGAGCGCATCGGCTGGCGGGCGGTGCTGTTCATGATCATTCCCTACTGCATGATCCACTTCCCCAAGCCCTCCCTGGAGGCCCTGGGCGCCATCGTGGCGGGCAGCGTGCTGGGCATCCTGGCCCTGCGGACGCGCAGCATCTGGGGCGGAGTGTGCATCCACGTGGCCGTGGCCTGGAGCATGGACGTGGCGTCCCTCTGGCAGCGGGGTTGGTTTCGCTAATCTTGACGGCGCCGGCGCCTTACCTTATAAACGCCGGGCGCTCGTGACCGGGCACTGAATTATTCAAAGGAGTTAGGGCCAGAATGACTACGAACCAGAAGAAGCTTGCCGTCATCGCCATAGGTGGAAACAGCCTCATCACGTCCAAGGACAAGGCCTCCATTGAAGACCAGTACGAGAACGTGGTGGAGACCTGCCGTCACATCGCGGACATCATCGAGCAGGGCTTCGAGGTCGTCGTGACCCACGGTAACGGTCCCCAGGTGGGCTACATCCTGGAGCGCTCCGAGGCCGCCAAGAAGAAGGTCCACGAGGTCCCCATGGACACCGCCGGCGCGGACACCCAGGGCGCCATCGGCTACGCCATCCAGCAGGCCCTGCAGAACGAGCTGCGCCACCGCGGCATCAAGAAGAACGTGGCCACCGTGGTGACCCAGGTGCTGGTCAGCAAGGACGACGCCAGCTTCAAGAAGCCCTCCAAGCCCATCGGCCCCTTCTACAGCGAAGCCGACGCCAAGGACCTGGAGGCCAAGCGCGGCTGGGCCGTGGTTGAGGATTCGGGCCGTGGCTGGCGCCGCGTGGTGCCCTCCCCCATGCCCGTGGAGATCATTGAACTGGCCGCCGTGCGCAGCCTCATCGACGCCGGCATCGTGACCGTGTCCGTGGGCGGCGGTGGCATCCCCGTCATCCGCGAGGACAACGGCAACCTCAAGGGCGTGGCCGCCGTCATCGACAAGGACCGGGCCTCCTCCATGCTGGCCTCCGTCATCGGCGCCACCCACTTCGTCATCTGCACCGCCGTCGAGAAGGTCTGCCTGAACTTCGGCAAGCCCGACCAGAAGAACCTGGACGACATCAGCGTCGCCGACGCCGAGCGCTACATGGGCGAGGGCCACTTCAAGCCCGGCTCCATGCTGCCCAAGGTGGAGGCCGCCGTGCAGTTCCTCAAGAAGGGTGGCCAGCAGGTCATCATCACTTCCCCCGAGAAGCTTGGCGACGCGGTGCGTGGCCAGGGTGGCACCAGGATTCTGGGCTAGTCTTTCAAGTCAAACGGCCTCATCCAACCACACCCGGATGAGGGTCAGGAGCAGTTCTCTTCATGAAACAGCACAGCAAGATCTCGGCACTTTCGTGTCTGGTCTGTCGGAATCGTCACGCCTGGACGCCCCAGCTCTTCGTCTGCCCGGACTGTGGCGGCAATCTGCTGGTGGAGCTTCGCCCCGACGCCCTGCAGGCCACGGGCGGCGTCTGGCGCGACCCCACCCAGACGGGCGTGTGGAAGTACGCCCCCCTGCTTCCCCTGGAGACCACCGAGGGCCGCACCCCGCTGACCGTCGGCGGCACCCCCCTGCTGGAGTTCCGCGAGAAGATCCCCGGTGGCCCCGGCCGCCTGTTCTTCAAGGATGACAGCCGCAACCCCAGCGCCAGCTTCAAGGACCGCGCCGGCGCCATCGCCCTGGCCTACGCCGTGGAGATGAACGCCCCCCGCATCGCCGGGGCCAGCACGGGCAATGCCGGCAGCTCCATGGCCTGCCTTGCCGCCAGCATCGGGCGCCAGGCCACCGTCTTCGTGCCCAAGACCGCCCCCCGCGCCAAGCTCACCCAGCTTCTGCTTTACGGAGCCGCGGTGGTGCGCGTGGACGGCGTGTACGACGACGCCTTCGACCTGTGCACCCGTGTCTGCAAGGAGCGTGGCTGGTTCAATCGCAACACCGGCGCCAACCCCTACACCCGCGAGGGCAAGAAGACCGTGTCCTTCGAGCTGGTGGATCAACTTGGCGAGCAGCAGCCCGACATGGTCTTTGTGTCCGCCGGCGACGGCAACATCTTCTCGGGGGTCTGGAAGGGCTTCCGGGATCTGCTGGACTTCGGCGTCATCCAGCGCATGCCCGTCCTGGTGGCGGTCCAAAGCGACAAGAGCAACGCCATCGCCCTGGCCCACCAGCGCCTGTTGGATGGTGTGCCCTTCGCCGAGGCCCTCCAGCCCGTGTCCGCCACCACCATCGCGGACTCCATCTCCGTGGACCTGCCCCGGGACGGCCACGGCGCCCTGCGGGCCCTGGAGGACTGCGGCGGCTTCGCCTTGCAGGTCAGCGACCAGGAGATCCTGGAGGCCGCTTCCTATCTGGCCTCCAAGACGGGCATCTTCGCGGAACCCGCCGGGGCCTGCGCCACGGCTGGCATCCTCAAGTACGCCAGGACCAAGGGTTTCAAGGGCAATGAGACGGTGGTCAGCCTGGTCACCGGGTCGGGCCTCAAGGACATCGACAGCCTGCTGAAGGCCGCCCCCGCCGCCATTGAAGTGCCCAAGGACTACGACGCCGCCATGAAGATCCTCGAGACGGCCCTCTAGGCCTACTGCAGCTTCACAACCCCCCGCGCCCCCCGCTGAATCCCAAGACGCGCACAGGTCCCGCCGGCAACCTCCAGGACGAAGCGCGAGGGCACGCCAATGCTGCGACTCTCCTCGCTTTTGGGGACGGCGTTGCGGATGGTGCCCAGCACCGCCCCGCTGCCATCCATGAAGATCATGTCCAGCGGGATCAGCGTGTTCTTCATCCAGAAGGGGTGGACCTCGGTGGCCTCGAAGATGAACAGCATGCCCCGGTCGGGGGCCAGGGACTGGCGGAACATGAGGCCCCGGGCGCGGTCCTCCGGAGAACTGACCACCTCCACTTCGAAGGTGGCCAGGGTCTTGCCGGCGGCTTCAAAGGTGACGGTGGAGGGGGCGCGGGGGGACTCCTGGGCGGCGCCGCGACAGGCCCACAGCAGGGGGCACAGCACCAAGGCAAGGACCAGGGCGGGGTTGGGACTCATGGCTGGCTGACCTCCTCGGGCAGGGGCAGGATGGCCTGAAGATACTGCCGTTCCAGGCGGGAGAGAATCTCAATTTCGCCGTCCAGAGCGGCACGTTCGGCGAAGGGACGGAAGCGGCCCTCGTCCATCAGGTGGCGGGGCAGGTCCTCCAGATGGTGGGGGGCGTCGGGGGCCCCGGCAACCTGCGCCAGGCCCAGGCAGTGGCCCGTCTCGTGGGCCACGGTGGAGGCCAGAAGCTGGGCCAGGGTGCGCAGGGCAAGCTGGGCGGCGGCGTAGCGGGGGGCGTCGGGGTGCAGGTCGGCGGCGCGCAGGGGCTGGCCGCCAAGTTCGGGGCTGAAGGCAGCGAAGAGGTCGTCAAAGACCGGGTCCGCCAGGGCGCCGGCGGAAGCCGAGGTGGGGCTGAAGGCCAGGAAGCTTTCCAGGAAGATGCCCCCCCAGGGGACCTGCTGGTCACGGCGGGCGGGCCGGGAGAAGCCGCCCAGGATCTCGTCGGGGATGAGGTTGCCCTGGTCCTTGCCGGGGGTCGCGTCCAGGCCCAGGAGGCCCAGGCCCGAGGGGTCCCGGCCCAGGAGATCCACACGCATGAAGCGGTAGAAGTCGCCGGGGGGCTGGGCGCGGAAGGACACGGCGTAGCCTTGGAAGTAGGCGTCGGCGAGGGCGGGCAGCAGATTCAGGATGGTGTCCTGGCCGGCGGCGAGGCCGAAGCGCTGGAGGGCCAGGGCGAAGTCCTGGACGGGGCGCAGGTAGACCACCTGAAAGGCGGCGCCGCTGCGGAAAGCGCAGGGGACGGAGGGGCCCGAGAGGAGTTGGTCGTCAGCCCACAGCAGGGCGCTGACCTGGCCCTTGAAGGTGCCGGGGGACCCGCCACCCGGGAACAACTGGGGATCCACCGGGACCAGCAGGGCGGAGGCGTCGGCCGCTAGGGAATCCACGGGGAGGTACTCGGCGAAGGTGGTGGCCTGGCCTGCGGCGTCAGTCCAGGTGCCGTCCAGCAGGACGAAGAGGTCCTGGGGGGAAGGCGCGGACAAGAGGTCTGCCACCGGGAGGCGCCAATAGCCAAAGTTGAACAGGGGGCCGGCGGGGGCGGCCAGGATGGTGGGGGCGACGGGCGCAGTCTGGGGGCCGGGGGGACTGCTGGAGGGCAGGCAGCCGAGCAGGGGCGCCAGCAGAGCAAGGCAGACGAACATGGGGAACGGAAGCTTCATGGGCAGACCCCCTCCCTGGCGGTCGGGGTTCGGATGGGCACAGCGCGGGCCACCAGGATACTCGGGCCCTCCTGACGGAACGCGAAGGCGCCAGGGATGGCGGTCCAACCGGGGGCGTCGGGGACGGGCGCGGCAAAGTCCGCCAGTTCCAGGTCCAGGGTGCGGCCGCTGAGGCGCCCAAGCAATTCCAGGCCCCGCCGGCGGTGGCCCAGGAAGAGGGAGGCCAGGGCGCGCTGGAGCCGCAGGGTCCGGATTTCCAGGGCATGACCTGTCAGGAAGTCGGCCAGCCGGGCCGCAAGATGGTGGGACCAGACCAACTCGCCCAGAGCCGGGTGGGCCGGGCCAGCAACCACGGAGAGGGCCAGGGCGGGCTGGTCCAAGAGGCCCAGGCGCAGGGGGTGGGCACCGCAGGCCAGCAGCACCTCAAGGGCCGCGGCGCAGCGGGTGACGGCCTCCTCCACGGAAAGGGGCTGGTAGGTCCCGGCGGCCCAAAGACCCTCCAAAGGCGTGCCCTTCAGCACCAGGCAGGGATAGAGGCGGAATTCCTGAGGGGCAAGGGCCGCCAGATCCCTGGCGCTTTGCAGGTCGCTGGCGGCGTCGGCACCGGGCAGGCCGGGCATCAGTTGAACACCCAGGTTCAGGCCCGCCAACCGTACGCGCCCGCAGGCCTCCAGCGCCTGGGCCCGGCTGTGGCCCCGGCCGCAGCGCGCCAGCACGGCGTCGTCCGTGGACTGGATGCCAAGCTCCACCGTGGTCACGCGGCCTCGGACCAGCAGGTCCAGGGCAGCGGGGTCCAGAAGCCCCGGATGGGTTGAGACCCGCAGGCTTTGGGCCAGGCCCTCATCCAGCAGGCGCCCGGCCTGGGCCAGCAACTCCTGTTGGGTGGCCAGGGGAAGGCCCGTGAAGCTGCCACCGAAGAAGGCCAGCTCCACCCCACCCTCTTTCTGGGCCGGAGCCAGCGCGGAAATGGCCGAGCGAAAGAACCCTTCAGCCTGCGCCGGATCGGCCAGGGCCGAGGCCCCGCTGAGACCCTGATCGCAGAACACGCAGCGACCGGGGCAACCCAGGTTGGGCAGGAAGAAGGGAAGGACCGTCATGCCTCCTCCAGGAAGGCCAGGGCCAGACGGGCAGCGGCGCGGGCGGCCTCTTTTTTGGACGGGCCCTCGGCCTCCAGACAAAAGCGCTCGGGGCAGGCCACGGTGACCTTGAAGTGGCAACTGTTGCCCGTGCCCGTGCTTTCCAGAATCTCGTAGACGGGGGTGCCCCAACCGCGGGCCTGGGTCAGTTCCTGCAGGCGGCTGCGAGGGTCGGGTTCACAAAGGGCGTCCAGGCCCAAGGTCAGGTCCGCGCCCAGGACCAGCCGGATGAACTGCCGCGCTGCCTCCAGGCCGGCCTCCAGGTAGAAGGCGGCGATGAGGGCCTCCACGGCATCCGCCAGGATGCAGTCCCGCTGCCTGCCACCGGCGGCCTCCTCCCCCGCACCAAGGCGCAGGAAGGGTCCCAGGTCCAGGGTCCGGGCCGCCGCCGCCAGCCGAACCTCGTTCACCAACGAAGCGCGGGCCTTGGTCAACCGCCCCTCCTGGGCCTCCGGGTGCTGGCGCCAAAGCTCCTCCGCCACCACCAGGTCCAGGACCGCGTCCCCGAGGAACTCCAGCCGCTGGTAGTCCGCCGTCCGCTGGCGGCTTTCGTTGGTGAAGGAACCGTGGGTGATGGCCCGCTCCAGCAGGGAACGATCGGTGAAGACGCGCCCCAGACGTTGCTCCAGGGCCGCAAAGTCAATGATGTTATCCACGCTCACCTCCAAGGAGCACCTGGGCCACCAGGTCCCCGTTTTGGACGCCCGTCACCCGGGCCTGGACCCAGCGGGCCCGCTGCAGTGGCCCCGGGGCCTCCAGCCTGCAGCGAAGAAAGTTGTCAGAAAGGCCGGCGGCGGGTGGCCCCTCGGCGTCCACCGAGACCTCCAGCACCTGCCCCACCAGGCTGTGCTGAAGCGCCGAAAGCTTGCGGGCAGCAAGCTGCCGCACCAGCGCACTGCGGCGGGCGACCTCTCGCGCCGGCACCCGCCCCGGGAAGGCCGCTGCCTTGGTCCCCTCCCGGGCCGAAAACGCGAAGGTGTGGATGAAGACCAGCTCCGACGCCTCCAGGAAGTCCAGGGTCTCTTGAAACAAGGCCTCGGTCTCACCCGGGAAGCCCACAATCAGGTCCGTCCCGAAGGTCAGCCCCGGCCCGCACAGGTGTCTGGCCCGGGCACAAAGCGCTGAAAACCGCTGCCGCCCCCAGGGCCTGCCCATGGCCTCCAGGATGGTCTGGCTGCCGCTTTGCAGGGGGATGTGAAGGTGGGGGCACAGTGAACCGCCGGGGGCCAGGGCCGCCAGCACCTCGTCCTGGTCGTCCTCCAGGGGTTCCAGGGAACCCAGCCTGTACCGCAAAGGCAGCGCCTCCGCCGCAAGCCCCGTCAACAACGCCGCGAAGCTTGAAGCGGGCACCAGGTCCCGCCCCCAGAGGGCCCCGTGGGTGCCCGTCAGCACCACGTCAGTGAAGCCCGCCTGGGCAGCCCGCCGGGCCTCCACCAGGACCTGCTCCAGGGGGACGCTGCGGGGCTTGCCCCGGGCCTGGGGAACCACGCAATAGGTGCAGCCCCGGTCGCAACCCTCCTGAATCTTCAGGAAGTACCTGCTGTCGCCCCGCCGTGGCCCGCCCAGGGCCAGCGCTGCCTGCGGACGCGACGGGCCGCTGGGTTCCGGGGACAGGGTTTCCAGTAGGGGCCACAGTTCCTCCGGGGAGGCCACCGCCAGGGTACGCGCATCCCTCCAGGAACCCTCCCCATGCCCCGCCCGCACCACGCAACCAAACAACACGACCCATGGGTCCAGGCGCCCCCGGCGGGCCCGATAACAGGCGGCCCGGCTGTCCCGCTGGGCCCGGGCGGTCACGGTGCAGCCGTTGACCAGCACCACCTCGGCCTCGTCCCGGTCCTCCACCAGTTGGTGCCCCAGGGCGGCAAGCTGGTGCCCCAGGCTGGCGCTGTCCGCGCGGTTGGTGCGGCAGCCGATGGTCTCTACGGCAATCTTCATTTCTTCTTGTGGCCGCGAGCCGCCTTGGGGGCCTTCCCGGCGCAGCGATCCGTCAGCACCACGGCCAGCCCGGCCCGTCCCGCACGCAGCCCTTCAGTGGGGGCCGGGTAGGCCTGCAGTTCCAGACCCTCGCAGCGGGTGCCCAGGGAGGCCAGGGACTTGGCGCAGGCGGGCGCCTCCGTAAGGCCCGGGGGCAGCAACAGGCGCAGGGAGGCCTGCTGGGTGCCCTCCAACTGGAGGTCCAGGCCATCAAACCAAAGGGAATCGGCGGTCTCGCCGTTGGCGGTGTACTGGGCACCCAGGCACCCGCTCTTGCGGATCTCCCCGGGGACCTTGAAGGCCTTCATCAGAAGCTGGACGGCGGCCGTCACGGTTGCCCGCTGGTCCCCCGCCCGGCGCTGCCGAAGCTGAAGGCGCAGCAGGGCGTTGGCGTCATTCTGGGGGTCGCTGCGGAACTCCAACCGGACCACGGGGTCGGGCCCCCCGAAGCCCCCCGCCAAACCCGTCAGCGCCTTCACCAACTGGTTGCGGGGCAGGTCCCGGGCCAACACCCCCACGGAGCCATCGGTGGGCAGGGCCACCCCCGGCCCCCCCACGCTGAGCTGCGCCCCGGGCATGCCCGAGGACCCCAGCCAGGAGGCCAGACGGGTCAGGGCCAACTCCTCCCAGGACGGGGCCCCCGCTGCGGGCATGACCAGCGACAGGCAAAGCAACAGGGCTAGGGTCTGCATGGGCACCTCCTCCGACGCCTGGCCAAGCCAAGCCGAGGCGCAGTATATGCCAACCAGGATCGGCCTCCAAAGGTTTTGCTTGCGCCCCTGCTGTTGGTGGTCTAGTTTTTACCGTTGCGGAAATGCATCGGGACGTGCCATGAGCGGACCAACAGCAGAGACCACGGCATTCATCAAGCATCTGGGGCGGCGGGACCTGGTCCTGACCAGCGCCGGACACTGCCAGCCCATGCAGTTCCTGAGCCTGTTGGCCCAGGGCGACGCCAGCATGGACACCCGTCTGATGAACGCCCTGACCCTGTGCGCCAACCCCTGGATGGCCAAGCGGTTCCGCCAATTCAGCCTGAATCGCCTGGACAGCCCGGGGAAGCACTACAGCTTCGGCTTCGGCCCCCTGGACCACGAGACCCGTCGCGCCGGCCTGACCGAGATGGCCGCCACCGACGCACCCACCCTGGCCGACTTCTTCGGCACGGGGCGCCCCTTTTCGGTGCTGTGCCTTGGGGCCGCCTCGGTGGACAGCCTGGGCAACATCAACCTGGGCCCCTTCGTGGACATCTCGCTGGATCTGCTGGCCAAGGCCCAGGAGATCGGCGCCCGGGTCCTGGTGGAGGTCAACCGCAAGCTGCCCCGCAGCTCGGGCGAGAGCGTCTTTCGCCGGGAACTGGTGGACGAGATCTTCGAGAGCTCCTGGGACCCGCCCGAGTTCCAATGCCCGCCGCGGGACGCCATAGACGCCGAGATCTGCCGGCTGGCCTGCACCCTGATCGGCGACGGCGCGACCCTGGCCGCCGGCGTGGGCACCCTGGTGGAGGGCACGCTGCTGGGCCTGGCGGACAAGAAGAACCTGGGCGTCTACACCGAGTGCTTCAGCAACGCCATGGTCAAGCTGCACGAGGCCGGCGCCATCAACAACCGGCGCAAGGGCTTCATGGAAGAGGGCTCCATCGCTGCCTACAGCCTGGGAGATCGGACCCTGTCGCGGTTCATCGACGGACGCGCTGACATCCACCTGACCTCTGGCTCTTTCATCGTGGAACCCCACAACATCCGGCGGAACCGCTCCATCACGGCCATCTCCCAGGTGGCCCAGGCGGACCTTTCCGGCCAGGTCTCCTTCACAGGACCCGGCAGCACCCACTGTTGGGGCATGGGGCTGATGCCCGTCATCCACCGAGAGGCCTGCGCCAGCGGCGGCGGTCGCAGCATCGTGCTGTTGCGTTCGGCCCCCCCCGGCGCCGTCATCAGCAACATCGAGGCGGCCCTCTTTGCGGGTCACCGCGGCGTCCTGAACCCCAGCGAGGTCGATTACCTTGTGACCGAACACGGCATCGCCGACCTGCGTGGCGGCGGGGACCGTGACCGCGCGCTGAACATCATCGCCGTTGCCCACCCGGATCACAGGCCCAGGCTGCTGGCCCAGGCCGAGGAGGCGGGCATTGTCTGAGTCCAACCTTGAACTTCCCGGAGAACGAAATGCGTAGCCTGAGTCTCACCTTCCTGAAAGCCCTTGGTGCCGTCTGCTGCCTGGCCGTTGTGTCCTGCTCGGCCCCCCAGAAGGCCTCCGAGGTGGAGCCCCTGTTCAACCCCGCGGACCTGCCCGCGCCCCCGGCCTCCGAGCGCCTGCTGATTTCCTACGACGCGGGCACCGCCCTGCTGCGGTTGCGGGCCGATGGCTTTGATCAGCTGCCCCTGCAGGAGAAGCTGTACGCCTACTACCTGTACCGCGCCTCCATCGCCGGCCGCGACATCAGCTTCGACCAGCGCCACCGCCACGCCCTGGAGATTCGCCGCCTGCTGGACCTGGTGCTGTCCCACCAGGACAAGCTCAAGGAAGCCGACCTCATCGCCATCTACCGCTACGCCAAGCTGTTCTAGCTGAACAACGGCTCCTACCACCTCCGCACGGGGCAGCGCATCCAGCCTGGCTTCAACCTTGAGGACCTGACCCAGATGATCACCGCCGCAGGCATCACCGGGGCGGACGTCAGCAACGTTGGCACCAGCCTGGACCGCGTGGCCTGGTATCTGTTCACCCCCGAGGCCGAGCCCCGCATCACCGAGAAGCGGCCCCCCGAGGGCGGCGACCTGCTGCTGGACTCCTACGACAACTTCTACGGCCTGGACGTGTCCATGAAGGATCTGTCCGGCTTCGTCGAGAAGTACCCCGGCAACTCCACCTTGGTGAAGGTCGATGGCGCCCTTCGTGAGGACGTCTGGCGCGCCGGCACCTGGACCCCGGGCCCCACCACCGTCACCGAGACCATCCGGGGCCGCAAGGTCACCCGCAAGGTGGACGCCCCCATGCCCAAGGACGCCGTGCCCGCGGGGCGCTACGCCAAGGAACTGACGGAAGTCATCGGCTGGCTGAACAAGGCCTCCCAGGTGGCCCCCGGGGCCGTCCAGCGGGACTACCTGCAGGCCGTCATCAAGGCCCTCCAAACGGGCGACCCCATCGCCATGGATGAGGCCTGGCGCATCTGGGTGAACCTGGACGCCGACGTGGACGTCATCCTGGGCTTCGTGGAAAGCTACCTGGACCCCCGGGGCCAGAAGGGCGAGTACGAGGGCCT
Organism: uncultured Myxococcales bacterium; assembly: GCA_903923815.1. Lineage (GTDB taxonomy): Bacteria > Myxococcota_A > UBA9042 > CAIXZC01 > CAIXZC01 > CAIXZC01. The sequence continues at coordinate 10,974 of CAIXZC010000304.1, forward strand.
GGTCATGTTCAAGGACCACAAGGTTGGCCGCATCCTCAGCGAACTGGCCTATCTGGCCCCCGAAATGGAAGAGCGGGCCCCCTGGCTGGACACCTACAAGAACCGCAACGTGCGGCCGCCCCTGGCCAACGCCATGGTGGTGCTGAACGCCGTGGGTGGCGCAGGCCCCAACGTCCCCCTGGGCATCAACCTGCCCAACTCGCCGGCCCTTCGCGAGAAGACCGGCTCCAAGAGCGTCATCCTGACCAACGTCGTGGCGGCGGTGCAGAAGGAAGGTGCGGAACCCCTGCTGCGCGAGTTCGCCCCCCCCGAGGAGGTCGAGCTTGCAGTGGCCAACAGCCTGGAGGTGGCGGTCCTGGGGACGGCCCTGCATGAGGTCGTGGGCCACGGTTCGGGGCGCGTGTCCCCGGGCCTGGACAGGGACCCCTCCTGGTACCTGCGCCAGTACTATTCGGTCATTGAAGAGGCCCGCGCCGAGGCTGGCGCCGTCTACTTCGCCGGGGACCCCGCGCTGCTGCGCCAGGGTGTGGCCAGCTCCTCGGCCATCTCCGACGAATCCCTCCGTGGGCTGGTGCGCAAGGACCTGATGCAACTTCGCCGGGTGCCCAAGGATGTGACCACGCTCAGCGACGCCCACATGATGGCCCAGCACCTCCTGGGCTCCTACCTGAAGAAGAACTGCAAGTGCACCGCCACGGGCAAGGGCAACGGCAAGACCTACGTGACCATCAAGGATCTGGGACTGGCCCGCGCCACCCTGGGCAAGCTGCTGGCAGAGCTGCAGCGCATCAAGTCGGAGGGCGACTTCGCCGCTGCCGAGGCCCTGGTGAACGAGTACGCCATCAACATCGACCCCGCCCTGCGGGACGAGGTCCAGAAGCGCTGCGAGACCATCGGCGCCCCCAGCTTCTTTGCCTTCCACACGCCCGTGCTGCGCCTGCTGGCAGACGAGCAGGGCCGCGCCATCGACGTGCTCATGGACAGTTCCCTGGATTTCGAGGACGTGATGCTCTCCTGGGACCTGGGTGACGCCGAGGCGGCCCCGGTCAACTGACACAACCGACGGAGTACAAAATGCAGATATCGCCCATCAAGAAGCGGTCCATCTCGGACGAGATCACGACCCAGCTCCTCCGGGAGATCCTTCGCGGCGCCATCAAGGCCGGCGAGAAGCTCCCCCCGGAGCGGGAACTGGCGGTCCGCTTCCACACCAACCGCAACACCCTGCGGGAGGCCCTGCGCAACCTGGAGACCATGAACCTGGTCAGCGCCCGCCAGGGCGACGGCCTGCGGGTGCTGGACTTCCGCCGCACGGGCGAGATCAACCTGCTGCCCGTGTTCCTGCAGGCGGAGGGCGGCAGCGTGGAAGAGCGCCTGGAGCTGCTGAAGGACGTGCTGGTGTTCCGGCGCATCCTGCTGTCCCACGTGGCGGCCATGTTGGTGAAGCGGGCGACGCCCGAGAACTTCCAGGTGCTGGAGGCGCTGGTCGAGAAGCAGCGCGGGCAGCTTGAAGACCCCGCCGCCATGATGGAGACCGAGCTGGAGATCCTGAATGTCATGGTGGATGCCGTGCAGTCCATGGCCATCCGCTGGATCTTCAACACCATGGTCAAGACCTACCGGGACGTGGCCCTGTCGCACCCGTCGCTGTGGTTCTTCACGGAAAGCTACTGCGAGAACTTCACCGCCCTCATCGCCGCCTGCCGCGAGGGCGACTCCACCCGCGCCCGGGAGACCATGAACCGCCACCTGGGCGAGTCCGACCGCCTGATCCTCGAGGCCATGGAATCCCTGCGCGACATCCTGGGCTGACGGTTATTCCACGCAGCGTTCGTCGCCAACCGGGCACTTGAAGCGCAGGTGCAGATGGTGGTGGTGCCCCTTCAGGTGCTTGAAGATGGCCTGGGCCCCCTTCCCCCTGGGGTACTGGAAGACTTTCTCGATGTAGCTTTTCTTGTAGCGCTTGGCCTGCAGGTACTTGACCAGCGGCTCCTGGACCTCGTAGTTGATGAAGCCCTTGTCCACCTGCTCCGTGTCCAGGAAGGTCTTGATCAGGAACCAGGTCTTCTCCGCGTCGATGTTCTTGGAGTCCGTGGGGATCATCCGGTCCACGGGCTGGAACTTCTTCAGGTGGATGTAGCCCAGGTCCACGTCCCGGCCGCTCTGGTGGCTCTTGTGGGGCGCCAGGTGCCCGCCCCGCTTGGAGGACAGGTTGCCCACCACCACGTCCGGCCCCTTGGGGAACTTGCGCTTGTACTGCCCGATGCACTGAATCAGATACGTGATGCTCTCGTTGGTGCCAAACACGTTGGGGCGACTGCCAAAGGAGTACCCCGGCCCCTCGGGCATCTTCTCCCCAGCCGTCAACCCGCCCCCGGAGGGCCGCCCGACGCTCTTGCTGTCCTCCGCGGGCCCCGCCACCAGATAGGTCAGCTCCTGCCCCGCCCGGATGGTGTCCCGCCGCAGCCCGCTGAGCCGTTTGATGGTCCGGTAGTCCACGCCCAGCTTCTTGCTGATGCGCTTGAGGCTGTCGCCCTTCTTCACAATGTAGGTCGCCTTGCGCTTCACCCGGATGGGCAGCGTGGAGTGGATGACCAGCTTGGTGCCCGCCTTGATCGAGCTGCGCTTCCCCAGGTTCCGCCGGTTCCAGCGGCGCAGCTTGCCCTCGTCCACCCCGTAGAGGGCCGCCACCAGCGTCGTCGTGTCTCCATCCACCGCCACATAGGTGTAGGTGAACTCCTTGGCCTTGCCCGCGTAGGCGGAGGGGGCCAGGGGGAACCCCAGCAGCAACTCCAGCAGCAGGCTGGCAACGACCACCAGGGCCATGGGCTTGAACGAACGCAACGCGCAGCAACCTTTCCGCGCCAGAGGCGCCAAGAGCGCCGAACATAGCCGCAGCCACCGCCGGATGTCAATGGAACGGAGTCCCAGGGGCAGGGCCATCGCATCTCATCGGAGTGTCGATGCTGATAGTCGCATCTCGACCTAGCCCACGCTTTTCCCAGGGGCCTGGGCGGGGGTGACGCCTCGGAGAGCCGGCGGCCGGGGGGATTGTTCCCCCCTCTCCGCCTAGCCCCTTCAAGCGGCACACGCCCCCCTTTTTAGAGGTAAGCCGCTTGAAGAGGCT
>CAIXZC010000305.1 GCA_903923815.1 uncultured Myxococcales bacterium
CAGGGGAAAGTCCCAGATGGCCGAGGTGGTGGTGGTGGCGCTCTCGTCCCGGCCGCTGCAGTCCTCGTCCACGCGGTTGCCCGGGATGTCGATGGCGGCGGGGTTCACGTCCCCGTCCAGGGGGTCGCAGTCGCCCCCCGCGAAGGCACTCATGAAGCCGTCGCCGTCACTGTCCAGCAGGGAGCCCAGGGCGCCGTAGGCCAGCGAACTGGCGTGGCCCGACTGGAACTGGGCGCGGGCGTTCTGGTCCTGCAGGGGCAACAGGGCCGCGCACAGCCCCGACACCAGGATGGCCACCGACGCCAGCACCGTCAGGGGCTTGCCCAGGCGGCGCGTGTAGGTCAGGTATTCCAGGCCCGACACCACCACCAGGGACGCCAGCCCCATGGTGGCCCACTGGGTGGGGGTCTGCCAGGGGGACAGGCGCACGGCCTCCAGGTTGTTCAGGACGAACCACACCACGAAGGCCAACCCGAAGACCAGCACGGCGGCGAACGAATACAGCGGCCGGGAACCCACCAGGCCAAGCCCCGTGCGGCGCCGCACCCAGGCCAGCGCCAGGCGCAGCAGGATGGTCAACGCCACGGCCACAGGGGCCAGTCCCACCGCCAGTCCCGCCACGATGAAATACGAAATCAGGGCCTGGTTCTCGCTGCGCGCCACCTCAATGGCGGCCCGCTCCAGCAGGGGCAGGGCCAGCAGCACATGGAGCCCCAGGGTCAGCGTCACGCCCGCCAGGATGGCCGCGGTCTTCTCCGCCGTGATGACCTGGGACCGCGTGGCCCAGGCCCAGAACCAGCGCCCCAGGGACAGACAGGTGCCCAGGGGGTTGCCCCCGGGGACGAACAGCGCGAAGGCCAGGCCCGCAGGCAGGCCCGCCAGCAGCCCCACGCAGAAGTTGAAGAACAGCGCCGAGAACACCAGCCGGGAGTCCCAGCCCGGGCCAACAAAGTCCGGCAGCAGCGCCAGACAGGCCCAGGAGACCGCAAACAGCAGCCCAAAGCGGAATGAATACAGCCGTCCTTCCATCAGCGCCAAGAACAGTCCTCCAACCGGGGCCTCGCCCCGTCAATCCGTGCACACCACCCGCAGCGACGCCAGCCGGAACTGGTCCTTCACCGGTACCAGCCCCAGCTCCACGTAGTCGGCTCTTTTATCGCTGCCCGTCTCCACCTTCAACAGAAGAAACCACAGCGCAGGGGACACCAGGCCGAATTTCGGCAACCGCCCCAGATTCGCCAGGTAGCGTTCCTTCCCGCAGGCCTTCAGGTCGGTCCTGATCTGATCCACCAACGAGTGGGCCTCCGGGTTGCGCTTCCAGGTGGAGTCCAGCAGCAGCTCCTCCCAGCTCTCGCGCTTCACCAGTCCGCCCAGGCTCACCAGCCACTTGTCGGGGCTGCGCGCGCAGGTATCCGTGACCACCCCCGCCTCGCTGAGCGCCGCGATCCGCGTGGCACCGCCAGACGACAGGGCCTTCATGCCATCCCAGACCCAGCTATCCCCCTTGCGCCGGAAGGACAGCCCGTCCACCAGCACGGCGTCCTTGCCCACCTTCACCAAGGCGCTGACGGTCCAACGCCGCGTGTCCTTGGGGAAGGCATGCAGGTCGGGCAACTGGGCCAGGGCCCGAAAGTACACCGTGGGGCCCTCGTCCCCCTGGGCGAAGCTCAGGCAGGTCTCCTCGGCCTTGGGGCTGGGCTCGGGCGCTTTGCGGTGCTCGCTGCGCCGGTGCTCCCGGCGGTCCTTCTTGCGAACCTCGGCCTTGCGGGGCTGGGACTTCTTGCTGCTCTTCTTGTCAGGTTTCTTCTTGGTGTCCTTCTTGTCCGCAGGCTTCTTGGCCTCGGATTTCTTCTCGGCGGGCTTCTTCTCGGCGGGTTTCTTCTCGGCGGGCTTCTTGGCCTCAGATTTCTTGTCGGCGGGCTTCTTCTCGGCGGGTTTCCCATAAGGATTGGCGAGGCACGGCCACGGCGCAAGCACCAGGGCAAGCACCGCGAGGGCAGCCATCCAGGCGCCAATGCTTGAAGTGCCTCTCATTGTGTCCTGTCCACCGAACCCCTAGGGCGGGGCTCAGTCCTGGAAGCGGCCTGCACCCTGGGCGCCGGCCTTCGCCTCCCAGCGGTATTCGGGGCCGACGAAGTCCCGTCCCCGGAACTGCCACTCGCCGTCCTCGTCGTCATAGAAGTCTTGGCTTGCGGAGGGAAACACCAGCGCGCCCACGAAGAACATGGCAGCGAACCCAAGGGCAAAGATGCTCTCCTCGAACCAGCCCTGCCAACGGGCACCAACCACCGCAACCAGCAGCACAACAGCAGCAAGCACAGCCAGCATCATTCGAAGTTTCATCTGCCACCTCCGGGCGCCGATCCTACACCGGGGGTCGCACTAGCAAATTTTTCGCCGATCACTAAGGCCGCTGGCGGGGGTGCCGTCACGACAGAAATTTCGTGACCATCTCCTTCATCTTGGACTCCACCTTGGAGGCCAGCATCATGCCCGCAAGTCCCGGCAACTCCACGTTGATCCGCAGCTTGCCGTCGTCCACGTGGACCTCCGCGCTGAAGCCCTTCCCCGTGGCCTTGGCGATGGTCTCCTCCTTGTTCCAGGACACGTCCTTCACGAAGTCGCCGAACTGTTTCTTCACCTCGTCCACGATCTGCTTGGCCCTGGCAACGGCTTCCGCCCTGCTCAGGCCGTGTTTGTGCTCGAATTCAACCTTGGCCATGGCTTCCTCCAGAATGTTGGGGGGAATCTAACACCGCCGCCGATCGCGGGCAAGTGTGGGCGAATGGTGGGGGGCGTGGGGGCCTAGAGGCCCTGGAAGGCGGGGTTGCGGCTGAGGGACTTGCGGACCTCCTCCACCGCCCGGTTCTCAAGCTGGCGCACCCGCTCCTTGGAGACGCCAAGCTGCTCGCCCAGCTCCCGCAGGGTCACGGGCTCCTCCTGCAGGTGGCGCAGGTCCAGGATGTACCGGTCCCGCTCGGAGAGGCCCGCCATGGCCTTGCCCAGCATGACGCGGCGCAGGTCCTCGCCCTCGGTCCGGGCCAGTTGCTCGTCCACGGCCTCGTCGCCGGGGTTGGAGGCCAGTCGGTCCATGAGGGAGGGGCTGCCGTCGTCTCCGGCGTGCATGGGGGCGTCCAACGAACTATCCCGCGAGGTGAAGCGGGCCAGCAGCTCGCGGATCTCGTCCACGGTGCCGCCCATCTGCTCGGCCAGCTTGCGGGTCTCCTCGTCGAAGGCGTCGATGTCGGTCAGCTTGGCAATGCGCCGCTGGCTGCTTTGCAGGTTGTTGAACAGCCTGCGCTGAAGCTGGGTGGTGCCGATCTTCACCAGGCTCCAGTTCTTCAGGATGAACTCCTGGATGGCGGCCCGGATCCACCACACGCCGTAGGAGATGAGCCGGAAGCCCTTCTCGGGGTCGAAGCGCTCGATGGCCTTGATGAGGCCGATGTTCCCCTCCTGGATGAGGTCCATCATGGGGAAGCCGTAGTTGCGGTACTCCTGGGCCACCTTGATGACGAAGCGGAGGTTGGACTCCGCCAATATGCGCAGGTCCTGCTTGCGGCCATGGGCCTTGAAGCGGCGGGCCACGATGAGCTCCTCACCGGGGGTCAGGAGGCCCAGCTTGCCGACGCTGGAGAAGTAGATGCGGTCAGATCCGGGGACGCGGAACTCGCTGGTCAATCTGCTTTCCATGATATCCTCCTCGTTCAACTCCCCTCCGGGAGGGGCTGGCTCTTCTTTTCACTTGCCAACCGAGGCGCCGTACCTTTATTCACGAGCCCCGGAGGTATTTCGTGGTTACAGGCTTTCTTTTCCAGGTCGCGTGCCACATCTTTGTGGCCCACCTTTGTTCGGCGCCCCCTGAGGCCTTCCCATGGCACCTGCTGCGTCGCGGCAGCGAGGCCATGGAGACCGCCCCCCGGCGCCCCCCCCTGGACCAGCCCTGGACCCTGCCCATCGGAGCCGGGCCCTGCAACCATCCCGAATTTTCATTTTTGGACCAGGGCAGCGTCTCCCAGGGCACCGTTGCCGGTGGGTGTGTCGCCCGGTCCAAGAAGCTCTCCCCGAAGGGCGACAACCACATAGTCCTACAAAATCTGGTCGAACGCAATGTACTTTATGGAGTTGATGAACTATTAGCACTAATTCAGGATTCCGCCGCCGCCGTGGCCACCCGCTTTCCAGGGGCGGTGCTGGGCGTGGCAAACCTTGGAAAACAGGGGGGCGGACGGATCCCGTGGAGTGTTTCGCACCAGGGGGGGCGGGACGCGGATCTGGCCTACTACCTGCTCGATCGCGAGGGCAGGCAGCGTCACCTCCCGGAACTGCGCGTGCTGGCCCGGCCGGGGGGCACGGTGGTGGCCGACGATGGCACCGAATTGCACTTCGATCCGGCCCGCAACTGGGCCCTGGTAAAAAGCCTGCTGCAATCCAAAAAACCTCGCGTGCAGATGGTTTTCTGTGCCCGGTTCTTAATCAAACTACTTGAGAAAGAGGCCGCCAAGGATGGCCGGGAGGCACTCAAGCTGCTGCGCGAGCGGGTCCGTCAGCCCGCCGGCACCCTCCCCCATGACGATCACTTCCATATCCGCATCTGGTGCAGCGAGGAGGACGCCGCAGAGGGCTGCGTGGACCTGGACCACGGCAAGGTCCAACGGGGCGGGCGGGACCTGTACCGCCAGCACCTGCGCAGGGTCCTGGGACTGCTGGCGAAGCTTGAACATAAAAGGAAGGGGGCTCCGGGGGACGCCAACCAGCAGCTGCTTTCGGCGCTACGCTTCCTGGCAACCACCGGGGACGGCGGCCTGGCCCGGCGCGTCCGCCCCTACCTGCGGCACCGGGACCCGGCCCTGCGGCTGGCGGCCCTGGAGGCCCTGGGAAGACTTGGCGAGGCTCCATCCTGGTCAGAAGTGGCCAGGATGCTCAAAAAAGAAGAGGACCTGGCCGTGCTGAACCACCTGCTGGGGCTGGTGGAGGCCTCGGGGGACAAGCACCCCGAACTGGTGCTGCAGTTGCTGGCTGACGAACGCCGCTTCAGTCGCCCCGGTGGGGCCCTGGTGCCGCCCTTGTCACTGCAGCGCTGGGGGGCCCAGCGGGCCATGGTCTACGCGGACTCCCGCAGCGCCCTGAAGGTAGCCAAGGCCCTGGTGCCAATGCTGGAGGACCCGGACCCGGCCACGGTGGCTGCGGCGGCGCGGTCCCTGTCGGTCATCTTCAACCTGCCACTGCCCGAGTTCCCCATGGGGCGGGCCGCCTGGAACAAATGGATGTCCAAGCAGGGGGCCCGCAGGAACCAGAAGCCCGAGCTGGGCTTCCCGGAGTTTGAAAGGCTCAAACGCCGAGCCCTGGCCCTGGCCATGCTGCCCCTGGTGACCTCCCCGGAGGACCGGATCTCGTTCAATGCCCAGCGGCTGCTGCGGCGGGCCTGTCCGCGGGTCAGCGGCCCCCCGGCGCCGGGCTTCTGGGAGCTGCCCTGGCGTCAGCGGCAGTGGGCCAAGGCCCTGCGGCACTGCCGATAGCCCAATGTTTGCGCCCGAACCCTTTTGGGGTTTAGATTGCTCGCACCTGCAAGGAGGAACCTCATGAAGTGGGAATACCTGGTGCTGTCCTGGGAGCTGCCCGCCCCCAAGGACGGGGAGACGGACAACCAGTATTGCTTCTGCCACGGCGGCAGGCCCTTTGACCTGTTGGCCGGGGTGGACCGGAACCACAGCGAGGAGGCCTTCAACATGGTGGGGGCCCAGGGCTGGGAGCTGTTCCACGTCCACGACTACCGCAAGTTCTACTTCAAGCGCCCCGTGGCCTGACCAGGAGATGTGCCTTGAAGGCTGACGTTTTTGTGAGGGCCGGGTTCACCGGCACCGTCCTGCTGAAGGAGCCCCTGAAGCGCCACTGCACCTTCTGCATTGGCGGCCCCGCCCAATTCTTCCTGGTGCCCCGCAGCGTGGAGGACGCCCGGGTGGCCCTTCAGTTGGCGGGCCAGGAGGGTCTGCCCCTCTACATTCTTGGTGGGGGTTCCAACATCCTGGCGCCGGACGAGGGGCTGAGGGGAGTCGTCCTGTGTACCCGCGGCGGTCTGGAGGGTCTGGCCTTTGAGGACGGACTCATCCGCGCCGGCGCCGGAGTCACGGACGAGGCCCTGGCGGAGTATGCCCTGGAGCGGAACCTTGCGGGCTTCGAGTGGATCTTCGACATCCCGGGCACGGTGGGCGGCGCGGTGTTCATGAACGCCGGAAACAACGAGGGGGACGCGGCCTCCAATGCCACCTTGGTGCGCTGGCTGGACCGGGGCGGGGTGCTGCACGAGACGGCCGCTTCGGACCTGGACTTCAGCTACCGCCACAGCGTCTTCCACAGCCGGCCCGGGCTGGTGGTGGAGGCCCTGCTGCACGGCAGCGGGCAGGATGACCCCACCGCCATCCGCGCCCGTATGGACGCAGGCCGGGCCCTGCGCAAGTCCAAGTTCCCAGCCGAGGCCCTGTGCGCCGGATCAGTGTTCAAGCGGCCCAAGGGGGACTACGCCGGGCGCCTCATTGAGGTCTCGGGCTGCGGCGGCCTCAAGATTGGCGATGCCAAGGTCTCCGAGAAGCACAAGGGATTCATTGTGAACTGCGGTCAGGCCACTGGGCAGGAGGTCCGGGACCTGGTGCGGGAGGTCCAGCGCCGCGTGCTGGACAGCCAGGGAGTGGCCCTGGAGCCCGAGGTCTGCCTGCTTGAGGACAAGCGTTTCATCTAGGAAATAGGCGACTTCAATTTGACAATGGCGGGCTGCAGTAGGATAATCCGCCGCCAATGATAGACGGGCAAACAAACTGGAGGAAAGCATGAAGAAGTTCTTTTTGGGTCTGGGTCTTGCGGTTGCGGCGCTGGTGAGCGCTCCCTCCGCCTCCTACGCCGCCTGTGACGGCGTGGACGGTGCTGAAGTCATCTCCGCCGACTGCGGCACCATCAACGACATCGGCTGCTGCGACGTCGCAGTGGTGGTGTGGTGCTCCACGGGCGGCGAGGGCCTGTGCGCCATCGACTGCACCCAGGGCGACACCACCTGTGGCTGGTCCGAAGAGGCCGGCTTCTTCGACTGTGACGGCGCCGATGCCGTGCCCGAGGGCACGACCCTGGAATGCCCCATGATCGAGATCCCCGACACCGACGTCGTGGAAGACTCCGACACCATCGAAGTGGGCGACATCGGCCTTGAGGACGACTCCATCGAACTCGAGGACGACCTGACCGAACTGGAAGACGACAGCACTGGCATCGAAGACGACACCACCGAACTGGAAGACGTTGCCGTGGGCACCGACACCCAGGCTGGCGTGGACACCACCGGCGGCGCCGACACCACCGGCACCGACGAGGACACCAAGAAGAGCAGCAGCGGTTGCACCGTGGGCAACAGCAGCAGCGCCTCCGTGCTGGCCCTCCTGCTGGCCCTGTTCCTGGTCCCCGTCCTTCGTCGCCGCTACAACGTCTAAGCGACCCGGGGCTTGACCCCAAAGGATCCAAGAAGGCCCGTCACCGAAAGGTGGCGGGCCTTCTGCGTTTAAGGTCCCGGAAGCCAGGCATGGACAATATGGACAATGGACGGCGCGCCCCCCCCGAATGGACCGCATGGACATCATGGACATCATGGACATTATGGACGGTATGGACGCCATGGACGGGAAGCCAACCGAGCCCGGGGGGGGGGCGCGCCATGGACATATGGACGAAGGCAACCCCAGCCGACCCGGCCGAATGTCCTTCGTCCATGGCAGCCAGCGC
>CAIXZC010000306.1 GCA_903923815.1 uncultured Myxococcales bacterium
AGGGGCGGGCAGGACCTCCTGGAAGGAGAAGCGCCACTTCTTCTCCATCGCGCTGGGCTCCCTGGCGGAATCCGTGGCGGTCCTCGACCTGGCCAGCGCCAGGGGGCTACTGGATCCGTCGGAAACCACAAGGCTGGTGGCCGTGGCCAGAAGGGTTGGCGCCCTGCTCTCCGGCCTCATGAAGGCCGGCCCGGGATAGGTCGGGCCTCAATTCAAACCCAGTCTGCCGTGTGAACACCTACTGGTTTGGATTACATCCGGGGGCGAGACAGGTCATGGATCCTGACCGCGGCGGGGATGTGTAATGTGTAAGGTCCTGACCCCAGGGTGCACGCGGGGCTTGCTTTGGGGGAGGGGACGGGCAAGAATCCGGCCCATCCTGGACGTGGTAGTGGAGGGCGCGATGAAGGACCTCAAGGTGGCGGCGCATGATCCCAAGGTCAAGCGGCTCATCAGGCTTTACGACAGGTTGAACTGCGGGCAGCAGGTGTTCCTGCCGCAGTTGGCGGAGGAGTTCGGGGTGACCCTGCGCAGCATCCAGCGGGATATGAAGGCGCTGACTGAACACTCGGCCTTCGTGGAGCGGGTGCGAGTGGGGGGCAAGATGGCCTACCAGTTGGCGGCCTCGGCCCAGCGGCTGGCGGTGACGTTCTCCATTGAGGACGTGGTGGTGACCATGCTGTCTCTGAGCATGATGGGGCGCTTTGAGGGGACGGGGTTGGAAGGGTATCTGGGAGACGTGGCGGGCAAGGTCAAGGACCGCCTGAGCAAGGTGGCCAGCCAGCGGGCCACGGCGTTGGACCGGAAGATCTTTGCACACCAGCCCTTCCAGCGGGACTACCTGGGCAGCGGCGACTGGGTGGACGAGGCCCTGTCGGGGCTGCTGTACCAGAAGCGGCTGAAGCTTTGTTACCAGGGGCTGGGCGGGGCCTGCAAGGAGCACGTGGTGGAGCCGCTGACGCTGCTGGCGTACAAGAGCGGGCTGTACCTGATCGGGCGAAGCAGCCGGGCACCGGAGGGGGGGCGGCCTGCGGTCTTTGCGCTGGAGCGGGTGGTCAGTTGCGACCGCACGGATGAGGCATTCGAGTACCCGGAGGAGTGGAGCCCCAAGGACTTCCTGCCGCCCTTGGGGGGATTGATTCCTGGCGAGCCGGCGGAGGTAGAGCTGGAGTTTGACGGGGAACTGAAGGTGTACCTGGAGCACATCCGGTGGCCCGAGGGGACCGTGATCACGGTGGAGGAGGGCGGGCGGCTGCGGCTGAAAACGCTGGCGACGCCAAACGAGGAACTGGCCAACTGGATCATCGGCTTTGGGCCGAAGGCGAAGGTCGTGGCGCCGGCGGAGCTGCGGGAGCAGGTGAGGAGCTTCTTTGAGGCTAGCCTGAAGGTGTACCAGGAGGCGGGACCGGGCCCGCTGGCTGACGCGCGCGGTTCGGACTGACGCCAAGAGTGGGAAATTAGGACCGTCCCCGGGAGCGACTGGTGTGAGATTAGGACCGTCCCCGGGAGCGAAACGAGGGGAAATTAGGACCGTCCCCGGTGGCCGCTTGCCGGGGCTTTGGCTTTGGCGTAAAGTCCGGCCTGTGCATTGGAAATGTTCTGGAATCCAGGGGGCGCGGATGGCCAGGGTGCTGCTTGTCGTCAAGCGCAGCAGGTACAGAATCTTCGGGCTGGACCGGAAGGATCCGGACTTCCTCCACATGCTGTCCGCCAACCCCGTGCTGGCGGCCGAGGTTCTGGCCGAACACGACGAAAACGAACGCAGTGCGGACGCGGTCCGGGCCTGGCTTACGGGGAACGGCGTCTGGTACGAGGAGCGGATCCCCGGCGAGCAGGTGCGGGAGGACAACTACTCCCTGGTGGTGACGGTGGGCGGGGACGGCACCTTGCTGAAGGCCTCCCACCTGTTGACCACGGTGCCCGTGCTGGGCATCAACTCGCGGCCTGGTTTCAGCGTTGGGCACTTCTGCAAGACCGACGCCGCGGGGTTTGTGGCGGAGCTGGAGGCCATCCTGGAGGGGCGTGCGGTCCCCCGGGAACTGGCGCGCTGCCTGATCCATGTGAACGGCGAGCCCCTGGGACCGCCGGCGCTGAACGACGTGCTGTTCTCCTCGGCGAATCCGGCGGCGGTGACCGAGTATTCGATTCGCATGGGGGGCAACGAGGAGCTGCAGAAGAGCTCGGGCATCTGGATCTCCACGGCGGCGGGTTCGACGGCCGCGGCCCTGTCAGCGGGGGGCATGCGCATGCCCATGGAGGCCCGGGTGTTGCAGTTTGTGGTGCGCGAGGTGTACCGCAACCGGCGGAACCACCTGTCCCTGCTGAAGGCCAGCTTCGAGCAGGGCCTGGAGATCCTGAACCTGACCTTTGAGGCAGGCATCTTCATGGATGGGGGCTTTGTTCACCGGCGGCTTTGTTATGGCGACCTGATCCAGCCGGCGTTGGCGCCGGAGGGCCTGCGAATCTTCCTTTAGAAGGGACCTGTTTGCGATGAAGAAGTTCTTGATGTCCCTGGTCATGGTGTTCTCGATGACCTTTGTCACCGTCACCCTGGTGGTGCTGGCGATCTACAAGGCCGGCTACCACCCCGTCACGGAACAGAACATGGAGGTGCAGCGCGGCAACTGGGTCTCCGACGAGTTGCCCCTGCGCTACCGCGACAACCTGGTGGTGGTCTTCGCCAACCTCAACCACGGCATGGGCCTGGGGACGGTGTGGTACGAGGTCCCCAACGCCACCCCCAAGCCCGAGAGCGTGGACGCCGTCAAGGGGCGCTTGGACGCCTTCGTAAAGCAGGTGGCCCCCCGGGACCCCGACGTGGTGCTGCTGCAGGAGGTGGACTTCGGCAGCGAGGCCACGGGCATGCTGGACCAGGCCGAGTACCTGGCCTCCCGCCTGAACTTCCCTTACGTGTCCCGGGTGCCCGACCAGAAGAGCCCCTATCCTCTGTACCCGGACGTGTTCGGGCGCGTCATGGCTGGCAGCATTGACAGTGGCTACGCGGTGCTGAGCCGCTATCCCCTGGTGTCCAGCGTCCAGAAGCCCCTGACCAAGTCCACGCGGCGCCCCTGGGCCCTGGACTCCTTTGGCCCCATCTCCTATGTGCACGAGGCCCGCATCTCCATGGATGACGGACGCCTGCTGAAGCTGCTGCATGTGCGGCTGGATCAGTGGGACGCCGCGGCGCGCCACGACCAGGCCGCCGACGCCGCCAAGTGGATTGACGACCGGGACTACGCCGACGCGGTGGTGTTTGTCAGCGCCTACGCCGAGCCCCCTAAGCGGCCCAAGAACGCCGAGGAGGCCAAGGCCTTCGGCGAGATAGATTACACCGTCGACATCCTGCGGTTCCGGCGGCACCTCAAGGACCTGGTCAACGACCTGGATCACAAAGAGCACCCCGAGCTGTACCGCAACGTGCTGGACGCCGAGGGCAAGCCCGTGGCCTTCTTCGACCGGGCCATGGTGGGCCCCCAGGTGCGCAGCCCCAAGCTGGAGACCCTGAAGGAAGGCGCGGGGTACTCGGACCACCTGCCCCTGGTGCTGGACTTCCAGATCCCGGGCACCCGCTGATGCCAACGCTGGAGCTTAGAACCGGGGCCGCCGCCACGGGCCGCGCCGCCGCCTCTCGGTTGCCCTCGGGCAAGGTCGTGTTTGTCGACGACGCCGCCCCGGACGAGGTGGTGGAGGCTGAGATCCTGGAAGAACGGGCCAGCTTCGCGCGGGCCCGGCTGGTGCGTGTGGTGCAGGCCTCTCCCCACCGCCGGCGCCCCTTCTGTCCCTTGTTTGGAAGCTGCGGCGGCTGCGTCTGGCAGCACTTCGACTATCCGCGCCAGCTTGAGGAGAAACGCAACCTGCTGACCCGCGCCATGCAGCGGTCCGGTTTCGCCCTGGAGGTGGGGGCCGTGCGGCGCTCGCCCAGCGAGGTGCAGTGCCGCAGCCGCGCCAGGTTGCACGCTGACCCGGAGGGGGGCGCCCTGGGCTTCTTCGAGGAGGGGACCCACCGCATCCAGGCCGTCAGCACCTGCCCCATGTTGGAGCCCGCCCTTTCCGCCCTGCTGGAGCCCCTGCGGCTGCACCTGGGGGTCCTGCGCAGCCTGGAGGACCTGGAGCTGAACCTGGCCTCGGAGGGCGCGCTGGTGCTGGCCGAGACGGAGGATGACGAGCCCCTTGACGCCCTGGCGCGTACGCTGGCGGCGCTGTCTGGCGTGGCGGGAGTGGTGCTGCGGGGCGGGCAGACCGAGGCGGGGCACGGTCGGCGGGATGGCTCCCAGCGGGTGGCCACGCAGTTTGGCGAGTACGTGGTGCCCGTGGCCCTGGGCGGCTTCATGCAAAGCAACAGCGGCACAAACGCCCTGTTGGTGGGCGAGATCCTGGCCCTGGTGGAAGAGTTCGGGGGGGCCGGGGGGACCGTGACGGAGCTGTTCTGCGGTTCGGGCAACTTCACGGTGCCACTGGCGCGCCGGGGGCACCGGGTGGATGCCGGGGAGTTGGCGGGGCCGTCGGTGGAGGCCCTGGAGCGGGCGGTGGCGGCCCAGGGGCTGCCCGTGACCGTACACCGGGGCGACGCCCGGCGCTTCAAGCTGCCCCAAAGCAAGGTGCTGCTGCTGGACCCGCCACGGACTGGCGCGCTGGAGATCTGCAGCGCCCTGACCAACCAGACGGCGCCGGTGGTCATCTATGTGTCTTGTGATCCCTGGACCCTGGGAAGGGACAGCGCCGTGCTGGCCACCCGGGGCTACAAGCTGGCCCGCCTCCAGGCCTTCGACATGTTCCCCCAGACTGCCCACGTGGAAACTGTCGCGGTGTTTGTAGGCTAGGGGCCACCTGTCACCCCGACACGCCAACACCCCAACACCAACACGCCAACACCCCAACACCAACACCCCCTCCCTTGCGGTCGGGGTTCGGACGGCTGGCAGAGCCAAACCTGGCCGCGACCGCAGGGAGCGGAGGCGACGGCGGCGTGGCCAACGGCCGGATCCGCTTACTTCGTGCGCGGCTTGGACGGCCGGGCGGCCGGATCCGCTTACTTCGTGCGCGGCTTGGACGGCCGGGCGGCCGGATCCGCTTACTGCGTGCGCGGCTTGGACGGCCGGGCGGGCGGATCCGCTTACTTCGTTCGCGGCTTGGACGGCCTTACGGCCCGGAGGGCCAGGAGGGTCAAGAGCAGGAGGGGCAGGGTGGTGGTGGGGGTGGGGCCGGTGTTGCAGCCGCCTCCCCCGGAGCCCCCTGCCGTGAAGGAGATGTCGCCGCTCACGTCGGTGTGGCTGGGGTTGGTGTCGCTGGTGTCCGCTTCGGGGCCGGCGTCAAGGGTGTCCTTGTTCAGGGACACGTCGGGCTCCACGCAGGCGCCGTCCTGGCAGTCGAGGAAGCAGACCTTGATGAGGTCGCCCTTCTCCCCGCAGGAGTCAAACCAGTACAGGCTGGCGCCGTCGCAGGACTTGTGGTCCTCGGGGTCGCAGGTGGGCTGGTTGCGGCACTTGCCGTTCACGCAGTACTGGCTGTCAAAGCAGGTGCCGCAGGAGCCGTCGCATTTGTCGTCGCCGCACTCCTTCTGGTAGCAGGAGGGCAGGCACTGGCCGGTGCAATTGGTCAGTTGGTCGTGGCAGGCATCGTTGACGGCCAGGGTGAGGCACTCCAGGGTCCAGTCCGGGCACTGGGTGGAGAGGCACTGGCGCAGGGACGAGAACTTGGTGTTGGCCGCGGGCAGGCCCTTCTGGGCGCAGAGGTCCAGGCAGTCCTTGTCCATCATGCAATCCTGGGCGCAAAGCCAAAGCTGGGGGCAGGTCATGGTGGCCTTGGGGAAGCAGGGGCCCACATAGTCGGAGCAGGCGGCGCTGCCGCAGGTGTCCAGGCAGGACAGGGAGTAGCCGCAGGCGGGGCAGGCGGCGTCGGTGCAGGTCTTGAAGGCGCCGTAGGCGGCGGCGGCGGTCTGGGTGGCGCGGTCGTCGCAGGCGCCCAAGCACAGGTTGTCGTTGGCGGCGCAGTCGGCCTTGCACAGCAGGACACCGTTGCAGGTGGTGAGGGGAGGGGGCCCTTGGCAGAGGCCGGCGTCGGAGCAGGTCTCGCCCTCGGGGCAGGGCCCGCAGGAGCCACCGCAGCCGTTGGAGCCGCACTCCCGACCGCTGCAGTCGGGGGTGCAGGGGTCGCAGTGGGACAGCAGGGGGCAGGACTCGCAGATGTCGGCGCAGCAGTCGCCGTAGCCGATGCATTGCTCGTCGCAGAAGCAGCCCCAGTCCGAGAAGGAATGGTCGCAGACGCCGAAGCAGGAGCCCTTCTTGGAGCACAGGCCAGCGTCCGAGCAGGTGCCCGGAGCGACGCACTGACCGCAGAGACCCCCGCAGCCGTCGGAGCCGCACTCTTTGCCCAGACAACTGGGGACGCAGACTTGATTGCACTGGCCGGCGGTGCAGGTGAAGTTGGCGGGGCAGGTGCCGCAGGTGCCGCCGCAGCCGTCGTCACCGCACAGCTTGTTGTTGCAGTCGGGGGTGCAGCCGCCCAGGCATTTGCCCTGGAGGGGATCACAGACGCCCAGGCCGGTACAGGGCTCGTAGAGGCGCTCGAGGCAGGTGTCGGCGTCGCCCTGGCCGCAGGTCCAGGCGGATTTCAGCTCGGCGTTGCAGCCGCGGCTGCCCACGGCGCACTCGTCCGTGCAGGTGGTGCATTGGGAGGCGTTGGCGGCGCAGGCGTGGGCCTGGGTCTCGGTGGACCACAGGCAACAGGTGCTGCACCAGCTTTCCTTGAGCTGTCCCTCGTAGCAGTACTTGAGGGTCGCGCCCACGCACTTGCCCTGGGCGTCGATGCCGCCGCAGGGATCGGGGGCGGTGGAGAGGACCTGGACCTTCACGGGGCCGAAGCGGCAGTCCTTACCCTGGCACTCGTCCGAAAGCCCGGCGTTGTAGGCGTAGAAGCCCACCTGACCAGCCACGATGGGGTCCGGGTCCAGGACGTCGAAGACCAGCTCGTTATTGGTGTAGAGGCCGTCGGCGTTGAGGTCGAACTCGAACTTCAGGGAGCCGTCCACGGCGGTGATGCGGACCGCGTGGTTCTTGCCCGCCTCCCAGACGACGCCATCCTTCTGGGCCAGCGTGGTGCCCTGGCCGCCCTTGACCTTCATGAGGCGCGCGCCGTTCAGTTTTTCGGTGCAGACGCCGGCGGGCTGGACGATGTCGTCCTTGCTGAGGATGACGGCGTAGAACTCGCGGGAGTGGCGGTAGCGGAACACGAAGCCCACGCCGTCGCCTCCGTGGAAGAGCAGGCTGGACTCGTAGATGAAGTTCTTCCAGGTGCCGGGGCCGAAGGTCAGGTGGTTGTCGGCGGCGTCGGAGAAGTAGCAGCTTTTGCCCGACTTGTCGAAGCCGAAGGTGCAGTTGGAGGCGGCGGGGCAGGCCGTGCAGCCGTCGTCGGTGCGGGGGAAGACGCCGCTGGTGCCCTTGGTGGTCCAGGGGTCGGCGCAGTAGTGGGAGATCCAGCCGTCGGTGCCCGAGAAGGACTCTTTGTCGGAGGCGAAGTCGTAGGTGTAGTCGGCGGCCCGGGCGGGAATGGCGACAAGGAGCAGCAGGGCGGCCAGGGTCAGGGCGGCTTTCATTGGGGACTCCGGGGGAAGACAACGAACGGCGGCATTATAACGCGTGGGGGCGCGGGGGCAACAGGCGCGGCGCCCTTGCAAGAATGACTTGGAGTACACAGTCTGGGGCGGTATAACAGAGCCCATGCAAAAACGGGAGGGGCCCATGAACATCGATACCAGAATTCTGGCCGGTCTTTCGGCCATTGTGTTCGGCTTGGGGTTGGGTGGTTGCCAGACAACGGAACCTGAGGTGTCGGACCACCGGAACCCCGTGGAATTTGATATCAACAGCCTGGGGCTGACCTGGGTGGCCATTCCGGCGGGCAGTTTCACCATGGGCTGTTCGCCCTCGGATGAGGTCTGCCACAAGGACGAGTCTCCCCAGCACAAGGTCACCCTGTCGGCCTTCCAGATGCTGGAGACCGAGGTCACTGAGGCGCAGTTCGTGGCGGTGATGGGCTTCAACCCTTCGGACCACTACTGGTCGGCCGCAGGGCCGGCCTACCCGGTGGATGACGCCACCTGGTTCCATGCCGACGTGTTCTGCAAGGCAGTGGGTGGGCGCCTGCCGACGGAGGCCGAGTGGGAATACGCGGCCCGCGCCGGCACTGGCACTCGCCATTACTGCGGCCAGGACTCGGAGTGCCTGCGGGACATCGCCTGCTACTCGCAGAACTCGGGCAACAAGAAGTGCATCGTCAAGAAGTTCAAGCCCAATGCCTTTGGCCTGTATGACATGCTGGGCAACGTGTGGGAGTGGACCAACGACTGGTTTGGCGACCACTACTACGCCACCAGCCCGGAGCTGAACCCCCAGGGGCTGGAGAACGGCGATCGCAAGTCCGTGCGTGGTGGCGGCTACAACGGCTTTGGCGGCCTGCGCGTGTCCCTACGCAGCAACCAGGAGGCCGACGGCCACGGCGGCAACAAGGGCTTCCGGTGTGTGAAGTAGCGCCTCAGCAGTCCGAATCCAACAACATCGCTTCCCGATAATCAAAGCCAAATGAACGCGGGCTGACCACGAAGATGGGTGGGGCCTGGACGCGCTTGAAGGCGCTGCGGTGGATGGCCCGGCGGCAGTCGCGGACGGCGGCCTCGAAGGCGGTGGCGTCCAGCTTGTCGTAGACGCTGCGGCCGGCGTCGTCGGGCACCCACAGGGCGGGGTCCAGGGCGCGGTTGGCGAAGGCGCGGCACAGGTCGTCTACGCTACGGCCGTGTTCTATCAGTTCGACGCCCAGGGGGCCTTCAATGAAGTAGTCGAAGGGGTCGCCGCCGCCCCGGGTGGGGTCCTGGGCTTCGGACAACTCGGCGGAGGCCTTGATGGTGAAGCAGCCCTCGGGGATGGGGTCGCCGAGGCGGCGGTTCAGCTCGCGCCCCAGGGCGTAGACCATCAGCTTCTGCACGTCGCCCAGGGGCATGCAGGCCCCGATGATGTCGCCGTAGAGGGTGGCGTAGCCGCGCTGGAACTCGGTCTTGTTGCCGTTGCCGATGACCATGGCGCTGGCTTCCTGGGACAGGGTCATCAGGATGTTGCCGCGCTCCCGGGCCTGGATGTTCTCCAGGGTGGCGACGGAGGGCGGGTGGCCCGTGCGGTCGCGGTGGACGCGGGCCTTCAGGTCAATCTGGTCCTGGATGGGGTACTCCAGGTGGCGCGTGCCCAGGTTGCGGGCGAGGCGGGCGGCCTGTTCGCGGGTGGCGGCGCTGTTGAACTTGGAGGGCATGGAGACGGTGCTGACGCGGTCGGCCCCAAGGGCTGCCACGGCCAGGCAGGCGTCCACGGCGGAGTCGATGCCGCCGCTGAGGCCCAGGAGGGCGCGCCGGAAGACGCCACTTTTCTCGAAGTAGTCGGCCAGCCCGAAGGTGAGGGCGTCGGCCAGCAGGGCGGCGGGGGCGGGGTCGGGGGGGGCTTCGGGGGCGTCGGCGGCGGGCGCGGCGGGCGCGGGGGCCACGGTCGCGGCGCTGAAGGCCGAGGGGCCGGGGCGGAAGCGGGGGGCCTGATGGACGCAGTGGCCCGTCTGGTCCAGGGCGAAGCTGCCGCCGTCGAAGATGATCAGGTTCTTGCCATTGTCCTGGACGCCGCAGGTGTTGACGTACACCAGGGGCAGCCCGGTCTCGGCCACGCGGGCGCGGGCGGTGGCCAGGCGCTGGGCGGGCTTGTCCAGGTGGAAGGGCGAGGAGTTGAGGCAGACAAGGACCTCGGCGCCGCGGTCCCGCAGGAGGGTGGCGGGCTTGACCGCGGAGTGGTCATCCCAGAGGTCCTGGCAGATGAGGACGCCCAGGTCCAGGGTGCGGCCGCCCAGGTCCAGGCGCACGGGGGCGATGGCTTGGGGGTCGCCGGGGCGATAGTGGCGCGAGTCATCCAGCACGCCCTCGTCGGCCATGAGGGTCTTGCGGCCCCGGGCCAGGATGCGACCACCGGCGATGAGGGCCCAGGCGTTGACGGCGGCGGGGGGGCAGGTGGCGTCGCCCTCGTCCACGTCCAGGTAGCCGATGAGGGCGGCGCAGGACGTGATGCGGGGGGCCACCATGGTCTCCAGCGTGTGGCGGGACTGGCGGATGAAGTCCAGGTCCCGGTGCAGATCGGCGATGCAGTAGGCGGACAGGGAGGCCTCGGGCAGGACGCAGAGTTGGGCCCCAGGCGGCAGGCGGCGCGGACGTCCTCCAGGAGGCGCACGGCATTCTCCTCGAGGGCGCCGGGGCGCGGATTGAATTGGATGAGGGACCACTTCCAGTCAAGCCAGGGCATGTGCGGGCCTCCTTGGGGGCGGCATTATAGACCCTTCCGCGAAAGATTGAAGCCTGGATCGTGTCGGGGCCTGTGGTAGAATCGCGCGGCTTGCGCCAAGGGAGGAGCCGGACATGAGAAGCCTGCTGGGTCTGTTGGGTCTGCTGGTGGCGGTGGTGTTCTTGGGCTGCGCGGAGACCGGCGGAGGTGCCGGTGGCGACGTGGACGCGGCGCCCGAGCAGGACGTGGCGGGGGTGGATCTGGGCGGGGCGGACGCGGTGCCCACCAACGAGGACAGCCCCAGCACCTGCCAGGACAAGCACGACAACGACGGCGACGGGGACATGGACTGCCTGGACAGCGAGTGCAAGGGCTACCTGTTCTGCAACGGGGCCGTGGAGGATACGGCGGCGCTGTGCTCCGACGAGGACGACAACGACGGGGACGAGCAGACGGACTGCGCGGACGTGGACTGTCAGGTATTCGTGTTCTGCGCCCCCAAAAGTGAAAGCAGCCCGGACCTGTGCCGGGACGAATTGGACAACGACGCGGACGGCGACACGGACTGCGAGGACCGGGGCTGTCAGGGCTACCTGTTCTGCGCGCCTCCCAGTGAGGACAGCGCGGGGGAGTGCTCGGACGGGGAGGACAACGACGGCGACGGGGACGAGGACTGCGCAGATTCGGCGTGCAGCGCGTTCCGGTTCTGCGGCAGCGGCGGCGGCTACGAGGATGGCCCCACGGTGTGCCGCGACGGTGTGGACAACGACGGCGACGGGGACAAGGACTGCCAGGACCGGGACTGCTGGCTGTGGTACTTCTGCGGGCGTTACCAGGGTGGGCCCGTGGTGGACACGCTGGGGGACACCTGGGACCGTGAGGACCGCGTCAAGCTGCCCTGGGCCGAGGCCAACGCCCTGTGCGTGGCCAAGGGTGGGCGGCTGCCCGGCGCCACCGAACTGTACCGCAACAACTTCACCAACGGGGCCGGGTCCCTGGGCAAGAACAGCAACTTCCTGTGGACCGCGCTGCCCAGCACCGCGGACAACCAGCGGCTGGTGGTGCGACTGGACGACGGGGCCGTGGAGAGCCACGACTTCACCCAGGCCCACGCCTTCCGCTGCATCTGGCCGGCGGTGGACACCGGCGCGGGGTTCGGGGTGGGGGCCTGCTACGGCGGCATCCAGCCCACGCAGTGCTTCACCTTTGGCGGCGGCCTTTGGAACCTGGACCCGGCGGACCGAGTGTCGTTGGATCTGGTGTCGTCCATGGCGGAGTGCCGGCTGTACGGGGCCAGCGTGGCCGACCTGGAGGACCTGAGTACGGCCATCCAGGCGGGGCTGCCGGGTGGGACCAACCTGTGGGTGCGGACGGCGGACCAGGTCATCTGGGGCTGGAACAACCCCACCAGCGCCGTGCTGCGGTGGGTGGGCGCGGGGACGCCGGACTGGGCCTTCGTGAAGGATACGACGGGGCAGTTGAAGGGCTTTGGCGAGCGCGTGAACTTCCGCTGCGTGGGCCTCAAGGACCGCAGCGTGGCGACGGCGCCGGCCTGTGCGGGGGACTGCGTGGCGTTGACGTCCCGGTCGCCGTTGGTGGTGGAAGGGGTGGAGCGCGCGGGGGCCGAGCCTGCGGCGGCCCAGGA
>CAIXZC010000307.1 GCA_903923815.1 uncultured Myxococcales bacterium
CCCTTCCGCGTCACCTCACCAGCGGCATTGGGGTCAGGACCTTACACATTACACTTCTCACTCCAACACCCGACACTCCAACACCCCAACCGCCTGCACCTATGCTTTTCCCAGGGGCCGGGGCGGGGGTGACGCCCCGGAGAGCCGACCAGCGGCATTGGGGTCAGGACCTTACACATTACACTTCTCACTCCAACCCCCGACACTCCAACACCCCAACTGCCTGCACCTATGCTTTTCCCAGGGGCCGGGGCGGGGGTGACGCCCCGGAGAGCCGGCGGCCAACGCAGTGGGGTCGGTTCCCCTCGCGATCACCTCACCAGCGGCACGGGGCCTAGGACCTCCAGGCCCGTTTCGTCGATCCGGCAGCGGAGGGCGAGGGCTTGGACTCCTGCCTTGAGGGCGCGGCGCAGGGCCTTGCCGTACTCGGGGTCGATGTGGTCGGCGGTGCCGAAGGCCTGGGCGTCCTCGCGCTGGATCACGTAGACCATCAGGCAGCGGGTGCCCTGGCGGGCCATGGCGGCCAGTTCCCGCAGGTGCTTGCGGCCGCGCTCGGTCTGGGCGTCGGGGAAGCGGGCCACGCCGTCCAGCACCAGGGAGACGTTCTTGACCTCAATGAAGATGGGGCCGTCGGCGGTGGTGACCTTCAAATCGAAGCGGGTGTGGGGGCCGTGGGGGACCTCGCGCTGGACCTCCAGGGCCGGGGGGACGCCGGGCAGTTGGCCCGCCCGGGCCAGGGCCGCCACCAGATCGTTGGGGGTGCCGGTGTGGACGCCAATCCAACAGGCCGGGCCCTGGATGGCCAGCCAGGTGTGGGCGGTGCGGCGGGTGGGGGACGGAGGCTCGACCTTCAGCAGGGCAGGCGCGCCCGGGTAAAGGCAGCCCGCCATGCTGCCCGTGTTGGGGCAGTGCGCGGTGATGGCGCTGCCGTCAGCGGCCGTGAAGTCCGCCAGGAAGCGAAAGCGGCGACGCAGGAAGGTGGCCTGGACCAGGGGGCCTGGAAAGGCGTGTCTCACGTTGGGGTTCCCCCCGGCCCCCTCCCACCAAGTTGGCGGCGAACGCGGGACCAGTCAAAGCGCGGCCCCGGGTCCTGCTTGCGGCCTGGGGGCAAGGCCACGTCCTCGTGCCCGACGATGCGGTCGGGGCGGATGCCGTGGCGCGCGCACAGGTCCTGCAGCAGCGCCAGCAGGGTGCGGTACTGGCTGTCGGTGTAGCCCGGGTGGCGCCC
The DNA here is from genome assembly GCA_903923815.1 of uncultured Myxococcales bacterium. GTDB lineage: Bacteria > Myxococcota_A > UBA9042 > CAIXZC01 > CAIXZC01 > CAIXZC01. The sequence continues at coordinate 1,229 of CAIXZC010000307.1, forward strand.
GGGTTGGAAGACCAGATCGATGCCGATGGCGAACTCGTTGACGGCGGGGCGGCCGGCCAGAGCGCTGACGCCGGCGTGCCAGGCCTTGCGGTCCTCGGGGACAAGCTGCAGCAGGCGGCCGCGGCGGGTGATGACATAGTGGGTGCTGGCCTGGATGGCGGGGTCGCAGAGGCGCGCCAGGGTGTCGGGCAGGTCCAGGTCGGTGTAGTGGATGACGATGGCGTCGATGGCGGTGCCCTCGGGGCGCGGCGAATGGTTGGGGCTGGCGTGCCAGGTGACGTTCATGGGCGAAGGATAGGGCGGTTGGGGGCGTTAGCCAAGTTCAAAGGTGGTGACGCCGAAGATGCGGTCCAGAGGCAGGGCGGGGACGGGGCCCAGGTACATGCGGGCGGTCTCGAAGACCTTGGTGAGGCCGTGGGAGGCGGCCAGGGCCAGGGCGGCGGCGTTGGGCTGGGGGACGTCCAGGTAGACGCGGTCCCCCGTCGGGACGCGGGCGCACAGTTGGCGGAAGAGGGCGTCGGCCTGGGCGGGGTCGGAGGCGAACAGGGGGCCCACCTTCCAACCCTCGCGGCAGCGGCGGATGACGCCAAGCGCGCCGTCGTCAGCGCCACCGGGGGCGGCCAGGGCGAAGGCGTCGGGGAGGTCCAGCCAGGCGCGCAGGAAGCGGGGGCGGGGGAAGCCGAAGCAGGCGGTGTCCAGGGCCAGCAGATCGGCGAAGGGGACCTGGGTGGCGGGCACGAAGGGGTGGGAGGGGGCGCGGGGGAAGCCGGGGTTGGCGAAGCCGAAGCGCAGGTTGGCGTATTGCCAGACGAAGCCCGCGCGGCGGTAGTTCTCCTGCTGCTGGACCACGCCGTCCAGGCCCACGGTGAAGCCCGCCAAGCGGGTGAGGGCGGCGCCGGCAAGGTCCACGCCCAGGCCCTGGCCGCGCAGCTCGGGGACGACAATGTAGAAGCCCGAGAAGGCGAAGTTGCCGTCGTAGCGCACTGCGGAGATGCAGCCCACGGGGCGGCCCTCCAGTTCGGCCACCAGGAAGCCTTGGGGGTCCTGGGCCAGGAAGGCTGCGGCGTCGTGGAGGCCGGGGTTCCAGCCCTCGCGGGCGGCCTGAGCGATGGCCCAGTCCAGGTCGGCGGGGGTGGCGAGGCGGACGGTGGCTTGGGGGTGGCGCATGGGGACCTCCTGTGAGGGCTTGATGTTGCAGCGGGGAGGGGGGCCGAGGCAAGGAGAAGAAATGGCGCATTTGAAAGTTGACCCGCGCGGTTGCTGCGCTAGACTCCACGCGTATATGAGGATACTGGGGCCTGGAGGGTTTCGTGAAGAATCGCAAGACGCTTGAGATCAAGAGGCTGGTGCTGGCATCCCTGCTTAGCTGCGGACTGGCCGCGGGCTGTCTGCCGGACGAGCCGGTGGCGCCGCCGGACGCCAACTGCCCAAGCTGCGACACCTGCCAGGATCCCGACACCCTGCCACCGGACACGACGCCGGATACGGCCCAGGACACGGAGCAGGATACGGCCGTGGACACGCTTCCGGACACTTCGCCCGATACCGTGGACACGATTGACACGATTGACACCGTGGACACCATCGACACCGTGGACACGCTGCCCGAGGACACGCTTCCGGACACGCTGCCTGACATCTTCCCCTGCCCGGGGGAGGCGACCTGTGACGTGGATGGCGTGTGCGTCGACGCGGTGGCGCTGTGCACTGTGGAGGGCTGGGTCTGCGACTACGAGGCGCTGCCCAACTGGGAGTCCAAGGAGACCACCTGCGACGGCGCGGACAACGACTGCGACGGCGAGGTTGACGAGGCCCTGCCGATTCCCAAGGACGTGTGCAGGACCAAGGGCGTCTGCAAGGGGCTGGTGGTGGCTGTGTGCCAAGGTCAGAACGGGTGGGAGTGTGGCTACGACGCGGTGCCGGACTTCGAAGAGCCCGAGGTCACCTGCGACGGCCTGGACAACGACTGCGATGGGACCACGGACGAGGGGCTGTGTCAGGAGTGCGAGCCCGGCGAGGGCCGCTGCCAGACCACGGTGCCGCAGCGCTGCGTGACCAGCGGCAACTCCTGGGAGACCCTGACCTGCAACGGCGGCACCCGCTGCCTGGGCCCGGGCGAATGCACCGAAGAGGCGGACCAGGAGCCCACCGCGGGCAGCACCGGCTACAAGGGCGACCCCAACGCCGTGCGCCTGTCGGATGGCAAATGGGTGGTGGCCTGGACCGGCAGCGACGGGACCACCGACGGCGTCAGCTTCCGGTTGTACGGCGTCAACGGCACGCCCCAGGGCCCGGCCGCGACGGCGAATCTTACGACGGATGAGGAGCAGTCCAGCCCGGCCCTGGCGGCCACGGCGGACGGGTCCTTCATGATCGTGTGGCGTTCCTTCGGCCAGTTCGGCAGCGGCTGGTCCCTGGTGGGCCGCGTGTTCGGAGTGGACGGCCAGTCCGGGTTCGGCGAGGCGGCCATCAGCCATCAGAAGGATTACACCGTTTTGAAGCCCTCGGTGCATTTCGTGGGTGGAAGATACGCTGCGATTTGGGAGGGTGGTCCCGACGAGGACCGCGACATCTTCATCCGTTGGCTGGATGCCTCGACCGGCATGCCCTTGGCTTCTGCGCAGGCTGTTGCTGGGGCGGTTGGGGTGGGTGAACAGTGGCCGTCCGTTGCCGCGCTGGACGCCGACACGTTGCTCGTTGTTTGGCAGCACGGAGCCATTTCTGAGATTAAGA
>CAIXZC010000308.1 GCA_903923815.1 uncultured Myxococcales bacterium
GATCCCTGGAAGGAGGAAGCCAGTGGGCAGCAGCATTAAGGTCTTCTTCCTCCTGATCCTCGGGTACGGGCTCTTCGCCCTGGAGAGCCCCTTCCTGCACAGCCTCCATATTTCCCTCTACGCCCCGGAACTCGCCCTGGGCCTGGTGCTCTATGCCGCCTTTGCCCTGCCCATCCATGCGGGCGCGCTCTTTGCCCTGCTGCTGGGGCTGCTGCGTGACGGCTTCTCCGGGGGCACCATCCTGGGCATCCACTCTGAGATCTACACGGTGGTCTTCCTGGGCGGGGTGCTCCTGTCCAAGCGCCTTGATTTCCGCCAACCCGTCATCTTCATGCTGGTCACGGCGGCAGCTTCCCTGCTGTCCTCGTCGCTGTTCTTCGTGTTCTCGGCGGTCTTTGATCAGGACTTCGATCAGTACGGCCTGGTCATGCGCCTCATCCTCCCCCAGGCCCTCATCAGCGCCCCCCTGGGCCCCCCCGTGGGCCTGCTGGCCATGTTGGCCTGCCGTCTGGGCGACCGCATCGTTCCCCACTCGGGGTCCCGGGTCCTGGAGTAGCAGATGCTTGGCGGCTACCAGCCAGAGCTGATGGAATACAAGGCCCAGAATCGCTGGGCCATGCTGGTGTTCACGCTGCTCATGCTGATGCTGCTGTCGCGCTTCTTCTATCTGCAGATTCTGGCCGGCGAGAAGTACGAGAAGCTGGCCAAGATCAACCAGATCTCCCGAGTGCGCATCCCCGCCGAGCGGGGCGACGTCATGGACCGCAACGGTGCAGTGCTGGCCAGCAACATCCACACCAAGTCGGTGGCCATCGTGCCCCACTACATCCAGGACCTGGACTACGTGCTGGATTCCCTCTCGGAGGTGCTGGAGCTGTCCCACGCCCGCGTGGAAGAGCTGCGCAAGGCCTACGCCGAGGCCATCGTGGACAAGGTGAAGCGCTTCAAGCCCATCACCGTGTCCCGCAGCATCATCAGCAACCACTGCCCGGAGGACTCGGGCCTGCTGAACCCCGTGGATCCGCGGCCCTACCTGTGGTGCCCCATCTGCGGCCGCCACTTCTCGAAGACCACGGCCTCCCTGGACCAGTGCCCCTACGACACCCACGCGCTGACCAAGGACGAGTCCGGCGTCAGCGCCTGCCCCCACTGCAACACGGCCTTCGTCGCTGGTGACACCTGCCCCGTGGATGGGGCCGTGCTGCTGCCCGCCATGAACAACCTGAAGTGCTCCCGCTGCGGGGGCTATTACCGGGATCAGGCCGCCGTGCTGATGGCGCGCCTGCACCAGCTTCCCGGCGTCGAGATGGACGACGTCATCCTGCGGGGCTACCCCCAGTCCGAGTCTGTATCCCACATCCTGGGCTACATGAATCAGGTGAACGCCGAAGACATCGACACCCACCCCGGCGTGTATCGCCCCGGCGACACGATTGGCCGCATGGGCATCGAGCGCGCCCTGGAGGAGATCCTGCGGGGACGCAACGGCGAGCGCATCTTCGTGCGCAGTTCAGCGGGCACCCGCAACGACCTTGGCGAGCTGGCGGGCAAGTTCGGGAACCTGCGCAGCGAAATGCCCGTCCCCGGCAACAACGCCGTGCTGACCCTGGACCTGCGGGTACAGAAGCTGCTGCGTGAGGCCCTCTCCGAGGTGAACTCCGGGGCCGCCGTGGTCATGGATGTGCGCAACGGCGAGATCCTGGGCATCTACTCCCACCCGACCTTCGATTCCAACATCTGGTCCGGGCGGCTGACCGCCGAGGACAAGAAGAAGATCGACGAGAACCCCTTCAACCCCATGATCAACAAGGCCGTGGGCGCCTTCCCCCCCGCCTCCACGTTCAAGATAGTCACAGCCCTGGCGGCCCTCAACGAGGGCATCTCGGACTTTGACACGGTCATCAACTGCCCGGGCTTCTACGACTTCTCGGACCACCGCTTCGGCTGCTACAACCGCTACGGCCACGGCGACCTGAACCTGAAGCAGGCCCTGGTGGGCTCCTGCGACGTGTACTTCTACCGGCTTGGCGAGTGGCTGGGCATCGACCGCCTGGAGCGTTACGCGCGCCTCTTCGGCCTGGGCGAACGCACGGGCATTGAGATTGGCGACAACCCCGGGCTGGTGCCCTCCCGGGAGTGGCACGACCAGCACTCCAAGGGCGGCTTCCGCCCCGGCTTCACCCTGTCCACCGCCGTGGGCCAGAAGGACATCCGCGCGACCCCCGTCCAGATGGCCATGGTCGTGGCTGAGGTGGCCAATGGCGGCCACTCCGTCAAGCCCCACCTGCTGCTTCGAGTGGAGGACCGGGACGGCAACGTGCTGCGCTCCTTCAAGCCCGGGGACAGCAAGGAACTGGGTATCCCCTCCACCTACCTGGACTTCATTCGGGAGGCCATGGTGGGCGTGGTGGAGGACCCCGAGGGCACGGCCTACAAGTCTCGCCTTGCCTCCATCCGTTACGGCGGCAAGACGGGCACGGCGGAGGCCCGCGAGGTCAAGAAGGGCGTCAGCCCCGCGGTGGCCCAATGGCTTCTCGAAGATCACGCCTGGTTCGTTGGCTTCGTGCCCGCGGAGAACCCCCGCTACTCGGTGGTCATCTTCATTGAGCACGGCGGCTTCGGCGGCTCCGTGGCAACGCCCCTGGCGTCCCGCATCATCCACCGGCTGGTGACTCGCATCCAGCAGGAGCAAGAGCAGGAGGCCAAACCATGAGGCCCAAGCTGACGCCGCGCCGGGTGAACTGGAGCTTCGCCATCTTCCCCATCCTGCTGTTCATCGTGGCGGCGGCCCTCATCAACCTGAAGCGGGCGGACTGGTACTCGGGCGATTTCTACCACCAGCGCCAGATCATCTGGTACCTGCTGGCGGGCATCGTGGCGGTGGTCACGGCCCTCACGGACTTCCGGGTCTTCGAGCGCCTGGCCTGGCCCTTTTACATCTTCGTGAATGTCCTGCTGGTGGCCACCCTCCTGTTCGGCAAGGAGGTGAACCACTCGGTCCGCTGGATCGAGCTGTTCGGCATGACCGTCCAGCCCTCCGAGTACGCCAAGGTGGCCATCATCCTCTTGCTGGGCAAGGAACTGCGCGAGGCCCACCGGGGCGAGTTCCACACCTTCCGAAGCCTGTGGAAGATCTTCCTGTACATCCTGGCGCCCTGCCTGCTGGTCATCCTGGAGCCGGACCTGGGCACCGCCATCCTGATTGGCCTCGTCGGCTTCTCCATGGTGCTGTACGAGGGCCTCAAGCTGCGCAGCCTGCTGACCGTGCTGGCCATCCTGGCCTTTGTCTTTCCGGTGGCCTGGCAGTTCGATCTCATCCATGACTACCAGAAGAACCGCTTCCGCCTGTGGATGAACCCCGAGCAGTTCAAGTGGGACCCCGAGGCCAAGAAGATCCTGGACAAGAACATGCAGCCCGAGCAGGCCGTCTGGGCCATCGGTGCCGGTGGCTTCCTGGGCAAGGGGCCCCATCAGGGCTCCAAGGCCCGGCTCAAGTACCTGCCCGAGATGCAGACGGACTTCGTCATCACCGTGTTCAGCGAGGAGAACGGCTTCGTGGGCTGCGCCTCCATGCTGCTGGCCTTCATGAGTCTGGTGGCCTGGGGGTTGTATGTGGCCAGGCAGGCGAGGGATCGCTTCGGGGTGCTGGTGGCGGCGGGGGCGACGTCCTACTTCGCCTGGCAGACCTTCCTGAACATCGGCATGGTGTCCGGCCTGCTGCCCGTGGTGGGCGTGACCCTGCCCTTCTTCAGCTATGGAGGGTCCTCGCTGTTGTCGGTGATGATCTGCACAGGCCTGCTGTGCAACATCGCTTTCTTCAAAGGGCGGGCTTAGGGGGGAGCGTGGGGGGGCGCCTAGAGGTGCCGCTTCACGAAGGTCTCGAAGTCAGCCTTGTGGCGGGAGCCGATGGTGGTGTCCTGCAGCTTGCCACCCTTGAACAGCAGCACCGCCGGAATCGACGTGATGCCGTACTTCATGGCCAGCCCGGGCTCCTTGTCCACGTTCACCTTGGCCACCTTGAGGCGCCCGGCGTACTCCTCGGACAGCTTCTCCATGGTGGGGCCGATGGCCATGCAGGGGCCGCACCAGGTGGCCCAGAAGTCCACCAACACGGGCAGGGGGCTATCCAGCACTTCAGCCTTGAAATTCGTCTCGTTCAGTTCCACAAGTTTGCCTGCCATGGTGAGCCTCCTTCGGGGTCCCTCGAGTTGGTGACGGCCATAATATAGGCAAGCCCGGGCGTCGGGCAAGGGCTGTGTGCAGCAATCAGTTACTCCTTGAATCCGGGGGGGAACAGTAATACCGTGCCTGCGCTGTGGGCGCCGCCCCCCCGGCCCCCCAAGGAGGACTTCATGAGACTGCAGGTTGATCCCCATGACCCCGAACACTGGCTGCTGTCCCAGGCGGTCAAGGTGTTGCAGAACGACGGGGTCCTGGCGCTGCCCACGGACACGGTCTATGGCGTGGCCTGCGACGTGCGAAGCGAGGCCGGGGCCGAGCGCATCTACGCCATGAAGGGCATGGACAAGAAGAAGATGTTGTCCATCCTGTGCTCCGACCTGGGCATGGCCGCCACCTACGTGACGGGCATCCCCAATAACTGGTTCCGCATCCTCAAGCGCGAGCTGCCCGGCCCCTACACGTTCATCCTGCCCGCCTCCAAGGAGCTGCCCCGGGTCATGCTGAAGCAGCGCAAGACCGTGGGCATCAGGGTGCCCGACTGCCCCATCACGCAGGAGATCATCCGCCAGCTTGGGCGGCCCCTGCTGACCACCTCCATCCGGCTGGCGGAGGGGCAGTGGATCAACGACCCCGAGGAGATCGAGGCGGAGTATCGCGGGCAGTTGGATCTGGTGGTGGATGGGGGCCTGCTGCTGCCCGAGCCCTCCACGGTGATAGACCTCTCCGGTCGCAGACCCGAGCTGATTCGCATGGGCAAGGGCCAGGGAGCGTTTCTGGAAGATCTCAGCGAAGAATAACGGGCTTCACCAAAGAGACTTCAGGAAGGAGTACGGCGACCGCGCTTCTTGTCCTGGAAGGCCTTGAGGGCGTCCGCCAGGGAGCCGAACTTCTCGTCGTCGCCGCTGGACCGCTGGGGCCGGGGGCCTCTCTCCACGGGCATGCCGCCGGCGTCCCGGCCGGTGGAGCCGGACATGCGGGCAGAGCGCAGGCGCCGGAGGAAGTCAAAGATGGCCTTCTCTTCGGGGCTGCGCACGTTGCGGCCGCCACGGCAGGTGCCGAAGCAGCGGCAGGGGCGGGGCCAATGGAACAGGCGAGAATAGAAATTCAGCTCGCGGGGGAAGACGAAGGAACGGTTGCAGTCGATGCAGGTGACTGACTCGTCCTGGAGACCTTCCCGGAGGGCGCGGCAGCGCGGGCACTCGGAGGGGGATTCCTTGCCCTTGCCAGCCAGCCACTCCAGCTCTTCGGGTTCCACGGTGAAGGTGGAGCCGCAGTCAGAACAGTTCATTGCACTCCTCTCAAATCATTTATGGGTAATGGGAAAAGGTTTTTCACTCTGAAGCCATGTTCATGGGGAAGATCTGGATGGCCACGCCAAGGAAGGAGTTCTCGTAGTCGCCCAGCTCCACGGAGTAGGCCAGCTCGAAGCCCACGCCCTTGGGGACCACGAAGCCCAGGCCGGCGCCAAGGGTGGACTGCTCTTGGAGGGCGTCGAAGGAGTAGCCCGTGCGCAGCATGAAGCCCGTGGTGGGCACGAACATCATGGTGCCCATGTACTTCATGCCGAAGTCCAGCTTGTCCTTCATGTCTTTTGGGGACATGGCGCCGCCGGCGGCTTGGAAGAGGGCGGTGTCCTTGTCGCGGACGGCCCCGAAGTCGGCCACCAGGTCGGCGGCCAGGCCAAAGCTGTCCCACCAAACGGAGAAGCCGGCGCCGATGGCGGGCTTGTAGTAGGAGTCCAGAGAGCTGAGCAGGTTGTAGCCCACGACGCCAAGGCGGGCGTTCTCGCCCATGGTCAGCAGGGCGCCGATGTCGCCCGTGAGGACGTCGCGGTCAGCCAGTCCCTCGGCGGCCCACTTCTGCATGAAGTAGCGGCCCGCCATGCCAAGGTGCAGGGAGGTGTCGCCGGTCATGATGGGGAAGGCGATGGCGCCGTCGAAGGCGTGGGCCGAGCCATCCACCACGCCGCCGTTGTAGTAGTTGTAGCCGAAGCCCGCGGCGAAGGAGCGGTTGATATAGGAGTCCACCCAGTTGACGCCCACGACGTTGAGGTCGTCTTTGACGCCATAGGTGTAGTTGCCTTCCACGAGGTACTGGACGGAGGAGGTCATGGCGGCGGGGTTCAGGTAGACGGAGCCGCTGCCTGCGGCGAAGGAACGGCCGGTGCCGGCCATGGAGCGGATCCTGGTGGGGTAGCGCCACTGGGTCTCCGGCGTCTGCGCCAAAGCCTGGGTCTCCAGGGCCAGCAGGGCCAGAACAATCAGGAATTTCTTCATCCACTCCTCCGGGAACAACCGCGAAGTCTAAACAAATCGTCGCGCGGGTCAACTAAGTATTGTGGGGCCTTCGCCGTTCTGGGCATGGGTCAGCTTGTGGGCCTTGAAGAACAGATAGGCGATGTTCAGCAGGACCATGGCGGCGGTGAAGTCCAGCAGGACGCTGCGGACCAGCTCGACCTTGGGCAGCAGGCGCGGGTACAGGAAGGCGCCGCCGAGGGCCGCCAGGGCCAGCACGGTGGCCTTGCCGATGATGGTGGGCTCGATGCGCTGGTCGACCTCGCGCAGGTACAGCCAACTGCCGCCCAGGGGGGGCAGGGCAAAGCGCAGCAGGACCAGGAAGCAGAACCAGGAGGGGAGGGCGCCGGCCAGCCAGAGGGCCAGCGCGGTCATGGCGCCGAAGAGGACGTCGGTGGTGTGGTCCGCCATGCGGCCCCAGTCGGTGCAAAGGCCAAGGCGGCGGGCCAGGAAGCCATCCAGGACGTCGGTGGCGGCGAGGGCCAGGAAGAAGTGGAACCAGATGAGGGCCAGGTCGGGGTTCTGGTCCTTGACCAGGATGCCCGTGGCCATGAGGGGCAGCAGCAGGAGGCGGCCCAGGGTCAGGGCGTTGGGCAGGCGGAAGCGCTGGAGGGGTATCTGGGAGCCGGGGGGCTTGACCAGGGAGAGCTGGGAGGCGCAGTAGCGGGCGACCACCGTGAACCACAGCAGCGAGATCAGCACCAGCAGCAGGGAGAGCTTGCTGCGGGAGAGCTCGACCAGCAGGTAGGAGAGGCCCACGAAGGGCAGCAGCAGGATGGTCACCCAGTGGCGGTAGGAGCGGCGCAGGCGCGTGAGGCCACGGCAGCGGCGCAGGCCCTCCCGCTGGGTGTCGGCCAGGACCGTGACCCAAGCCACGGGGGAGAGGCGGTTGCCTTTCAGGTAGGCGACCCAGCGGGGCAGGTTGGTCTTGATGCCCAGGCGACGGCGGCGCTGCTTGACGCCGCTGATCCTGGTCAACCCCGGATTCCGGTGGGCCCGTCTCTTCTTTCGTGCTGCAACCATGGCCGGGATTGTAACCGGTATTGCTTGGGTCACAAAGCAGTTTGAAGGGCGGGGGGCGGGCCTCAGGCGGGGGGGATGGGGATTCGGACGCGGAAGAGGGCGCCCTGACCGGGGCTGGACTCAAGGTGGATCTGGCCGCCGTGGACGCGGGCGGCGGAGGCGGCGATGGCCAGGCCCAGGCCCGTGCCGCCGGGCTTTTGGGTGAAGAAGGGATCGAAGACCCGGGCCTGGATGTCCAGGGGGATGCCGGGGCCGTTGTCCTGGATCTCCAGGGTCACGGCGTCGGCGTCGCGGGTGGTGGCGAGGCGGATGCGGCCGCCCTGGGGGAGGGCGTCCAGGGCGTTGGTCAGCAGGTTCATGACCAACTGGTTCAGGGGGCCGGGGTGGCAGGGGATGGGGGGGCCGGCGTGGAGGGACTGGTCCAGGGCGACGTTCTGCTGGCGGAAGCGGTGCTCCAGCAGGCGCACGGTGGAGAGGATGCCTTCGTCCACGGAGGCGTCCTTGAGGCGGGCCTCGTCCTTGCGGGCGAAGGTCTTCAAGTCACTGACAATCTGGAGGGCGCGGCTGCTGGCCTCGGACATGACGCCGATGATCTCGGTGAGCTCGCGGACGGTGTCGGGGTGGGGGCTGCCGGACTTCAGTTCCTCGATGCGCTCGGCCAGGGGAGCCAGGTTGTTGACGACGGCGTTGAGGGGGTTGTTGATCTCGTGGGCCACGCCGGCCACCAGCGTACCGAGGGCAGCCATCTTTTCGGTCTGGATGAGGCCCGCCTGGGTCTCCTTGAGGCGCGCCATGGCGTCGGAGAGGCGCTGGTTGGCGTCCTGCAGTTCGGTGGTGCGGTCCTGGACGCGGGTCTCCAGGGTGGCGTTCAGTTCAGTGATCTCGCCGATGTAGCTGGCCAGGCGCTGGCGGGTCGATTCCATGTCTTCAGCGAGGTGGCCGAACTCGTCCGGGGTGAGGGGCAGGACGGGCTGGTCGAACTGGCCCGAGCCAAGCCTGCGCACCTGGCCCGCCAGGTTCCGCAGGGGCAAGGAGAACTCGCGGCCGGCCTGGGCCGCGATGAGGGCGGACAGCAGAAACATGATGGTGTAGATGGCCAGGGTCACGGCCAGGCCCCGTTCGGCCCACAGGGGGGTGGGCATGAAGGCGGCCAGGGTCCAGGGGCCCAGCACCGTGGCCACGCCCTCAAGCTCGAAGCCCTCCAGGCGCAGGACGTCGCCGGAACGGGCGGCCAGCAGATTGGCGTCGGCGGAGGGGAAGTCCTGGGACTCCCGGGAGCCGCTGCAGCAGGGGCCGCTGGGGTGCGCGCAGAGGGTCAACAGGCCGCCCTCGGGGGCCAGATCCCGCAGGGCCTTGCAGGGCAGTTGGCCGTCGGGGGAGGGGGTCTGCTGGCGCAGGTGTTCCAGGATGGCGCTGGTCTCCCGCTGGGCATAGAAGCGCACCATGGTCTTCTGCTGGGTGAAGGACACGGCCAGGCTGATGCCGCAGGCGAAGAAGACCAGGCCCCCCAGCACCAGGGAGAGGCGGTTTTGCAGGGTCCAGAAGGGGCCCGCCTCCGCCACGGAGATGCTTTTGCCCTCCGCCAGGGCGCGCCAGTAGTCAATGGACAGGGGGCGCAGGAAACCAACCTGGAACAGGCCCAGGCCCACGCCGCCCATGCCCATCAGCAGGATGCCCATGTAGGTCTGGAAGCGGGTGGGGGGGCGCTCCTGCAGGACCTGCAACAGGTGACCCAGCAGCAGCCACAGCAGGATCTGCAGGGCGGCCGCCAGATAGTCCGACCAGTGGACCCGCAGGAACAGCTTCTCCAGGGGGACGCAATCGGGGCGGCAGCGGTTGGAGGCCAGGAGGAGGGCCCCGGCGTACAGGCCGGTCAGCCCCAGCAGCACCGCCAGCTTGGCCCAGGCCAGGGACTGCATGTAGCTGCGCAGGGCCTCGGGGAACACCAGCGCCGCGGCCAGCCAAAGCAGGCCCGCCCCAGCCAGGGTAAGCCCCACGGAGCGCAGCAGCCGGCGCCTTCGCCAGGTGTGAAAGGCCTCGTTGCAGTTCATCAGGACTCCAGATGCCAACGCGCAACCTTATACCCCAAAGCGCCGGGCATGGAAAGGCGCACTGGGGGTCAGGACCTTACACATTACACTGGCCACCCGGACCGCGGTGGGCACGCGTGCACGGCGGCGGTCCGCTTGCACAAACGACCCACGCTACCGCTGGAGCGGGCGCGCCGATGGACGATGGACATCATGGACGCCGGGCCCGACGGACGATGGACATTATGGACATCATGGACGGGATGGGGCGCGCTAGAACAATGGACCGGCAGCGCCGCGCCGCTTCGCGACGCTGGCTGCCATGGACGGGGACAAGAAGGACGACCAGCCGGCACCGTCTCGGTCTCTTTCACAAGCGGTCAAGCTAGCTCCGGGATGGGGCACGCCATCGCCGGAACGGCGATGCCGCGCCGCGTCCCGAAACCACTTTCGCACGCTACCGCTGTCCGTCACGTGCCACCCGGCGAATCACCTACCGGCCATGGGTGTCAGGATCTATCACCTATCACTGCCGCTCACCGGCCCGAGGTTCTTGGGCCCGCGCCCCGGTTCGTGCTACAACCACCCCCATGAACAAGCTGATGCCGACAATCCTTTCCTTCAGTCTGGTGATCGCCGTGGCTGCGGTGTGGGTTGCCAAGCTTTGGCTGGACCCTGCCTGGTTGGCGGGGTTGGGTGGGCTGGGGGCCAACTGCTTCGTGGGCTTGTATCTGGCCTGGATGATCTTCGAGGTGCGGGTGGCGCTTCGGGAGGAGGGGCAGAAGTACGCTGACTTTGGCACCCGGGAGCTTTATGGGGCCAGCCACGCTGCAACCATCTTGGTGGCCCTTTGGTTCGCGCGGCCCGGGCAGGGTTGGCCCTGGCTGATGCTTACTGGTGGGTTGGGGTTTGGGGCCGGGGTGGCGCTTCGGGCCTGGGCCATTCGGACCCTGGGCAGGTTCTATTCCCACTCGGTGCGGACGGTTGCCGAACACCGCGTCGTTGACACCGGCCCCTACCGGCGGTTGCGGCACCCGGCCTACTCGGGGATGCTGTTGGCCCACGCCGGGGTGGTGCTGGCCTTCTTCAGCCTTCCGGCCCTGGCGCTGTACCTGCTGGGCCTGTGGCCGGCGGTGGTGCTTCGGTTGTTGGTGGAGGAGCGCGCGCTGGCCGCGCTGCCGGGTTACCTGGACTTCTCTCGCACTCGCAAGCGTCTGATCCCCGGGCTGTGGTAGACGAAAAGACTGGGCTGGGGATTTGTGGAGGCGGCCCGACTGGTGCGGGTAGGTTCGGGGATGCCCACGAATAGTGCCTATCCTCCGGCCAAGTCGAAGAGCAACTGAACATAGACGCCGAAGCCCAACTGGGTGCGGCCGCTGGTCGTTTCCAAATCCGAATCGAACCCAATGCTGTCATGTGCACGCAAATAGTACAGGTAGATCACTTCCGCTCCGACGCCCCAATATACGCTCTTGCCCAACGGCCAGACGCGATTCACGCCCAGCGCCGCGACAGGGAATGCGGTACCTTCCACGGCGAACGAATGGTCACTTGGCGCCCATTCGTGACTGATCGATCCCATGCCAACTCTGCCTACCAGGAACACACCTTCCGACACCCACCACGCGCCACCGAGACTGCCGCCAAGATAGCTGCCCTCCGCCTCGAATAGCCACCCGAAATCCTTCATTTCAACGCCGCCGACGACCGCAATCCCCTGACTGACGAAGACCCCGATCTGGCCCTCGAGATCATATCCCATCAGCGATGTAGCCAATTTTGGACCAAAAGGGCCCCTTTGGGCGACCACACTGCCAACCAGGACCCTTCCAAAACCAGGACCATCCAAGGGAGAGGCTTTTGGGGCTGCAACTGCCTCAATAGGGAACGCGAAGACCACTCCTGCAACCGAAACCAAGGCCGCCCAACAGAGCAATTGCCTCACCAACCGTATCTGACAGTATCCATTGGCCCAAGACCCAAGAAGCATTGGCATCACCTGCTGTGGTCTATCGGTTTCCCTGTAAGCGGGGCGATCATCCGGTGCAAGGGGGCAGGGTGTCAAGCACCCGAAAGACGGCAGCGACAGAGAGGACCACATGCGCGACCAGCCAGCACCGTTTCGGTCTCTTACGCCAGCTGGAGAGTTAGCACCGGGATGTGGCACGGCATCGCCGGAACGGCGATGCCGCGCCGCGTCCCGAA
>CAIXZC010000309.1 GCA_903923815.1 uncultured Myxococcales bacterium
AGATTGGAGGTTGTAGCTGCGGCCAGTGCTCGGGCACCTGCAACCTGTGCCTGGGGGGCGACTGCGTCCCCGACTGCGACTGCCGCTGCAAGGCCGCCGGCGCCACCTGCGGCGCCATCCCGGGGGGCTGCAACTGCGGGGGCTGCGCCGAGTGCGAGACCTGCGCCGAGGGAGGCTGCAAGCTGAACTGCAAATCCGGCAACTGCCCCTGCCGAGGCCGCATCGATCTGGTCAAGGCCAGCCTCCAGGGCGATCTCTTCGGCGACGACGAGCTGGACGTCCGCGTGGAGTTCCACAACTCGGGCCGCTGCCCCGCCCTCTTCCGCGTCCTGCTGCTGACCAAGTCGGGCCAACAGGTGGACAGCGAACCCGACGTGGGCTGGACACCCGTGGAGGCCAACAAGACCGGCACCCTGAACCTCAGCACCGCCTACGACTGGGGCTTCTCCGCGGCCGATCTGAAGGCCGGCTTCGAGGTGCGGCTCCTGTGCGGCAGCGGCACCCTGGCCGACAGCATCGTCATGTGATGGGTGATGGGGGGAAGCGGGGGGGTCAGACCGTGCGGCGGTGCAGATCGAGGAACTCGTCCAGGGGCTCCACCTCGGCAATGCGGGCGGCCAGGGACTTGATGGCAAACATGCGCTGCTCTTCGGTGTCCCGATCCATGTCCCAAGGCATATCGATGACGGACACCCCCTGCTGCCGCAGGATCGAGGACATGTTGGCGATCTGCTTGTCCAGATCCACCAGATACTTGAGGTCGATGGTGGACTCGCACAGGCGGCCCTCCCGCTGGGACATGCGGCGGGAGATGCGGTCGTGGGCGATGTCCGGCGCCACCAGCAGGCGGATGCACAGCGTGGGCAGCATGACGCTGGCGGTCATGGCGTGGTAGATGCGCTGGTAGGTGTTGAACTCCCGGGGGCTCATGGCGCCCATCTGAAGCTGCAAGCGGGCGAAGCAGGTGTCCCCGAAGTAGCTGCGATCCAGCACGGCGTGACCCTTGCCATTGATGACGTGCCACTGGGCCTGAAGCTGCTGGGCGTAGCGGGCCTGCAGCAGGTGGACCTGCATGGTCAGGGCCCAGCGCTTGGGGTCAAGGTAGAAGTCTGAGAGGTAGGGGTTGGCCTCGTCCTTCTCGTCGGGCTCCATCAGGAGCAACGTATTGGGCCCCAGGGCCCTGGCCAATTCCATGGCCAATGAACTCTTTCCCGCGCCAATTATGCCCTCTACCACTATGACCTTGCACCGCCCCATGAGCCCCTCCAAAAGTCGTTGAGATTCCGCCTTGCCGGACTGTGACTAGCACCCCCCGAAGCCCGTCGTCAAGGACAAAGGTTTTCCTTGACTTTGCCTTTGAGGGTTTCCATTTTGCGTCGGTCACAGCGGGGGCGCGAACCATGGGCAAGCTGGCAGAGAACTGGAAGGTGTGCAGGATCTGCGGCAACGCCTGCTCCGTGAATCGGGAGACCGACGACCAGCGTGGCATGTGCGGCGTCCCCCCCCTTCCCCACGTTGCCTGGCACGGGCTGCACCTGGGCGAAGAGCCACCGATCAGCGGGGACGGAGGCTGCGCGAACATCTTCTTCGCGGGCTGCAATTTGAAGTGCGTCTACTGCCAGAACTGGCAGATCAGCCAGGAGCAGATCTCCAACGAGAAACCGCTCACCGCGACCCAGTTGGCCGATCTCATCCTCTCCTACCAGGACAGCGGCGCCCAAAGTGTGGGTCTGGTCTCCCCCTCGCCCCACCTGTTGACGGTGGTGCCCGCCCTGGAGGAGGCCCGCCGCCGCGGCCTGACCCTGCCCATCGTCTTCAACACCGGCTCCTACGAGACCGTGGAGGCCCTGGCGTCGCTGGAGGGTCTGGTCGACATCTACCTGCCCGATCTCAAGTACGGCACCAGCGAGGCCGGCGCGGTGTACTCGGGCGTGCTGGACTACGTGCGTATATCCCGGGCCGCAGTGCTGGAGATGTTCCGGCAGGTGGGGCACCTGCAACTGGACGCCCGGGGCCGCGCCACCAAGGGCCTGCTGGTGCGCCATCTGGTGCTGCCAGCGGACCGCTCGGACAGCACCGAGGTCCTGGACTGGCTGGCCCGGAACCTGGGCAAGGAGCTGCACCTGAGCATCATGTCCCAGTACAAGCCCAACCATATGGTGGACCGCGGCTTCTTCCCCGAACTGGCCCGCCCCGTGACCCGGCAGGAGTACGACTTCGTGCTGGACTACGCCCTGGGAAAGGGCTTCAAGAACATCTACTTCCAGAGCCCCGACAGCAAGGACACGGGCAACCCCGACTTCACCAGCCAGACCCCCTTCAAGTGGGAATCGTGATCAGCGCTTGATCTTTGGCCCCGCATACATATTCTCGTGGGCGCCGTTGACCAGAAGGCCGGCACCCCCCAGGTACCCAGGAGGCAGTTTTGGACTTGTCGCGGCTGGCCGCCACCGAACTCCCCGGAGAGATCCGGTTCATCTTCCACAGGCTGACCAAGCGCGGCGCCAAGGTCTGGCTGGTGGGCTCGGCGGTGCGCGATCTGGTGCTGAATGGCCACCTGAACAACACCGGCCGGGTGGACATGGTGGTGGCGTTGTCGGGGGCCAAGGGGGTTGAACAAAGCCTGGCCGGGGCCGCCGGCGACAAGGTCTTCCTGTCTCCCCTGGTGCGCAATGGACAGGTCTTCTCCTTCGAGGCCCGGGGCGCCGACGGGCAGACCATCAAGAAGTTTCAGCTCATGCAGATCGGATCGGACCAGGAGTTGGAGACCACCCTGGCCTTCCGCGAGGTGACGGTGAACGCCGTGGCCCTGGACCAGGAGCTGAACCTGGTGGATCCCTTCGGGGGCCTGCTGGACCTGGAGCGGGGCGAGTTGCGCACCGTCCAGCCCGCCGAGCGGGTCTTCAAGGAGAACCCCCTCTACATCCTGAAGGTGGCCAAGCACGCCGCCTTCCACCGCATGTACCCGTCGGACAAGCTGGTCAAGGCCGCCTCCCGGGAGGCCGACCGCCTGCTGGACATCTCGCCCAACAAGTGGCGCCCCGAGTTCGAGCGCATGTTGCTGAACCGCAACCCCGACTTCGGCCTGCGCTTCCTGTCGGACTGCGGGGCCCTGAACTACATCCTGCCCGAGCTGACCCTGCTGAGTGGCTTCGAGAAAAGCTGCTCCGTGCACCACAAGGACATCTTCCAGCACACCGTGGAGGTCTGCCGGCAGGCCAAGCCCACGGCGACGGTGCGCTGGGCGGCGCTGCTGCATGATGTGGGCAAGTTCTGGACCCGGACCGTCAGCCGGGACGGGCAGGTGCACTTCTTCCGTCACGAGGAGATGAGCGCCTACCTGACCCGCGGCATCCTGGCCCGCTTCAGCCTGGACCCCCGCACCATCGAGCGGGTCAGCAACCTGGTGCTGAATCACAGCCGCATCACGCTGTACTCCGCGGACTGGACGGAGAGCGCCGTGCGCCGCCTGATTCGGGACCTGGATGGCAGCCTGGAGGACCTGGTGGCGTTGGCCAAGGCGGACATCACCTCCAAGCGCGAGGACAAGCTGGAGGAGATCCGGCTGCTGACCGAGGAACTGGAGCGCCGCATCGCCGAGGTGCGGGAGAAGGACTCCAAAGAGCCCCTCCTGCCCAAGGGCCTGGGCAACGAGATCATGGAGTACCTGGGCCTGGCCCCCGGCCCCATCATTGGGGAACTCAAAGAGTTGCTGGAAAAGGCCATCGAGGAAGGCTCACTGGAGCGTGGCCTGGAGAATCAGCAATACCTGGAATACCTGGCCCAAAGAATCCAAGACCAGGGCCTGCCCACCCCCAGCAAGTAACCCGCCCTGCCCGTCTGATCCGCTCACTACGTTCGCGGCTAGGTTGGGAAGCCGGACCACCAAGTTCACTGGCCGGCCGTTTGCCCGTCTGATCCGCTCACTACGTTCGCGGCTAGGTTGGGAAGGCGGACCACCAAGTTCACTGGCCGGCCGTCTGCCCGTCCAAGCCGCGCACGAAGCGCAGCGAAGTAAGCGGATCCGGCCTGTTCGTCTGATCCGCTCACTACGTTCGCGGCTAGGTTGGGAAGGCGGTCCTATTTCTGGCCGTTCACCACACGCCGCCTGGCCCGCGCCAGGGTGGCGGTCAGGCCCAGCAGCATCAGCCCCAGGCCCCCCGCGCCCCCCCCGTTGGAGATGGGGTTCACGGCGCAGCCGCCGGACTTCTTGCTGGTGAAGGAGATGGTGTCGTCCGAGCCACTGACCACATCGTCGTCGTAGCAGTAGCCGCAGTCGGAGGGGCAGGTGACGCAGTCCTCGCGGCCCTCGCAGACGTTGTTGCCGCACTCGCCCTCTTCGGCCGAGCAGTCCGCGGGGCACATGTAGCCGTTCTCGCCCACTTCGCAGACGCCGTTGCCGCACTTGTAGGACTGCTCCTGGGCGTCGCAGGCCTTGGGCAGCAGGGCGTCCGAGGCGCCGGCGGTGTTGCAGTCGTAGATGCCCGCGGCCTCGTTCCAGCCGCAGGACGGAGAGCCGGTGCAGTCCTGGGTCTTCAGCACGCCGTTCTCGCACCAGGTCACCTTGTTGCCGTCGCAGCAGCCGGTGTAGACCACCTGCCCGCATTCCTCGGGGTTGGTGCCGCAGTCGGCGGGGCAGTTGACCTTGTTCTCGGGGTCCTCGCACTTGTCGTCGCCGCACACGGGGCCGGCCGCGCCGCAGTCCGCAAGGCAGGTCTGGGAGGTCTCCGTGGCGTCGCAGGTGCCGTCGCCGCACCAGGGGCCCTCGGGCTTGCAGTCGGCGGGGCAGCTGATGGTGGTCTCGCCGGTCTCGCACTTGCCGTCACCGCAAACGGGGCTGGAGCTGCTGCAGTCCGCGGGGCAGTTGGTTTCGGTTTCGCCCACCTCGCACTTGTTGTTGCCGCAGACCGCCGCGGCGGTGGTGCAGTCCTTGGCGCAGTTGGCCTCGGTCTCGCCCGTCTCGCACTTGCCGTTGCCGCACACGGGGGCGCCGCTGGAGCAGTCCTTGGGGCAGTTGACGGAGGTCTCGCCGGTCTCGCACTTGTTGTTGCCGCAAACGGGCCCGGCGGGCTTGCAGTCAGCGGGGCAGGAGGTCGTGGTCTCGCCCGTCTCGCAGGTGCCGTTGCCGCACTCGGGGCCGGTGTAGATGTCGCAGGACTTGGGGAAGTCGCCGCTGGGATCCGCGCCGCCGTCGGTCTTGCAGGAGTAGTAACCGGACTGGCTGCTCCAGCCACAACTGGGCCCGTACTGCTTGTTGCAGTCGGCCTCTTTGTAGGTGCCGTTTTCGCAGTACTTCACCACCTCGCCGTCGCAGCAGCCCTGCCAGGGCAGCGTCTTGCAGATGTCGTCCACGGGCTCGGTGGAGCAATCCTGGGGGCAGTTGCCTTCGTTCTCCTGGGGGCTTTGGCACTCGCCGTTGCCGCAGATGATGATGTAGTCCTCGGGGATGCAGGCGCCCGGGATGCCCGCCTCGCCGGCGTTGGACAGCTCAATGCAGAAGTAGCCCTCGGGGCAGCCGTCATAGGAGTTGACCTGTTCGCAGCCGTCCGAGCAGTTGCCGTTCTTGTCGCCCGACAGGCCCCACAGGCACAGCAGGCCATCGCCGCAGTCGCCGCTGTCCTGGCAGTCCTCCCACAGACCCGCGGGGGCCGCGCAGTCGTCGGCGCAGTTGGCCTCGGTTTCGCCGGCCTCGCAGGTGCCGTTGCCACAGACCGGACCACTGGCGCAGTCGGCGGGGCAATTGGCCTCGGTCTCGCCGGCCTCGCAGTTGTCGTTGCCGCAGACCGGCCCGGAGTCGCAGTCAGCGGGGCAGTTGGCGGCGGTTTCGCCGGCCTCGCACTTGTCGTTGCCGCAGTCGGGGCCGGTGTAGTCGGGATCGTATTTCGCCAGCATCTGGTTGACCCACTCGGCGTTCACGTCAACCCGGGTGTTGTAGCCATCCTGGGCGCAGTAGGGGTCCCCGGAGGAGACCACGCCGATGACCTTCTCCAGGCCGCCTTCGGTGTAGAAGGCCGGGCCGCCGGAGTCGCCCGAGCAGGTGTTCTTCGGGTTCTTGGGGCTGGTGTAGTTCCAAAAGCCCTGGGACCAGATGTCGCCCAGGGTCACGATGACCTTGTGCTTCGTCCCGGCGGTGTCCTGCCAGGGGTTGGTGGTGGTGTTGCCGTAGCCCACGAAGGTGATGGGATCGTCGATCATGGAGTCCGTCATCGTCTCGGGGCGCCAGGCCATGGCTGCCACGGGGGCGGCTTCCTTGAGCACCGCCACGGCGATGTCGTGGTAGCCGATTTCGGCGCCATTCTCCCACACCGACGACTTGTAGTTGGGGTGCTTCTCCACGGTCTTGAGGGCCAGGGTGTAGGTGGGTTTGTCCACGCTGCCACCGATCAGGAAATACTCGCCCGCCCCGCCGTCCAGGCAGTGGGCCGCGGTGAGGATGACCTTGGAGCTGATCAGCGTGCCAGTACATAAACCATTGCTGAAAAGGACGGCGCCCACGGCGGGATAGCCGGTCTCAATGGTGCCGCCGACGATGGCATTGCCTTTGGACACAGGCCCGGAGGTGGGCTCATCACAGCCAGCAAGAAGAATGGAACCAAGCAGAATCACAACAAGAATTGGGGCTTTCATCTCAACGTTCTCCTTACCGTTCTCACGCCGGGCACCAAACCGGCGCCGATACTACCCACTTTGGATCTTCCATTCAATGACGATGTATTCCCGCCGGGGCGGCGTCCCCGATTCCCCGGGCCATCGAAAAAAAAGACGTACCTCCCGGCCACTCCATCCGATATATTCACCATCAACTTCTGAAATGGAGGAAGGGAACATGGCAGTCTCCATCAACAAGGTCATCATCCTCGGGAACCTGGGCGCCGACCCCGAAGTGCGCTCCACCGCCGGGGGCCGCAGCGTCGCCACCCTTCGCGTGGCCACCAACGAGCGCTTCCAGAAGAAGGACGGCAACTGGGAGGACCACACGGAATGGCACAACATCGTGGTCTGGGGCAAGGACGCGGATCGCTGCAAAAGCTACCTGAAGAAGGGCAGCCAGATCCTGGTGGAAGGCAAGCTGCAGACCCGCTCCTGGGAGGACCGGGAAGGCAACAAGCGCTACACCACCGAGGTCGTCGCCCTGGCCGTCACCTTCGTCGGCGTGTCCGGTGGTGATCGCGCCGAGCGCAGCGACGTCCCCGACCACCCCACCGAAGAGGCCCACGCCCCCAAGGCCAGCAAGCCCGACGCCGGCCCCTCAAGCGACGAAGATTTCCCGTTCTAGACCTGCTGGTTCGATCCGCTCACTTCGTTCGCGGCTAGGTTTGGCTGGCGGTTGGCCGGCCTGTCCGGCGAGCCGCCTGCCCGTCCAAGCCGCGCACGTAGCGCAGCGAAGTAAGCGGATCGGCATGCCGAGCCGCCTGCCCGTCCAAGCCGCGCACGTAGCGCAGC
>CAIXZC010000310.1 GCA_903923815.1 uncultured Myxococcales bacterium
CGGCCGCGGCCACTTCATGGCCTCCATGGTGGCCGCTCGCCCCACCCACCGCTTCCTGGTCATTGAGGCCCGCATGCGCTACACCCTCATGACCCTGGCGCGGGTCCACGCCACCGGGCAGGACAACGTGCGCCTCGTCCTGGGTGATGCCAAAGAGCTGCTGGCCAATCTGGTTCTGCCCGGCTCAGTGTCCGCCCTCTACCTGCTGTTCCCGGACCCCTGGTGGAAGCGCAAGCACGAGAAGCGCCGCGTGGCCACCCCCGAGTTCCTTGCCGACGTCTCGACGGCCCTCAAGCCCGGTGGCGTCTTCGTGTTTCGCACGGACGTGCGCGACTATCTGGACCTCGTGGATCAGCTCTTCGAGGGCAACCCCTTTGGCCTGGTCCCCGCTCCCTGCCCCGAGGGCGTGGCCCTCTCCCACAGACACATGAAATGCAACCAGTTGGGCCTGCCCACCTGGGAGCGCTGCTACCGGAAGGAAACGGGGGTCTGACCATGACCGCAGCTTCCATGGTGGTTCTGGGAATCCTGGTGGCCGCCGTGGCGGTCTTCGGCTGGGGCCTGACCCGCAACTTTCGCCTTGTGGCCCGGGGACGCCGGCCCGCCGCTGATCAGGTGGGGAAGGGCGCCCTTGGCAACGTGCTGTCCCTGGCGGGGCTCCACTCCCGCCTGCTGGCAGACCTCCCCGCGGGGTTCATGCACCTTGCCCTGTTCTTCGGGTTCCTGCTGCTGCTGCCCCAGAACGTCACCATCGTCCTGCGTCTCTTTTCCCCCGACAAGACCGTCTTCTCAGCCTGGCCCGGCCTGGAGGCCCTCTACACGCTGCTCAAGGAATGCGCCGAGTTGGCCGTCCTGGTGGCGCTGGGCTTGGCCTGGTTCCGGCGCTGGTTTCTCAAGCCCGCCCGCCTGCTGAACAACCTGTCGGCCAACGTGCTGCTGCTGCTGATCGGCGCCATCGTCCTGTGGGATCTGGCCACCGACACCATGCTGTTTGTCTCCGGAGCCCTGCCCCACCTGGAGGATGACTCCTTCCTGGCCTCCACCTTCGCGGGCATGGTGCTGGCCCTCAAGGTCCACCGGGACAACGCCGCCACCCTGGTGGCCCCCCTGGCCAGCCTCACCGTGCTGTCCCTGGCAGCCCTCTTCGTGGCCATCCCGTTTTCCAAACACTTCCATCTGGTCTCCGCTGGTCTGCGCGCCGCCGTCGCCCGTCTGGGCGTCAGTCGCCCCCTGGAGGCCATTTCCCTGGAGGACGACCGTGCCTCCGGCCTCGACTCCGTGACCACCTTCAACAGCCTTCAGGTCCTGGACCTGCTGGCCTGCACCGAGTGCGGCCGCTGCACCGACGCCTGTCCCTCCGCTGCCGCCGGCTCGCCCCTGTCCCCAAGGAACCTGACCATGGCCCAACGCGACGCGGCCAAGTGCAGCCAGGGGTTGGTGGGGGCTTCGGGGGAGGAGGCCCTGCTGGCCTGTAGCACCTGTGCCGCCTGCGAGCAGGCCTGCCCCGTGGGCATCGAACAGGTGGGCCGGGTGGTCCAGCTTCGCCGCTACCTCACCATGAAGGCGGGCCGCAGCACTCCGGGCTGGTTGGCCGCGCTGCAAAGCCTGCGCTCCCGCGGGAACCCCTTCGAGCTGACCCTGGCTGCCCGGGCAGACCTTGCCAGGGCCACGGGCCTGCCGGTCTTCGCGGACACGGCCACGGATCTTCCGGACACCTGCCTGTTCCTGGGCTGCGCTGCGGCGCGGGATCAGGCCTCCCGGGAGGCCGCCCTGGCCGCCGTCCAGCTTCTGCGCGCCGCCGGAGTGACCTGCGGTGTCCTGGCGCAGGAGGAAGGCTGCTGCGGGGACCACGCCCGCCGGCTTGGGGACGAGGCCCTGTTTCTGGACTGCGCCACCCGCACCGTGGAGACCTTCAAACGTTACGGCCTCAAGCGGGTCCTGACCCTGTGCCCCCACTGCTGCAACGTGCTGAAGAATGAATACGCTGCGCTGGGCCTTTCGGCCCAGGTGCTGCACTACACCGAGGTGCTGCCCGTCCCCGACCAGGCCCTGGCTCCAAGCCCGGAATGGGCGGGCCTGCGGGTGGCCCTCCACGACCCCTGCTATCTGACCCGCTACAACGGCCTCCAGCAGACCCTGCGGGACCAACTGACGGGGGCGGGCCTGCTGCCCGTGGAGTTGCCCCACAACGGCCAGGACACGCTGTGCTGCGGGGGCGGCGGGGGCCTGTACTTTGGCGACGAGCCCGGCAAGGGCATGGCCTCGCGGCGTATGCTGGAGGCCGTGGAGCTTGGGGTTGACCTGCTGGTCACCGCCTGCCCATATTGCAAGTCCATGCTGGAGGGGGCCGGCCAGTCTCGGCTGTTCTCCGGCCTGCGGGTACCCGTGGTGCGGGATCTGGCCCAGGTGCTGGGCCGCCAGGATTCCAAAGGGGAGCAATCATGAACATCAGGCTCTTGTCGCTGTCGGTGTTGGCCCTGGCTTTGTGGTCCTGCGGGCAGAAGGCCCCGTTGCCGGAGGCAGGCCAGGCCGCGCAGCCCCAAGCAGCCCAACCCCAGGCCCCCGAAGCCCCCACTGCCCCCCCCGCGTCAGTCATTCCGGCCAAGCTGCCGCCGGCCTGTGACCGGCTGGTCGATGAGGCTGCCATCAAGGCCTGTGCGGTGGCGTTGGCCCCCCAAGGCCATGAGGCCGGGGCGTTGCTGCGTTGGCCCGAGACCGGCACCGTGTTTCCTCCGGACCTGGCGCCGCCTACCTTCCTGTTCGAGGAAGTCCTGGGGGCGCGCACCTATGCTTTGTATTTGCAAGCTGGGAACCAGGAGTTCCTGTACCCCGCCGTCAACACCGGCTTCTTCCCGCCCGTGGCCCATTGGAACCGCATCAAGAGGGTGGGGCGAGATGGCACCTGCAGGGCCCTGTTGCTTGCCCTGGACGCCGGGGGCCGCCTGCTGGACCAGGACCTGGCGACCTTCACCATCGCGGCCGAGCCCGTGGGGGATTCCCTGTTCTTCAGAGAGGTGCCCTTGCCCTTCTCCTTTGCCGTCAA
>CAIXZC010000311.1 GCA_903923815.1 uncultured Myxococcales bacterium
CGCCAGGGCCGCCTGCACCGGGGGCGTGAGGATGCTGTGACCCAGGGCCTCGTCCAGGGCCGCCAGGGTGCGGTTGGTGGCGGCCACGGCCTGGGGCAGGTCCGCGGCGGGCGCCAAGCGGCACAGGACGGCCGTGAGCTGGGCGGAGCTTTGGGCGTGGGCGGCCAGCAGGGCGGGGTGATCCGTGGGCCGGCCCCGGGGGGCATCGGCCAGCAGGCGGGCAGTGGAGGCCTTGACCCCCGTGTGCAGCAGTTGGATCTCCAGGTGGGGGGCCAGGGGGGCGCTTCGGGCCTGGGCGGCGCCGTGAACGAAGCGGGAGGCACCGCCGCAGAAGCACGCGGCCACGTCGTAGCCCGAACCGCCGGCTTGAAAGCGTCGGTGGGCAGCCAGGGCCAGGGGCAGCGCCTGGGAGCGCTGGGACTCGGGCAGCAGGGCCAAAGCCAGGGCGGCGCAAAGGGCCGCCGAGCTGCCCACCTTGGGGCCCCGGTGAAGGGGCGTGGCCAGGAGGGCGGGGAGCTGCCAAGGGAGCAGGACGGCGGCCGGGGGCACCAAGGGGCTGGGATTGGCCGTCCAAGCCGCGCACGAAGTAAGCGGATCTTCGGGCAACCCCCTCCCTTGCGGTCGGGGTTCGGAAGGGCCCAGTGGTTCGGAAGGAAGCTGGGCCAGCCAGCGGATCTCCAGGTGGCCCACCTCGCTGGGGGGGAGCAGGGGGAGGCCCAGGGCGGCGGCGGCATCCAGGACGCAGAAGGGCAGGCGCAGGTCCGGGGGCAGTTGTTCCTGGGGCGTGCCGGGGGGCGGCAGGGCGGCGACCTTCCCCCCCGCCCCCTTCAAAGAATAGGTGTCGCCGGGTCCGAACAGCACGGCGCAGCAGGGGGCCGTGGCCAGGGTCAGGGCCTCGCCGCCGGGGGCCAGGACGGCGTATTCGCCCGCCAGCATGGCCTTGGTGGGGGAGAGGGCGGCACCGACAGGGGGGTGGCTAGCGCGGTTCATGGCGGGCTCCGTCCCCGGGCCACAGGTCCAGCAGCGGGGCCTGGGGGAAGAGGGCGCCAAGCTCGCTGTGGAGGCGCGCGCGGGCGGGGGGCAGGTGCAGCAGCACGGGGTTGGGGCCAGCGTCCAGGGTGACGTACACGGGCAGGCCCTGGGCGCGCAGGTCGGCGGCCAACTGGAAGACCCGCAGGGTGTCCGGGGTGGCGTAGAGCAGGGGCGGGGTGGAGGCCAGACAGACGGCGTGCAGGGCCAGGGCGTTGGCCTCGGCGTGGTGGCCAAGGGTCGCAAAGTCGTTGGCCTGGAGGGCCGCCTGGATGGCGTCGCAGTCCTGGTTGCAGCGGTCAATCCACCAGGGGAACAGGCGGGAGGTGGCGGCGCTGCGCAGCATGCCCTCGGTGGAGGAAGTGGCCTTGCGGCCGGGGGCCAGCAGCACCACCAGCAGGGCCAGGTCGGGCAGGACCGGGGGCAGGGGGATGGCGAAGGAGTCGCTGCCGTCGGAAAGCTCCCCACGCTGCCAGCGCACGAAGCCCCCGTGCAGGGACCGGCACGCCGAGCCCGAGCCAAGGCGCGCAAGAATGGAGGCGCGGCGAAGGTCCTCGGGATGGGACAGGCTGCGGCCCCCAAGGATTGTCAGGGCGGCGGCGAAGGCGGCAAAGGCAGCGGCGCTGCCGGCCAGGCCCTGGGCAGGCTCCAGGGTGGGCAGGAAGGTGGCCTCCAGGCCGGGGGGCAGGTCCCAGTCCCGGCGGGCGGCGGCCAGCACCCGGGTGTAGGGGGGCAGCAGCCGGTCGGGCAGGGGCGCAGTTGGACCACCGGCGGCGGGGGCCCAGAGGATCAAATCCTGGCGGGCGGCGCGCAGTTCGACGGTGGTGCGAAAGGCATTCAGGGTTACGGACAGGCTGTCCGCCACGGGCAGGTTGGCCGCGCCACCGGGGCGCTTGCCCCAGTACTTGGAGAGGGCCAGGTTGGGGGCGGCGGAGGCGCGAACCAGGGGCATGCTAGTGATGCTTCTTGCCGGGCTTGGCATTCCAGATGCGCAGGCACAGGACGAAGCCCAGGATGGTGAAGGGGATGAGGAAGAGGGGCCAGTAGGACCAGCTCTTGGAGGTCAGGTACCCCAGGGACAGGGACTGGGTGCCCACGCCCAGGTACACGAAGCCGTCAATGACACCCACCGCCGTGCCGGCGCCCTTGCGGCCGCCAAAGTCCATGGAGGCGGTGCCCGACAGCATGCCGTGGGTGCCCACCACGCTCATGGAGAGCAGGAACACCACGACGCCCAGCAGGAAGGGGTTGAGGCCCAGACTGGAGCCGGCCTTCAGCTTGCGCTTGTCGCCCGCGCGCATGGTGGCGCCAGGGTCCCGGAGGCGCAGCTCGGTGAGGGTCTCTCCGCGCAGCACCTTGGTGGGGATGAAGCCCGCGCTGACCGCGGCCCCGGCGGGCAGGGTGGCGGCGGGCTTGGTGGTGCACATGCAGGTCTTGGTATCCCAGAAGGAGTTCTTGCAGGCGGAGGGCAGGCAGGCCACGGCCTTGTTCACAGAGGTCCAATCCGTGAGGTTGCCCACGCCGGCGATCTCCACGATCGTGTCGCCGGGCTGAAGCTGGTCGAAGCCCCCGGCCACGGCCTTCGGGTCATCGGCGGCCCACTCGACCCGGGTGCTGGTGGAGGGCAGGACGAAGTACATGAAGACCAACAGGAAGAACATGCCCACATAGAAGGCCCCGGCGGCGGGGATGCGGCGGCTTTGCAAGAAGAGATCGGAGATCCAGCCCGCCGCGTTGGCGCCGATGACGCCGGACACGAAGAACATGCCGCCTACGCCCGCCTGCATGAAGGGAGCCATGGCCAGCAGGGCGCCGCTGATGATGTACCAGGCCTTGCCCTTGCCGCTTTTGGCCTTGGCGGCCAGGACGAAGAAGAACACGGCGAGGATGAAGAAGGGCACGATGGTGTACCACTCGGACCAGGAGCCGTTCCGCAGGGCGTGGGCGTCGGGCAGGGAGAGGGCCTCGGCGGTGTAGAACTGGAACCAGTGCATGACGCCGTCGCGGATGGCGCCGGTGCAGAACTCAATGAAGGCCACCGTCATGATGATGGGGTTGGTGAAGATGCGGCGCATGATCTCGAGGGTGGGGACGGGGGCGTCGGATTCGCCGGAGGAGGCGTCGCCGGTGTCGAAGTTCTTGAGGCCAGCCTTGTCGGGAGTGTCGCGCAGGAGCACGACCTCAAGCAGCCACATGCCAAACAGGATGAACGAGGGCAGGAAGAAGACCCACATGGCCGCGCCAAGCTGGGAGGGGGCCGTGGGATCGGACATGGCCGAGAGGAACAGGGGGTTGATGAAGAAGGCAAAGAAGATGCCCGAGGCAATCATTGTGCCGAAGATACCGCCAAAGCCTCCCCGTTCGCGCACATGGAACCAGTTGGAGTTGACCTTGACGATGGAGACGGCCCCGAAGCTTTGGAAGTACATGTTGATGGCGTAAACGACGCTGAAGATGGGGACCATGTGGTCCGTGTAGCCGGCGCCGATGACCGCAAAGTTGATGTAGAGGCCCAGGATCAGGTTCATGAGGGCCGAGCCAAAGGCCGCCAGCAGGATGCCCCTGCGGCCACCCATCTTGTCCGTGAGGGGCCCGTTGATCAGGAAGGAGAACGCATAGGTCAGCGTGCCCGCAGCGAAGATGATGCCGA
>CAIXZC010000312.1 GCA_903923815.1 uncultured Myxococcales bacterium
CACCCGTTGTCGCCGCAGGTCTTGCCGGTGCAGTTGGGGACGCAGTTGGACTTCTTGCAGACGCCGGCCTCGCAGATGGGGGCCAGGGCGGGGCAGGTGCCGCAGACGCCGCCGCAGCCATTGTCGCCGCAGGTCTTGCCGGTGCAACTGGGCACGCAGTCGGACTTCTTGCAGACGCCCGCCTCGCAGATGGGGGCCAGGGCGGGGCAGGTGCCGCAGACGCCCCCGCAGCCGTCCTCGCCGCATTCCTTGTTGTCACAGCGGGGAACGCACTGGGCCTCGCAGGTGCCGTCCACGCAGGTGGGGGTCTCCAGGGGGCACTTGCCGCAAAGGCCGCCGCAGCCGTCGGGGCCGCATTCCTTGCCATCGCAGGCGGGGGTGCACTGCTGGGAGCACTGGCCGTCTTCACCGCAGAAGGGAGCGGCGTTGGGGCAGTTGCCGCAGGTGCCGCCGCAGCCGTCGGGGCCGCATTCCTTGTCGGTGCACTTGGGGGTGCAGTTGGTCACGCACAGGCCGGCGTCGCAGGTGGGGGCGGCGTTGGGGCACTTGCCGCAGGTGCCACCGCAGCCGTCGGGGCCGCACTCCTTGCCGCCACACTTGGGGGTGCAGACCACGGCGCAAAGCCCGGAAACGCACAGAGGGGCCGCGTTGGGGCACTTGCCGCAGGTGCCTTCGCAGCCGTCGGAGCCGCACTCCAGGTCGTCACAGATGGGGGTGCACTGGGCGTTGCACTGGCCCAGGTTGTCGCAGAAGGGGGCGGCGTTGGGGCAGGTGCCGCAGGTGCCGCCGCAGCCGTCATCGCCACATTCCTTGCCGTTGCAGGCGGGGACGCAGATCTCCTGGCAGGTGCCGTCGGGGCGGCATTCGCTGCCCTCGCCGCAGGTGCCGCAGGAACCGCCGCAGCCGTTGTCACCGCAGGTCTTGCCGGCGCACTGGGGGGTGCAGGTCACCTGGCAGAGGTTTTTCACGCAGAAGGGGGCGGCGCCGGGGCATTTGCCGCAGGTGCCCTCGCAGCCGTCGGAGCCGCACTCTTTGTTGGTGCAGGAGGGGGCGCACTGGGCCTTGCACAGGCCGGCGGTGCAGAAGGGGGCGGACTCGGGGCAGGTGCCGCAGGTGCCGCCGCAGCCGTCATCGCCGCACTCCTTGCCGGTGCACTTGGGGATGCACTTGTCCACGCAGGTGCCGGCCTTGCACTCTTCACCCACGCCGCAGGTGCCGCAGCTTCCGCCGCAGCCGTCGCCGCCGCAGTCCTTGCCGGCGCATTCGGGGGTGCAGTCCAGCTTGCAGGCGCCGGCCTCGCAAATGGGGGCCACCTGGGGGCAGGTGCCGCAGTCGCCGCCGCAGCCGTTGCTGCCGCATTCCTTGCCGGTGCAGCTTGGGACGCAGGCGTCGTTGTCCACGGTGTCGGGCTGGTAGGTGTCGTTCTGGGCCAGGGCACACACGCCCTGAACGCAGATGGGGGCGCCGGAGGGGCACTTGCCGCAGGTGCCGCCGCAGCCGTCATCGCCACATTCGCGACCGGAACACTGGCGTACGCAAGAGTCCTCGTTGCCCACGGTGTCCTGGGTGCTCCAGTCGTAGTTCACCCCGTCGTCGTCCGCCACGCCGCCACCACCACCGCCGCCGCAGGCAGCCAGGGCAAGGGACAGCAGAAGACCAAGAAGAAGCTTTTTCATAGGGCACCCTCCACATAGGTCACGATTTGATGACGCGCAGCAGGATAACCCCTCCGACCCCTTCCTTTCAAGGACCACGTGGGCCCCATGGAACCCATTGACCGCGGGCACCCGCGCGTCTATCTTTCGGGGGCTCAAGCAACGCAGGAGTCACACCCATGTCGAAGTCTGAAAACAAAGGTCTGGATCTGGTCGCCCTGGTGGAGGCCCTGGCCCGACACTACCGTGGCACCTCCGAGAATGGCCTGAAGATCGAAGGGCACCGGCTGGCCCCCGACCGGGAGGTCGTCATCGCCCTGGTGGAGGACCTCAAGAAGCTGCTGTTCCCCGGCTACTACGGCGCCACCGACATCACCCCGGAGACCATGCCCTTCCACATGGGCGCGGTGCTGGACCGCGTTCGCAAGCTCCTCCCCGAGCAGATCAACCGGGCCTACTGTTTCACCTGTGCCAACCACAACCTGAAGCGCCGGCAGGCCTGCATCGAGAAGGCTGAGGACACGGCCGTAGGATTCCTGGGGCGCCTCCCGATCATTCAGGCGACCCTGCTGCTGGACATCCGCGCCGCCTTCGAGGGCGACCCCGCCGCCACCAGTCCCGACGAGGCCCTGGTGTGCTACCCCGGCGTGCAGTCCGTCACCTGCCACCGGCTGGCCCACGAGCTGCACCTCATGGGGGTCCCCCTGCTGCCCCGCATCATCAGCGAGTACTCCCACTCCGTCACGGGCATCGACATCCACCCCGGCGCCTCCATCGGCGAGCGCTTCTTCATTGATCACGGCACCGGCGTGGTCATCGGCGAGACCTCCATCATTGGCAAGAACGTGCGCCTCTACCAGGGCGTGACCCTGGGCGCCAAGAGCTTCCCCCTGGACAAGGACGGCAAGCCCGTGAAGGGCATCCCCCGGCACCCCATGGTGGAGGACGACGTGACCATCTACGCGGGCGCCACCGTTCTGGGCCGCGTCACGGTAGGGAAGGGCAGCACCGTGGGCAGTAACGTGTGGCTCACCACAGACGTTCCCCCCGGCACCAAGGTCTCCCAGGCCGTGGCCGACAAGCTTGCCAACAAGGGCGAGTTCACCAGCACCACCAAGTAATCGTCAGGGTTGGGCCTGATCGCGGAAGCCCTCCGGCAGCGAGTCCTGGGGGCCCAGCTTGCGGCAGGCTTTGCGCAGGCCCTTGAGGGTATCGAAGGGCTGGGACACCACCACTGCGTTGGCCAGCACTGCGGGGATGTCACCACCGGGCTGGCTGGCCACCTCCCACAGCACGCGGGTGCGCTGGGGGCCCAGGGGCTGGAAGGTCCAGGTGCCCGCCAGTTGGCGCACTCGTACGGCCCCCTTGGTCTTGGGGGCGGCGTCGGGCTCGGCCACGGTCCTGATCACAATGGCAAGGGTTTCCGGGTCCTGGCTGATGATGTTCCGGGTGGGCGAGTCCCTGTCTGCCACGGGCCAGGTGCCCGCCACCAAGGTGTTGGTCAGGGTCTCGCCGGGGGCCACCTGGGCCAGCGTCCAGGCCCCCTTTACGCGCCCAATCCAGTGGCGCCAGGTCTTGGGGGCGAAGGCCAGCGAGGCTGGTACGGTGACGGGCTGGTCCAAAACCATCTCGCCGCGGTATTCATCGAACGACGAGGTGGCCGAGGGCCGGGTCCACACCCGGATGCCGTCGGCGTGCTTCTGCAGCTCCCACTCCGCCCCCGCGGCCCCCAGGGCCCACGTCAGGACTAAAGCCGCGGCGAGCATGGATACAAGCGACCGCGCCATTGGCGCACCCCCCGTTTGTTCTTCCACCAACTGACCAGGACCATGGCCGCGTGTACGGTGGCCGCCACCGGGAAGGCTGGCAGGAACCAGGGCGGCACCCGCAGCACCACCCCCGCCACCACCATCAGCACCACCTGCAGCAGCACCGAGGCCCCAGCCAGCATCCCCGGCACGGACCACAGCCCCTCGCTGGCGACCACCAGGGCGAACAGCAGCCAGGGCAGGGGCCCCAGCGCCAGGGACTTGAGCGCCGACAGCAGGGCCGGTCCGAAGCGCTGCACGCCCATGATGATGCCGATGTTCTTGGAGAAGCCCTGCCACACGTCCGCGGCCGATTTGTACATGCGCACGGACAGAAGATGATCTGCAAAGGCGAACTGCAGGACCTTCCCGTCGCGCTTCAGCAGCTTGGCAAAGGCCAGGTCCTCCACCAGATAGGAGCGCACCCGCTGGTAGATCGG
>CAIXZC010000313.1 GCA_903923815.1 uncultured Myxococcales bacterium
AGCCGAATGCAGAAGTACCGCCTCACGGACAAAGGCCGCCAGCGCCTGGCCGCCCTGCTGAAAGGAAAGCCCAACCCATGACCACCCCCGGCCAGAAGGAGAAGCTGACCCAGCAGCGGGTGCTGGACCTGTTCACCGGGATCCTGGGCTACGAGTACCTGGGCAACTGGGAGACCCGGGAGGACAACTCCAACATTGAGGAAGAGATGCTGCTGGCCTTCCTGGCGGGCCATGGCCACCCTGAGGATCTGGCGAAGCGGACACTATTCAAGCTGAAGAAGGCCGCGGACGACCAAAGCAAAAGCCTCTATGACCGCAACCGGGCCGTGTACGAGCTGCTGCGCTACGGCGTGCCCGTGAAGGGCGCCGTGGGCGAGGTGACCCAGACCGTCTTCCTGGTGGACTGGCAGCACCCCGAACGGAACCACTTCGCCATCGCCCAGGAGGTGACGGTGGTCAGCGGCGACCCCAAGGCCTATGGCAAGCGGCCCGACCTGGTGCTGTACCTGAACGGCCTCGCGGTGGCGGTGCTGGAACTGAAGCGCAGCAAGGTCAGCGTGGAGGAGGGCATCCGGCAGAACCTGGACAGCCAGAAGAAGGGCTTCATCCAGCACTTCTTCTCCACGGTGCAACTGGTGCTGGCCGGGAACGACTCCCAGGGGCTGCGCTACGGCTCCATTGAAACCACTGAGAAGAACTTCCTGACCTGGAAGGAACCCGGCGAGGCCCAGCCCGGGCTTGACTGGCACCTGCAATGCCTGTGCAGCAAGGCGCGGCTGCTGGAGCTGGTCCACGACTTCGTGGTGTTCGACGCGGGCAAGAAGAAGCTGTGCCGTCACAACCAGTACTTCGGGGTCAAGGCGGCCCAGGCGCGGGTGGCGACCCGGCAGGGCGGCATCATCTGGCACACCCAGGGCAGCGGCAAGAGCCTGACCATGGTCTGGCTGGCCCGCTGGCTGCGGGAGAATGTGAAGGATGCCCGGGTGCTGGTCATCACCGACCGCACCGAGTTGGACCAACAGATCGAGGAAGTCTTCAAGGGCGTGCGGGAGGACATCTTCCGGGCCAAAAGCGGGGCCGACCTCATTGGGGCGTTGAACGGGTCGCAGCATTGGCTGGTGGCGTCGCTGGTGCACAAGTTCGGGGGCAAGGAGGAGGCCGACGGGGACCTGGAGGGCTACCTGGAGGACCTTCGGCGGGCCCTGCCGCCGGGCTTCCGGGCCAAGGGGGACCTGTTCGTGTTCGTGGACGAGTGCCACCGCACCCAGTCCGGCGAGCTGCACAAGGCCATGAAGGCCATCCTGCCCTCGGCCATGTTCATAGGCTTCACGGGGACACCCCTGCTGAAGGCCGACAAGGCCCGCAGCATCGAGGTCTTCGGGCCCTACATCCACACCTACAAGTTCGACGAGGCGGTGAAGGACAAGGTGGTGCTGGACCTGCGCTACGAGGCCCGGGACATCAACCAGACCATCACGGCCCAGGACAAGATTGACCTGTGGTTCGAGGCCAAGACCTCGGGGCTGACGGCGCTGGCCAAGGCCCAGCTCAAGCGGCAGTGGGGGACCATGCAGTCGCTGCTGTCGTCGCGGGACCGGCTGCAGAAGATCGTGGCCGACATCCAACTGGACATGGAGATCCGGGACCGGCTGAAAAGCGGCCACGGCAACGCGCTACTGGTGGCGGGCAACATCTATCAGGCCTGCAAGCTGTACGAACTCTTCGAGCAGACGCCCCTGCGGGGGAAGTGCGCCATCATCACCAGCTACCGGCCAGGGCCGGGGGCCATCAAGGGTGAGGACGCGGGCGAAGGGGACACGGACCGACTGCTGGAGTACGCCGTCTACCGCCGGATGCTGGCGGACTGGTTCGGACAGCCGGCCCAGGATGTGACGGGCAAGGTTGAGGACTTCGAAAAGGCGGTCAAGAAGAAGTTCCTCAAGGAACCCGCGCAGCTGAAGTTGCTGATCGTGGTGGACAAGCTGCTGACGGGCTTTGACGCGCCCCCGGCCACCTACCTGTACATCGACAAGGAAATGCGGGACCACGGGTTGTTCCAGGCCATCTGCCGGGTTAACCGCCTGGACGGGGATGACAAGACCTACGGCTACATCGTGGAC
This sequence comes from uncultured Myxococcales bacterium, assembly GCA_903923815.1. Lineage (GTDB taxonomy): Bacteria > Myxococcota_A > UBA9042 > CAIXZC01 > CAIXZC01 > CAIXZC01. The sequence goes on from CAIXZC010000313.1 coordinate 2,121, forward strand.
TACAAGGACCTGTTTAGAACCCTTGAGGTGGCGGTCCAGGACTACACCTCGGGGGCCTTCGATGCCTATGACCGGGACGATGTGAAGGGGCTGCTGACCAACCGGCTGGACTCGGCCCGGCGGGACCTGGACACGGCCCTGGA
>CAIXZC010000314.1 GCA_903923815.1 uncultured Myxococcales bacterium
TACTCCGGGGCCGGGCCCTACATGCTGCCCAACTGCTGGATCGACTCCAAGGTGGTCTACACCAACAAGGTCTTCGGCACGGCCTACCGCGGCTTCGGCCACCTGGAGGTCATGTGGGGCATCGAGCGCAACATGGACCTCATCGCCCACGAGCTGGGCATTGATCCTTTGGAGTTCCGCAAGAAGAACCTGCTCAAGCCCGGCGACCACACCATCACCGGCGAGCTGTTCACCGAAGACACGGGCCGCCCCGCGGACTGCCTGGACGCCGTCGCCAAGGAGATTGGCTGGACCGGCGCCAAGAAGCCCAAGACCAAGGTGAAGGCCCACAGCGGGAAGATCCGCGCCAAGGCCGTGGCCATGCTGCACAAGGCCCCCGCCATGCCCTCCTTCACAAGCTGCGGCTGCGTCATCCACATGTTCGGGGACGGCAGCGTGGCGGTGCACATCTCGGGCGTGGACTACGGTCAGGGCACCTACACCTCCCTGGCCCAGATCGCCGCGGACGAGCTGTCCATCCCCATCGAGAAGGTCAAGGTCCCCTGGGAGTGCGACACCGACTTCACCCCCTACGACTGGCAGACCGTGGCCAGCCGCTTCGCCGTCATGGGTGGCAGCGCCACCATCGACGCCGCCCGGGATGCCATCCGTCAGATGAAGGAACTCGCCGCCCAGATCTTCCGCTGCCGCCCCGAGAAGGTGGTCTGCAAGGACAGCAAGATCTGGGTCGAGGGCTACCCCCAGCGGTCCCTCAACTACAGCGACGTGGCCCTGGGCTACGTCTTCCCCGACGGCAACGCCATCGGCGGCCCCATCATCGGCCGCGGCAAGTACATCGCCCAGGGCCTCACCAACCTGGACAAGGAGACGGGCCAGGGCACGCCGGCCCTCAACTGGACCTACGGCGCCCACGCCGTGGACATCGAGCTGGACACCGACACGGGCGCCATCACGGTGGTGAAGATCGCCTCCGCCTTTGACGTCGGTCAGGTCCTCAACCTGCAGCAGTGCCGCGCCCAGGTGATTGGCGGCGTGGTGCAGGGCATCGGCTCGGCCCTGGTCGAGAAGTTCGTGTTCAAGGATGGCCGCATGCAGAACAACAGCTTCGTGGACTACAAGATCCCCACGGCGCTGGACATCCCCCTGGAGGCCAAGCAGATCTTCCTGGAGACTCCCCATCCCAAGGGCCCCTACGGCGCCCGCGGCGTGGGCGAGCACCCCATGATCTCCATCCCCTCCGTCATTGGAAATGCCATCGCCCACGGCACCGGCGTGGACCTCTTCGAACTGCCCATGGATCCCGAGCGCGTCTATCTGGCCCTCAAGCGCAGCTAGGCCCCCCCGGCCCCCCCCTACAACCCGGAGGTAACCTGTCGTGAAACCCGTGATCATCATCAAGAAGGACAGCTATAACGACTCGGTCTTTTTGATGCAGCTCTCTGCGCGGCTCAAGAAGACGCCTGGGGTGGGTGACGCCGTGGTGGCCATGGGCACCCCCATGAACCTGGAGCTGCTGGAAAAAAGCGGCTACGCCAAGGCCGACTTCGCGGGCGCCGGGCCCAACGACCTGGTGGCCGCGGTGAAGGCCGAGAACCTGGACAAGCCCGCCCTGGAGGCCCTGCTCAAGGAAGCCCTCGCCGCCAAGACCGGCAAGGCCGCCAAGCAGCGTCCCGTGGGCCTGACGGGGGCCGTGAAGGACTTGCCCGAGGCGGGGTTGGTCATCATCTCCCTGCCCGGGGAGCACGCCGCCCGGGAGGCCCGCCGCAGCCTGGCGCTGGGCAAGCACGTGCTGCTGTTCTCGGACAACGTCAGCGTGGAGGAGGAGCTGGCCCTCAAGCAGGACGCCGTGGCCAAGGGCCTGCTGATGATGGGCCCGGACTGCGGGACGGCCATCATCAACGGCAAGCCCCTGGCGTTTGCCAACGTGGTGCGCCGTGGGGCCATCGGGGTGGTAGGGGCTTCGGGGACCGGGGTGCAGGAGGTGACCTCCATCATCCACCGGCTGGGCGGCGGCGTCAGTCAGGCCATCGGCACGGGCGGACGCGACCTGTCCAAGGACATCGGCGGCCTCATGAGCATCCTGGGCCTGGAGGCCCTGGCCGCGGACCCGGACACCAAGGTGCTGGTTTTCGTCTCCAAGCCCCCCGCGGCGGAGGTCAAGGCCAAGATTGAAGAGACCCTGAGGCGCTGCCCCAAGCCCGCCGTCATCCACATGGTGGGCGCGGATGTCCCCCCGGACGAGCCCGCCACCGGCCTGTACTTTGCGGACAGCCTGGCGGCCGCGGCGGAGAAGGCCTGCGCGCTGCTGGGGCTGAAGGTCACCCCCGAGGCCGAGGGCACCCTTCCCTCCCCGGAGACCATCGCCAAGGCCATGAACGGCCGCAAGACCCTCAAGGCCCTGTTCTGCGGCGGCACCACCGGCGCCGAGTCCCTGGTGCTGCTTGGGCGGGCGGGGCTGGCCATCAAGTCCAACCTGCACAAGAAGGGCGAGCTGAGAATCGAAGGCGAGACCCCCGAGACGGGCCACGTGCTGCTGGACCTGGGAGACGACATCTTCACCCGGGGCCGCCCCCACCCCATGATTGAGCCGGTCCTGCGCAACGAGCGCCTGATGCTGGAAGGCGCGGACCCCGACGCGGGGCTGCTGCTGTTTGACTGTGTGCTGGGCTACGGCAGCCACGACGACCCCGCGGGCCTGCTGGCCGAGGGCGTGACGGAGCTGCGCCGCAAGCTGGGCTTCGCCATCCCGGCCATTGCCTCCATCACGGGCACGGACCTGGACCCCCAGGACTTCCACGGGCAGAAGAAGAAGCTGGAGGA
>CAIXZC010000315.1 GCA_903923815.1 uncultured Myxococcales bacterium
AGCTAGGGCTGGAGCAACAGACCCTGCCTTTGGAGCCGGGGCCGGTGGCCCGCAAGTTCCGCGTGGACTCCTGGCTGTGGACCTCGGCCCTGCGCAGCAACCGTGAGGGCAGCGACTTCCAGATCACCTGGTACCCCGCGGAGGCCGGCGCCAAGGTCGCCGTCAAGTCCGACGCCGCCTGGGGCAACCCCTCCGGCACCGCCACCGATCCTGCGGTGCCCAACATGGTGGAGGACCTGGACCTGGCGTTGAACATGATCTACTCGGCCCTGCTGAACTTCTCGGGCCCCGGGGGCCAGCTCTTTGCGCCCCTCACGCTCCCCCAGCAGGCCTACATCACGTACACCGGGGACGGCGCCGGGGAGAGCGCCATGGGCGGCCCCCTCAAGGTCTCCAACACCCGTATTGAGGGGCTGCATGATCTCATCGGCGTGGCCGCCCACGAACTGGTTCATGTCTTCCAGGGTCAGTACTACACGGGCGGCGTTTCGGGCAACGTGATGAACTTCCTCTTCAGCTCCAACCGCTGGTTCATTGAGGCCAGCGCCAACTACCTGCCAGCGGCTGTGCTGAACTACACGGATCAAGAGAAGCTGACCTTCTGGACCAAGGATGGCGACTCCGAGTACCTGTCCCGGGGACTCACCCTGGCGGACGACAACAGCATGTACACCGCCGCCCACTTCCTGAACTACCTGGTGGGGCTCCACGGCGACAACCTGCTGGGCAGCGTCATGGGCGGGTCCGGCAAGGCCACAGAAAACCTCTCCTCGGCCCTGAAGGTCGCCGGGGTCACGGGGGGCCTGGGGCAGGCCTTCTCCAACTACGGTTACTGGATGGTCACCCGCCGGGACGAGGTGGCGGGCATGAACCGGAGCATCCTCAACAAGATGCACGCCTTCAACACCAAGTTTGCGCCGGTGCCGCGCCTGAAGGACGATCGCAACTTCGTAGTGCTCGCGCGCCCCTTGGCGCCTCTGGCCATGAGCTACTTCGAGGTCATGGCTGCGAACACCAAGGAGGGCCTGCTGGTGGTCTCCTTGAAGATCGACAAGCCCGCCTACCTGGAGCCCTTCACCTGGGGGTTCTTTGGAAACACCACTGCGGCCTTTGAGGGCAAGTTGGCCGTGGATGACGCCTCCAAGAACAGCCTGACCTTCAAGGACTGCGCCAAGGGCAAGGAGTGCAACGGCGTCACCCGCCTGCTGGTCTCCACCAGCTCCGTTGTGGTCAACACCATCACGGACAACTTCTATTTGCTGTTCGTCCCCGATGGCATCCAGGCGCAGGAGGGCAAGGTCACCTGGAGCGCCGCCTCCGTGGGCACCATCCCCGCCGAGTTCATCGGCGGCTACAACGTGTTTCGCGATCTGGGCGGCGGCACCTACGAGCGCCTGGGCAGCGCCCCCTACGTGGCGGGCACCCAGCAGACCTACAGCAATGCAAGCCTAAAGGCCACGGACACCATCCTGATTCAGGTGGAGGACAAGTACGGCAACGTCTGGCCCGAGGTTGAGGAGGCCGCCGAGGTGGAACTCTGGCTCTCCTG
>CAIXZC010000316.1 GCA_903923815.1 uncultured Myxococcales bacterium
CTCCGGGAGGGGGGGGAGTTGAACCCGAAGTCCTCCCAGGACCGCTTGATTGAGGTTTGTCATCGTGGTTCCGACCGACCCTTCCACGATCGATGACACAGCCCGCTCACTCGACAGTACTCGCTGAAGAAAACCCGGGCTGAGCCCTTCGCTGCATCGGATGATCATGGAACCGGTACCGCAGAGCCACCCAGACTGGGTGTCGTTCACCAAGGCACAACGGCCCATCTCTCCTCTTCGGCCAATGAGAATGTCACCCGGTCTAACTCGGAAGTCGGCGAGAGCGGCGGCAGCCTTTGAGGTTATCGTCATGTCTGAACTTGGCTCAACAGTCCCGTCAACAATGTGCATTGGGTTGACCACTGGGACACCGTTGGTCGTGTAGTCGGACTTGTGCAAGGTGCTGCCGAATGGGCCGGTTCTGAACTTGACCAACCCACCGAGCGCCCGAGGCTCCCAGTCCCCCGGGATCACCCCCACCTCGGTCAGCTTGTACCCAGCCTTCACTTCCATGCCAGCCCCATCCTCTTCAGGTGTTCTTCCACCTTGGCCGAGAGGGCGGCCACTTCGTCCTCCAGCCTGGGCAGGGGCGTGGCGTAGCGTTCGGCAAGCTGGCGGACCCGGCTGGTCAGGCTTTGGGACACGCGGTCCAGTTCGGCCTGGACGCTGGCCTCCAGGGCGGACAGCCACTTGTCGTCCACCACCAGGGTCTGGACCTCATCGGGGGACAGGCGGGCGTACTTGTTGGACACGTTCTCGGTCAGGGCCTTGGCGGCCTCCTTGGCCTGCTTGCTGGCGGCGGTCTCGGCGTCAAACAGATCCCGGACCTTGGCCAGCAGGGCCCGCTCGTCCTGGGCGTCCTTTTCGTACTTGATGGCAACCAACCTGTCCTTGACGCTGGCCTTGGTCAGCTTGTTCTTGTCGTTGCGGGCCTGGGCCAGCAGGCCCTCCTCGCCGCCGTGTTCTTCCTCCAGTTCCTCAAGCTGCCGGGTCAGGTCGTCCCGGTCGGCCTCCAGGGCCTCCAGGGCCTTGGCCTCGGTTTGGAAGTAGCGCCCGATGACCAGCTCGGCGGGCACCAGTTCGGCGCTGGCCTTCCAGCCCTCCTGCACCAGCAGGTACACATCGTCCTGCATGGTCTGCTCCCAGTAGTCCAGCAGGTGCTGGTACAGGTCGTAGGGGTCCAGCAGCGGGGCCTGCTGAAACTGCTGCAGCAGACCTTCGGCCAGGAACTCCAGCAAGGCCTTGGGCTTGTCCCCCAGGGCGATATTGCGAAGGCGGTGGCGGTTGGCGGCCTTCCACTGCCCAAAGAGGGCCAGCACGCTGTGGTTGAAGGCCAGGAACTGGGGGTGGCCCAGGATGGCGCTGCGGACCTCTGAGGCGGGTAGCCTGGGCTGGCTGTAGCCGGGGCGGTCGGCGGGTTCAAAGAGGGTGGCCCGCACCTCGGGGAAGACCTGCCAGTAGGAGGCCAGGTCGTCCAGGTCGCGGTTGGGGATACCGCCCCGCAGGTGGCCTTCCAGGTCCTGCAGGTCCTCGGGCTCGCTGCTGTCTATGTAGCGGGGCAGGTTCAGGTTGTAGTCGTTGGCCTCGACCTCGGCAAGGGGCACCAGACGCGAGTACTTGGGCAGCACCAACTGCCGGGTGAAGGCGTCCACGATCTTGTGAATGTCCTGGGCCCGCAGGCGGTTCTTGGGGCC
>CAIXZC010000317.1 GCA_903923815.1 uncultured Myxococcales bacterium
CCCGGTGACGGCCTCTTTCCCCAGGACGGTCAGCCCCAGACCGATGGGGACCTCAGCGGCGCCCTGGACCTGCTGCCCGACCCCGACCTGTACCCGGTGCTGTGCCAGCCCTGCCGCACGGACGCCGACTGCAAGGTTGAAGGGGCGGCCAGGGAGCGCTGCCTGACCTATGGCGACACGGGCTCCTTCTGTGGCACCCTCTGCGATGACACCGACGCCTGCCCCAAGGGCTTTGCCTGTGAGCCTCGCCAGGACGGCCAGGGGGTGCAGACCAACCAGTGCGTGGCCCTCGCCCAGTGCCCTTGCAACGCCGCCTCCGTCGCCCAGGGGCTGTACACCTTCTGCTATTTCGAGAACGACCTGGGCCGCTGCAAGGGGGTCCGAACCTGCGCGGATGGCGGCCTTTCGGCCTGCGACGCCAGGGAGGCCAAGGTGGAGACCTGCAACGGCCTGGACGACGACTGCGACGGCGGCACCGACGACAACGCCTGCGACGACGCCAACCCCTGTACCGCGGACTCCTGCGACAAGGGACAGTGCAGCAACGTGCCGGACGACGAACTGGGCTGCGATGACGGCAGCGCCTGCACCCAGGGCGACCACTGCGACGGCGGCGCCTGCGTCTTTGCCAGCCAGAAGGACTGCGACGACGGCAAGGACTGCACCGTGGACAGCTGCGCCCCCGACGGGACCTGCGTGAACGTGCTGGACGGCGACAATCCCGACTGTGGCTGCAACGCGGCCAGCCTCTGTTCGGATCTGGACCCCTGCACCCGGGACTGGTGCGATCTTGCCAGCACGCGCTGCCAGCACGAGCCCCTGAGCTGCGACGACCACAACCCCTGCACGGCGGACTCCTGCGACAGCGAGGTTGAGGGCGACGCCTGTCGTCACACCCTGACTCTGGACGCCCCCGGCTGTGAGGCCAAGGATCTTTGCGATGCCAACGAGGACTGCGTGGCCGCCAACAAGTGCCAGACCGCCACCTGCGTCATTGCCTCCGGCGAGGCCTTCGGCTTCTGCGAGTTCAAAGAAAAGGTCTGCAACGACAAGAGCGTCTGCACCAAGGACTCCTGCAACCTGACCACCGGGCTGTGCGAATACGCCACCTTGAAGTGCGTCGACGACAACCCCTGCACCAGCGACTACTGCGACCCGGGGCTGGGCTGCATCCATGACGCCACCACGGGCAAGTGCAACGACGGCAACGCCTACACCGACGGCGATGTGTGCCAGGACGGCGGCTGCAAGGCCGGCGCCCTCGTGGTCTGCGACGATAAGAACGACTGCACCGCGGATTACTGTGATCCCGCCAAGGGCTGCACCTTCCTGCCCGTGGCCCTGCCCTGCGACGACGGCGACCCCTGCACCCAGGGGGACACCTGCGACGACGGCGCCTGCGTGGGCGGCAGCCCCCGGGTCTGCGACGACAAGAACCCCTGCACCAATGACGAGTGTCTGGAGGGCATCGGCTGCAGCAGCGTCCCGGCGGGCAACACCTGCAGCGACGGCAACCCCTGCACCACGGGGGACCACTGCGACAGCGGCTTCTGTGTGGCCGGCACCCCCCGAAGCTGCAACGACAACAACCTCTGCACGGACGACGCCTGCGACCCCAGCCTGGGCTGCGTGCATCAGAACAACACCGACCTGTGCGATGACGGCAACAAGTGCACCACCGGGGACCAGTGCAGCAACGGCTGGTGCCTGGCTGCGGCGGTGAAGGACTGCAACGACGGCATCATCTGCACCACCGATTCGTGCGACGCCAAGGTGGGCTGCAAGAACCAGTTCTTGCAAAACCCCTGCGCCGACAACAACCCCTGCACGGACGATATGTGTGACACCGTCAACGGCTGCATCTTCCTGACCAACACCAAGGCCTGCGAGGACGGCGACAAGTGCACCGAGGGGGACAAGTGCGCCGCCGGCCTGTGCCTGCCCGGGACCGCCGTGGATTGCAACGACGGCAGCCCCTGCACCGCCGACACCTGCGAGGCCGCCAAGGGCTGCCTCCACGACAAGCAGATCCCCTGCTGCCCCAACGGCCTGATGGAGGCCGGCGAGGACTGCGATGACTTCAACGTGTTGGCGGGGGACGGCTGCTCGCCCACGTGCCTCAAGGAATGGACGTCCTGCCAGGCCCTGCTGACGGCCCAGCCCGGCACCGCCTCGGGCGAGTACTACATCGACCCCGACGGCGCAGGCGCGGCCCCGGGCGTCAAGGTCTGGTGCGACATGACCAACGATGGCGGCGGCTGGACGAGGGTCCTGTGGGACGACGGCAGCAGCGGCAACGGTTGGTCCAACCCCGAGGTCACGGCCAACGACGACGGCAGCATCCACGGCATCTGGGGCCTCAGCCCCGCGGAGGTCTGGCGCAGCGTGGACCTGCTGGGCCTGCCCCACACCCAGCTTCGGGTCGCCGCGGTGTACTACGCCATCGACTCCTGGGACAGCGAGTACGGCCGCTTCTGGGTGGACGCGGTGCTGCGCTGGGAGAAGATTCGCCCCTATCACTCGGGCTGCCAGGACTGGACGGCCTACGCCAACGGCCCCGCGCCCTGGGGCAGCATTCGCTGCAAGGCAGCCTTCTCCGTGGTGGTCGGCCACGCCAACCCCACCGCCGAGGTGAAGTTCGGCACCACCATCAACCAGGAGGAGGCCGACGAGTCCTGGGGCTTTGACAACGTAGAGGTCTACGTGCGCTGACCCCAAGGTCGGCTGGCCCGGGCCGTCCGTCCGACCTTTGGCCGATCCAAGCCGCGCACGCAGTAAGCGGATCCGTTCCGAACTCCGGCAGCCCGGGAGGGGGCGTCCCCGGCGTCCCTGGTTGCGTCCCTCCCCCGCCTCTGGTAAAAGTCCGCCCCTGGAGGTAGTCCATGAGCAGTAGCCAGCCCCTCAGCGTAATCCAGTTTCTCGAGGCCATCCGGGCCGCGGTGGCCCAGGCCCTGGCCCAGGCCAACCTCGCAGCGCCCTTCGAACTGGCGCCCACTCCCAACCCCGAGATGGGGGACCTGGGGCTGCCCTGCTTCCCCTTCGCCAAGGCCGCTCGCAAGGCGCCCCAACAGATCGCCAAGGACCTGGCCGACGGCCTGCGGGGCCACCCCCTGCTGGCCAAAGTGGATGTGGATGGGGCCTACGTGAACCTGACCTTCAACACCGCCGCCCTGGCCGCCGCGGTGCTGGGCAACGTGCTGCGGGATCAGGACCGCTGGGCCGTCGGCGCCCCCCTTCCTGAAAAGTGGATCCTGGAGTACTCCTCCCCCAACACCAACAAGCCCCTGCACCTGGGCCACATCCGCAACAACCTGCTGGGCCTGGCCCTGTCGCGCCTGCTGCGCCACGCCGGGGCGGACCTGCGCACCGTGAACCTCATCAACGACCGGGGCATCCACATCTGCAAGACCATGCTGGCCTGGCAGCGCTGGGCCCAGGGCACCACTCCGGACAGCGCCGCCGTCAAGGGGGACCACTTTGTGGGCAGCCTCTACGTGCGCTTCGACCGCGAGTTCAAGGCCGAGTTCGAGGCCTGGAAGGCCGCGGCGCCGGGTCGCGCCGAGGTCACCTCAGAGGCCTACTTCAACAGCCCCGACTCGCCCCTGGGCCTGGCCACCAGGGATCTCCTTCGCCGCTGGGAGGCCAGCGATCCGGAGGTGCTGGAGCTGTGGCGCCGCATGAACGGCTGGGTGCTGGAGGGCTTCCAGAAGACCTATCAGCGCATGGGCTGCGCCTTTGATCTGATTCAATATGAAAGCCAGACCTACCTGTTGGGGCGGGACCTGGTGCTGGACGGGCTGGCCCGGGGCATCTTCCATCGCCGCGAGGACGGCGCCATCTGCCTGGACCTGGCCAAGGCGGGCCTGGAGGGCGAGAAGGTCCTGCTGCGCCCCGATGGCACCTCGGTGTACATCACCCAGGACATCGGCACGGCCATGCAGCGCCTGACCACCCTGGGGGCCGACCGTCTGGCCTACGTGGTGGGGGACGAGCAGCTTTACCACTTCCAGGTGCTGTTCGCGGTCCTGGAGCTGCTGCGCCCCGGCACCGCGGCCCGCTGCCGCCACGTGGCCTACGGCATGATTCGCCTTCCCGAGGGCCGCATGAAGAGCCGCGAGGGCACGGTGGTGGACGCCGACGACCTCATGGACGAGCTGTTCAATCTGGCGCTGGAAGAGGTGAAGGGCCGGGCGGGCAAGGCCCACTACGACAACGTCAGCGACGCCGACGCGGCCCACCGCGCCGAGCTCATCGCCCAGGCGGCCCTCAAGTACCACATGTTCCGCTTCACCCCTAAGAAGAGCTTCGAGTACAGCCCCAAGGAGTCCATCGACTTCAACGGCCAGACGGGCCCCTACTGCCTGTACACCTACGCCCGCACCCGCAGCATCCTGCGCAAGGGCCTCCCCGAGGGCCAGGCCACCGTGGAGTTCGACGCCGACACCGCTGCGCGTCTGGGCACGCCCCTGGAGCGCGGCGTCCTCATGCTGCTGCAGTCCTACCCCAAGCTGGCCGCCGAGAGCGCCGCAGCCCTGGACCCCTCGCGGCTGGCCGAGTTCGCCTACAACCTGTGCCGCGCCTTCAACCTGCTGTTCGCCGACCGCGAGGGCCACCCCATCACCACCTGCGAGGACGCCCAGCTCAAGGCAGCCCGCCTCATGCTGGTGGACGCCGTGGGCATCACCCTGCGCAGCTCTCTGGGAATTCTTGGAATTGAAATGCTGGAAGAGATGTGATGCTAACCCAGCCGCGCACGAAGTAAGCGGATCACCCGGCGCCGTTCCCCTCACTTCACCCCTGAAAAGATCCTCGAAAAATCATCCGCCAGCCACACGAACAGGGCCTTGCCCCGGATGCTGTCCACGGGCACCGTCCCCCAGAAGCGGCTGTCGCTGCTGTTGTCCCGGTTGTCGCCCATCACCAGTACGTTGCCCTCGGGCACGCGGAAGGCCGGCGTCCCATCGGGGCCCGGCGTGAATTGCAGTTCCCTGGGCAGCAGCGAGAAGTCGAAGTTGCGCGGCCAGGGCCAGGTGTCGCTGTTGATGCAGGCAGCCGAGGAGCGGGCCTCCAGCACGTGCCGCGAGATGTACTTGTGCTCGCCAAGCTGCTCTTCGCGTTCGGCGCACACGCAGGGCACGCCGCCGATCTCGCAGGGGGCCTGGCCCTTGTGCCTGCTGTCCAACGCCTTGCCGTTCACCAGCACCCGGTTCCCCCGAAGCTGGATGAAGTCCCCCGGCAGCCCCACCACGCGCTTGATGAAGTCCTTGCCGTAGTCCGGGTGGGGGCACTCGCTGCGGGCTTTGCCGGTGGCCACGCACAGCGGGTCATAGTCCAGCGGGAAGGGGAAGACCACGACCTCGCCGGGCTTGGGGGCGGCCCACTTCACGAAGTAGTTGCGCACGAAGGGGATGGGGATGCCGTAGGCGCACTTGGACACGAAGATGTGGTCGTGGATCTGCAACGTGGGGATCATGGAGCCCGTGGGGATCTGGAAGGGCTCAATAAGGAAGAAGCGGATGACGATGGCGATGGCTGCGGCCCAGGCTATGCTCTCCGCGTACTGCCGCAGGGTGCCCTTGCGGCCGGCGCTCAGGGGCCCGTCGGACAGGCGCTCCAGCTCCTCCACAACCTTGCGCAGGGCCGGCACGCTGGCCGCCCCCTTCTGGGCCACCAGCTCGTCGAACTCCCGCAGCCGCGTCCGCGTGGTTTCCTTGATGGGGGTCGCCAGGTCCGTCCCCAGGGCCGCCAGGGCGTGGGTCAGGGTTTTTCTCAGCAGGCGCCCCCGAACGATAAGCTTGCGGCGCTGCCGCCAGGTGGTGAAGTTGGCCAAGGAACTGCTCACTGCACAGCCTCTCCAGCCCGCCTGAGGGCTTCCACGAAGTAGCGATGGGTCTTCACGATGCCCTCCCGCAGGGTGATCTTGGGCTCCCAGCCCAGCAGCTCCCGGGCCAGGGTGATGTCGGGCTTGCGCGTCCGCGGGTCATCCACGGGCAGGGGGTGGTAGGTGACGGGGCAGGGGCCGAACAGCTCGCTGCAAAGCTCCGCGAACTGCTGCACCGTCCACTCGTCGGGGTTGCCCAGATTCACCGGGTCCGAGTAGTTGGACAGCAGCAGCCGGAACAGCCCCTCAACCTCGTCGTCGATGTAGCAGAAGCTGCGGGTCTGGTTGCCACTGCCAAAGACGCTCAGCTCCTGGCCCCGGATGACCTGGGTCATGAAGGCCGGCACCACGCGCCCGTCCTCGATGCGCATGCGGGGCCCGTAGGTGTTGAAGATGCGCGCGATGCGCGTGGAGACCCCGTGGTAGCGGTGGTAGGCCATGACCATGGCCTCGGCGAAGCGCTTGGCCTCGTCGTACACGCCCCGGGGGCCGATGGGGTTGGTGTGGCCCCAGTAGCTCTCCGGCTGGGGGTGGACCTCGGGGTCGCCGTAGACCTCGCTGGTGGAGGCCAACAAGATGGTGGCGCCCTTCTCCTTGGCCAGGCCCAGCACCTTATGGGTCCCCAGGGAGCCCACCTTCAAGGTCTGGATGGGCAGCTTCAGGTAGTCAATGGGGCTGGCCGGCGACGCAAAATGCATGATGTAATCCACGGGCCCGGGCACGTGGATGAAGTTGGTCACGTCCACCTTCATGAACTGAAAGTTGGGATCGCCAAACAGCCGCTCAATGTTGGCCAGATCGCCCGTCAGCAGGTTGTCCAGGCAGATGACTTCCATGCCCTCCGCCAGGAACCGTTCGCACAGATGGGACCCGATGAAGCCGGCCCCGCCCGTTATCACTGCTCGTTTTCGACCCCTGGCCATGGGCACCTCCGCGCGACTTTCGGGCAGCCTATGCCTTCGCCTTTGGCAAGTCAATTAAGTTGAAGACGCCGCGCCGTTGGTGTACCGTCCCGCCGGCTTTTTTGAAGAAGATTGGAGTCTTTCATGTCCGAAATAGATGTCGGTCAGCTTCGCCGGGGCAGCGCCATTGTCATTGACGGCGCCCCCACAATCATCGAGGACCTGCAGTTCGTAAAGCCCGGCAAGGGCCAGGGCCTCTACAAGTGCAAGCTGAAGAACCTGAACTCCGGCTCCCGGTACGACCGCACCTTCCGCTCCTCCGAGTCCTTCGAGGAGGCCGATGTGGTCCACCTGGACATGCAGTACACCTACGCCGACGGCGAGAATCTGAACTTCATGGATCTCAAGTCCTTCGAGCAGTACTACATGCCCATCGCCGACGCCGGCGACGCGGTGCACTACCTGAAGGACGGCACTGACCTGAAGGTCACCCTGTGCAACCAGCGCCCCGTGGACCTGCTGTTGCCCAACTTCGTGGTCCTGGCCGTCACCGAGGCCGCCGCGGGCATCAAGGGCGACACCGCCACGGGCGCCACCAAGGGCGTCGTCGTGGAGACCGGCTACAAGGTCCAGGCGCCCCTCTTCGTGGAGGTTGGCGATCTGCTGAAGATCGACACCCGCACTGGCGAGTACGTCGAGCGCGTGAAGAAGTGAGCCCCCTGACGGCCCTCCGGTCCCTCGCATGTCTCTAAGCGCCCACACCTCCAGGACTGCCAGGCTTCGTGCCCGGGCCGCCATCTATCAGGCCCTGCGCGCCTGGTTCGTGGATCAGGGCCTGCTGGAGTTGCACATCCCGCCCCTGGCCTCGGAGGCCATCCCCGAGGACCACATCGACCTCTTCGCCTTCGACGGCGCCGTCCTCATGGCTTCCCCGGAGATCGCCATGAAACAGGCCCTCGCCGACGGCCTGGGGTCCTGCTTCACCATGGGGCCCGCCTTTCGCCGGGGCGAGGCCGGGCGCCTCCATCGGCCCTGCTTCGACATGCTCGAATGGTATCGGGTTGGAGGGGGCCTGGGGGAACTGGCCGCGGACGTGCAGGCCCTGGTGGCCACCGCCTGCGCCGCCGCCGCCCGGGTCTGCCCCACGCTGGCCCCCGCGGCCCCCACCTGGGAACACCTGGACCTGTGCCAACTGGTGCAGGACCGGGCCGGCTGGGACCCCGCCACCGCCTACCAGCAGGACCGCTTCGACCTGACCCTGGTGGACGTCATCGAACCATACCTTGCCACCCGTGCCGGCGTGCTGCTGGGGGGCTGGCCCGCGGCCCAGGCCTCCCTGGCGCGGCTGGACCCCGACGACCCCCACCGGGCCCTGCGCCTGGAGGCCTACTGGGGCGGCGTAGAACTGGCCAATGGCTTTGTAGAACTGCAGGACCCGCTGCTCCAGCGCCGGCGCTTCCAGGCCGCCAATGCGGTGCGGCAGGCCCACGACCTGCCCGTCCTGCCCCTGCCCGATCAGTTCCTGGCCAGCCTGCCCGACCTGCCCGCCTGTGCGGGCATGGCCCTGGGCCTGGACCGATTGGTGATGCTGGCCACCGGCGCTGCTGACATTGGCGACGTCCTGGCCTATGATCCGTTCTCGCCCCAGCCCCGGGGCCCCAGGAGGAATCCATGAACCAGATCCGTGCCAACGCCGCCGACCTGCGGCTGGCCACCGCCATTCCGGACGCCGTGGCCCCCCGGCTGGAGCCCCTGTTCCTGGCCTTCCTCAAGGAGTTTCGCCTGCGCCACCCGGCCCCCGCCGCGGAGACCCTGGTGGGCGCCGTGGAGCGCATCTCCGCCATCTACAACCGGCGCCTGGACGAGAGCTCCTTCGCCCGCCGCGCCCTGCTGGACGCCCGCCGCCACTTCTTCATGCCCACGGACCTGCCGAAGGTGTGGATCCCGCTGGCAGAGCACCTGGCGGTGAACCCGGACCTGTTGCAGAAACCCCGGATCAGCGTGCTGGACCTGGGGGCCGGTGCCGGGGCCTGCGCCTCGGGCCTGCTGCTGTACCTGGGGGCCTGTGGCTACAAGGGCACGGTGCAGCTTCGCCTGGACGAGCCCGACCCCGAGTTGGCCCAAAGCCTTGCCGACGCCGTGGCCAGCGCCGCCCTGGTGGCGGGCCTGAAGACCGAGCGCCTCTGCACCAGCCAGTCCCTTGAGGATCTCCCAAGTAGTCCGAACCCCGACCGCAAGGGAGGAGGCTCTGCCCTTGCCCTTCCGAACCCCGACCGCAAGGGAGGGGGCTCTTCCCGTGACCGCTTCGACGTGGTCCTCTGCCAGAACGTCGTCAACGAGGTCTTCGCCCCCGAGACCTTCGTGGACCAGGGCCTGGACCTGGTGGACCGCGTCACCCGCCTGCTGACCGTGGACGGTGCCTTCATCCTGGTGGAGCCCGCCCTCATGATGCCCTCCCGCCGGGTGTCCCAGCTTCGGGACCGCCTGCTGACCTCCGATTACAACGTGCAGGCCCCCTGCGTCTGCCAGGGCCCCTGCCCCGAGACCACCACCCGCGCCGGCTACTGCTTCCACACCATCCGGGTCCCCAGCGACCCCTACCTCCAGCGCCTGGGGGACCTGTCCGCCCTGCGCCGCCACGAGGTCAACTTCTGCTACCTCACCATCGGCCGCGGCCAGGTCACCTATGCGGACCGGGCCCGGGAGCTTTGCGCCGGCGGCCCCGACACCTCCCGCCTGATCTCCCATCCCCAGAAGCGCTCCGGGGGCTACATGTTCTTCGCCTGCCACGCCACCGGGCTGGTGCGCCTGTGGCTGCCCCGACACCTGGATCGGGACGACGGCCTGGTGCGCGTCAAGCGCCTGGGTCTGGGCAGCCTGGTGTTCCTGGACCAGGGTCCCCGGCCTGGTGCCGACGATGACGACGCTACTGAATCTTCCCCACAAGATTGAACAAACGGTTTTCAACCCCCCCAAAAACCTGTTAGCATCCGCCTGCAAATCGCCGCTGAAAGCTATACGGGAGAGCTGAAATGGCAGGCGCGGAGACTCCAAGATCGCTGAACAACCTTGTCCAGGGTGACCCCGCGGGGGATGACGCCCAGTTGCTTCAAAGGCTGGCCTCCGGGCTTCGCCACCACCTCAACAACCAGTTCATGAGCATCCAGGGCTACGCCTCCCTGCTGGAGCAGGCGGCCTCCCCCGAGGAGGTCTCCGAGTTTGCCCGCCACATCCAGGACGCCGCCCGCGCCGCCGCCAATCTGGTGGCCGCTTGGGGGGACCTGCGCACCCGCGCCGGGGTTGACGACAAGGGCTGCGACCTGCAGTTGTTCCTGGCCAACCTCCTGCCCATCGTGAAGATCGGTCTGGCGGGGCGCACCGAACTGGAGCTCCACCGCAACGCCCAGGCCCCCGAGGTGGCCATGCCCCGGCGCCTGCTCAAGCGCTTCTTCTTGGAGCTGCTGACGCTGCTGGCAGAGTGCGGCACGGAGGGCTCCCGCGTCGTCATAGAAGTGCGCGATGGAGACCCCAACAGGCGGTGTCCCAATGCCGCCGTGGGTTCGGTCCGGGCCTTGGTCACCGCGCCCTGGCTGCCCACCGATCGGGCCGGTTCCCAGTTCATCCGCGACCGGGTCTGGGCCGTCACCCAACGCTGGGGGGTCTGCGCCACCCTCAACGATGAGCAGCCCTTCCTGTGCCTGTGCTTCGCCCCCGGGCAGCAGCCCGACGAGCCCGAGGACACGGACGACCGGACCCGCGTGGACCTGCCCCAGCGCCGTCAGGTCATGGTGGTGGACGACCAGGAAGAGGTGCGCGAGCTGATGGTCACCATCCTGCGCCTCAACGCCTACGACGTGGTGTCCTTCAACGACGGGCGCAGCGCCCTGGAGTACGTCCGCGCCAACCGCAGCAGGGTGGGGTTGGTGTTGCTGGACATGATCATGCCGGGCTTCAGCGGTCGCCAGACCTTCAGTGGCCTGATGGACCTGGACGCCGACCTGCCGGTGGTCATCCTGTCGGGCTACGGCAAGGGCGACGACATTGACGCGTTGCTGCAGTTCGGCGCCCGGGCCTACCTGTCCAAGCCCGCCACCAACGCCGAGATCCTCAAGACCGTCTCGGAGTTCATCCGCCCCCTTGGGGAGGACAGCGAGGAGTTCGAGACCACTGGCCCCACGGAGGGCTGGGAGCCCGAGGAGTTGGCTACGGTCCTGGTCTCTGGAATGGACAGCATCCGCAGCCGGCGGCCGGCCAAGGTGGCGGCCCTCATCACAGCCCTCGCTCGCAAGCCCCTGCACGGGGACGGAGGCCTGTTGCAGCGCCTTCGCGCCGAGGTCGAGGCCTACCGCTACCGAGAGGCCCTGGAGACAGCCCAGCAACTGCTTGAACATCTGCGGAGGTGACCATGGAACAGCTTCAGGTACCACGTGGTTCGGGGATCGTGCTGGTGGTGGATGACTCTGAGGCCAACTTGAAGCTGCTGGCCATGGCCCTGGACGGCGTGGCCGATGTGATGGTCGCGTCCAACGGCCGGGAGGCCCTGGAGGCCGTCGCCCAGGAGTCCCCCGACCTCATCGTGCTGGACATCCGCATGCCCGAGATGGACGGCTATCAGGTCTGCACGGCCCTGAAGCGCGACCCCCACACCAAGGACATCCCCGTCATCTTCGTGTCCGGCCTCAGCGACATCGACGACAAGGCGCGGGGCTTCGCCCTGGGGGCCGTGGACTTCATTGGCAAGCCCTTCGACATCGCCGAGGTGCGCATGCGGGTCACCACCCAGTTGCACCTCAAGCAGGCCATGGCCGCCCTGGCCCGCAGCAACGAGGACCTGGAGCACCGCGTCCGCCAGCGCACCACCGATCTGCAGCGCGCCCTGGAGCGCTACCGCAAGTCCTCCATCGACACCATCTTCCGGCTGTCCAAGGCCGCCGAATACAAGGACGACGACACCGGCGCCCACGTCATCCGCATGGCCTACTTCTCGCGCATCATCGCCCGCACCATGGGCCTGCCCCAGGAGCTTGTGGACGGGGTCTTCTACGCCGCCCCCATGCACGACGTGGGCAAAATAGGCATCCCCGACCGCATCCTGGGCAAGAAGGGCAAGCTGGACGAGGAAGAGTGGCGCGTCATGAAGCTGCACCCCATCATCGGGTCGCGCATCCTGGAGAAGGGTGACTCGGAGCTGATAGCCATGGCCGAGGTCATCGCCCTGTCCCACCACGAGAAGTGGGACGGCAGCGGCTACCCCCACCGCCTGGGCGGCACGGACATCCCCCTGGTGGGTCGCATCGTGGCCGTGGCGGACGTCTTCGACGCCGTCACCTCCCACCGCCCCTACAAAGAGGCCATGTCCTTCCAGGACGCCATGAAGATCCTGGAGGAGGGCCGCGGCCGGCACTTCGACCCCGCAGTGATAGAGGCCTTCTTCGCCGCCATGGACGAGATCGCCACCATCAAGAAAAGCTACTCTGACCAGTCCAGCCAGCAGCTCACCGGTGCCGAGCTTTCCATCCCCAGCGCCGTCAAGGGCGAGTTCCAATAACCCTACCCCACCTTCACCGTCACCACCGACTCCCACTTCTTTCCTGCGGGGGCTTCGGGGGTCTTGGTCAGCACCGTGGTGGTCATCCCCAGCTCCTGCGCCGCCAGCCGAAAATGCGCCAGGGCAATGCCCAGATCCAGCAACTGCATGTCCGCCCGGGGGCGCTGCACGGGGATGGAGCGCTCCAGGAAGAAGTGGCAGCAGTCCCCCTCCAGCACCACCCGCCAGGGCTGGCGGTTCACCGCCGAGGGTGCCGCCTGTACGGCCTCCAGCAGGGGCCCCACGCTGCCCGCCTCAGCGGCCGTCAACGTGTGCAGGCTGCCGGCCTTGAAGAACAGCTCGGCCCAGGGCTTGCGGGACCGGCTGGCGAAGATCTTCTTGCCCAGGCGCTCCCGCAGCGTGGCCTTGGCCGCAGGCAGGCCCAGGGGACTGACCGCGGGCAGCAGCTCCTGGGGGCCCAGCTTCAGGACCTTGGCGAAGGCCGTCTGGCTGAAGGTGCCGCCCATCCAGCAGGTGCCCAGGCCCAGGGCCGTGAGGCGCAAAATCATCTCCTCCAGGACGTAGCCGAACTCCAGCTCTGCCCGGGGCGCCTGCCGCACGCAGCCCACCAGGAACAGGGGTGCGCCGCTGACAAAGCCGTAGGTGCCAAGCTTGACCCCCAGCACCTCCTTGCTGTGCCGGGCGTCCACCAGCTCGAAGCGACAGGGCAAACCCAGGGGCCCCGCCACCGGCGAGGCCACAATGCCCTGGGCCTGCTCCAACAACTCCGCCGACAAAGGCTCGGGCACATAGGTTCGCACGCTGACCCGCTGACGAATGCTCTCGATGTAGGCAGTTCCCATGCAGCACCTCCAGGGCACGCACATTAGCACAAACCTTGGTTTCCCGGTTTTTCTTGCCGCCCCCGCGGCCCCCTTGCATAATTCCGCGCACGAAAACGCAGGAGGCACCAATGGCGACTGGACACGAACGGGGTTCCTTTGGGGGCGCGCTGGGCTTCATCCTGGCGGCCGCCGGGTCCGCGGTGGGGCTGGGCAACCTTTGGAAGTTCCCCTACCTGTGCTATCGCACGGGGGGAGGCACGGGGCCGGAGGGTACGGGGGCCGGCGCCTTCGTCCTGTCCTACATCGCCGCGGTGCTGCTGCTGGGCATTCCCGTCATGCTGGCCGAGATCATCCTGGGCCGCCGCTCCCGCCAGGGGCCCGTGGGGGCCTTCAAGACCCTGGCCCAGGGCAAGCGCTGGCACTGGGTGGGGGCCCTGGGGGTGACCACGGGCTTCGTGCTGCTGTCCTACTACTGCGTGGTGGCGGGCTGGACCGGCGAGTACCTGGTCCAGGCGGCCTCGGGCACCTTCGGCAGCATCACCCCGGAGGGCGCCAACACCCTCTTCTCCACCTTCCTGGCCAACCCCGGCAAGCAGGTGGGCTGGCTGGTGGTGGTCATGGGTGTCACCATGCTCATCGTGGCGGGGGGCGTGTCCGCCGGCATAGAGCGCATGAGCAAGATCATGATGCCCGCCCTGCTCCTGATGATGCTGGGCCTGCTGGTGCTGGCCCTCACCCTTCCTGGCGGCGGCCAGGCCCTGGCCTACCTGTTCCGCCCCGACTTCACCAACTTCGGCATGTCCACGGTGCTGGATGCCATGGGGCAGGCCTTCTTCTCCCTGTCCCTTGGCATGGGCGCCATCATCACCTACGGCTCCTACGTGGAGAAGCGCGAGCTGGTCATCACCTCTGCCTTCTCCATCGCCATCATCGACACCCTGGTGGCCCTCATGGCGTCGGTGGTCATCTTCTCCATCCTGTTCAGCTTCAACACCACCATGGAGGGCAGCGGCATCAGCAACATCTTCACCGCCATCCCCATCCTGTTCGCCAAGCTCCCCGGGGGCAGCTTCACCGTGGTCGTCTTCTATGTCCTGGTGGTGCTGGCCGCCATCACCTCCACCATCTCCTTGCTGGAGGTCGTGGTCTCCCACTTCATCGACCGCCTGGGCTGGCATCGCCGCAAGGCCGTGCTGCTGCTTGGCGGCGCCATCACACTGCTGGGCATCCCCTCGGCCCTGTCCTTCAATGTGCTGGCGGATTACACGCTGTTCGGCAAGACGTTCTTTGATCTGGCGGACTACCTGTGCGCCAACTGGGCCCTGCCCCTGGGCGGCCTCTTCACGGCCCTCTTCGCGGGCTGGTTCCTGGCCCGCCACCACAAGACCGAGGAGCTAGGCTCGGGCCCCTTCTTCCGCTACTGGCAGTTCACCGTGCGCTTCGTCTCGCCCCTGCTGATTGTGGGCATCATGGTGTGGATTCTGCTGGCCGCCTGACAGCCTCGGGGACGGTCCTAACTTGCCTCTCTCTCGGCCTCGGGGACGGTCCTAACTTGCCTCTCTCTCGGCCTCGGGGACGGTCCTAACTTGCCTCTCTCTCGGCCTCGAGGACGGTCCTAACTTGCCTCTTTCGCATCGGCGGGCGCACTCCGCGGCAGGAATGGTGGGAGATTAGGACCGTCCCCGGGTGGGCGCTCCGCGGCAGGAATGGTGGGAGATTAGGACCGTCCCCGGGTGGGCGGCGGGCAGGAATGGTGGGAGATTAGGACCGTCCCCGGGTGTACTGCTCCAGGGTC